>JAILDF010000136.1 GCA_024689585.1 Oribacterium sp.
ATTTGGAACGGGTAAAAATCAAATAAGAAATATCATGTAGATTTCATAAAGGAAGGGTTGTGAAATGGGTATAAACAAACGTGATTTCGGAAAAGGAGCCATAAGCGGGTATGGCATCCAGCTTAATGATCTCACCTGCGGAAATGTCATCAGCTTCATAACAAAGCACAGAGGTATCGTTCAAAGTCTCTATCCCGAAGTTGAATTGGATGATATACTGGGCTGGCTTTATTATGATAACAAGATAAGTGACAATGATTTTGAATCTGTACTTTATGACCATGGCATGGACTTTTTCCCCTACATAATGGGCCTGGTTCTCAATATAGACCATGGCACAACCGGTTTTCTTGGTTTCGTGGGAGAGGAATCCTTCGGAGACTGTCTCCTGTGGATGCCTCAATATCCCTGGGAGATGACGGATTCCGACAAAAATCTCACCAAAGAAGAATTGGATGAGATTTTCGCAAAACTTTTGGATGAGCTTGGCATCAAGGGAACCCCCAGATATCTTTCATTGTTCTATGATGATTTCCCAAAAGACTTTAAATTGAAATAGCAGAAAGTAAGGAGAGGAAAACCCTCTCCTTCTTTTTGACTCCACTTATCCACCGGTGGATAACAAAAGAAGGAGAGAAAAACTCTCCTTCTTAATTTCAGTTGTATATGTGTGGATGTCTTCTGTCATGTTTGGTGTAGTAAATAGCCTTGTTCTTATACATCATGTCATCAGCCTTCTTTATACACCACTTAAGTTCGGAAGCATTACTGCACCATTCGAATCCTACAGAAATATTCGGTGCATTTTCACCGGCAAGCTCCTTCAGAATCTGATCGCTTTTTTCTTTGAAAGCATCTTCATCAATTGAAGGTATAAGAACAGCAAACTCATCTCCTCCGGTTCGGTAGACATATTGTCTTCCATAAATCTCGGATAGAAAATCTGCGGTATTCTTTATAAAACTGTCACCCATCATATGACCGCCGTTATCATTTACTTCCTTAAGACCGTTAAGGTCCGTAATGACAATTCCCACAGAAACCTCATTTTCCATAAGATCTTCTTCCTTATCGATAAAGGCATTTCTGTTATTGACTTTGGTGAGAGCATCGTAATTGATCAGCTGTTCATAGTTATGGTTTGAAATAAAAGCTCCTATAAAGAATGAAATAGTTTCAAACAGTCTGTTTATATCTATTTCCTTTATTGGTTTACAATTTATCGCACATAAATAACCGGTGAGCTCAGCACGACTGTAAAAAGGAAATGCATAGAACTGTTCAATCTTTTGTGACTTGAATCCCTCATATATCTCCTCGCCCATAGCCTTTACTTTTTCTATATCGTTTATAAATATATACGTTTTATTTCTGGCAAATTTCCTCCACAGTTTACCAACAACCTCATAAGGAATACCTTCCTCTACCTTGTCTTCCGACAACATCATATCTTCGCCATAACACTCATAGGCATTATCCAGAATGCTTTCGTTCTTTTTCATAATGAACAGGTGGTCAGCATTAACAACATGCTGAACCCTGTAGAAAACATCCCTCATGGCCTCATGGAATTTTTTATCGCCGTTCAGAACCTTGGCAACACTTACGATAACATCATCCGTGATGGCATTCTGGGCAATCTGCTCCTTCCTGGAAGTCTTATCGTCCAAAACATTCAAAGCCACAGAACAGCAACCTGGAATGGAGGATGGCATGATAGTAAACTCGGCCCATTTTCCCAGCGGGTCTATAAACATTTTTTCCTTAACTATCTTGTTGTTGACCAGGGCCTGATATGGTATCTCGATCCACTTTTTATCAGATCCCGGATAAAGCTGAAGATAAGTCCTGCCCACAATATCCTCGGGACTCTTTCCCGCTTCGTCTGCATACCTCCGGTTGATGAATACATATTTCATATCCACAACCTTGCTTTTATCCTCATTCATAACAGGACGGTATATAGCAAAAGGCACAGGAACATCCTCATATGAATCCGGCATAATCATCCCATATCTCTTGTCAAAGCTGGAGACATCCAGGCCAACCAGAAACATATTGTAGTCGTCATAAGACGAAATAAGTGATACTGAGAACTTAAACTGATATCCTGTGGAATCAAAGGTGACTTCCTCAGTCTCTTTGCTCTCCATAGCTTTATAAGCCGTATTTAAAAGATCCAGTCCGTAAGGAAACTCATCTATATCTGTCCGGTCTATAACATTTGCCCTGAGTTCCTCCAAAAGACTCTTTTCATACTGCTGGTAAACCACATTGGAGAAATGCTTTTTAAACTTGTTTCTGTTAAGGCCCACCAATGCCATGGCCTGGCTGCTTATGATATCAACCAGACCTACCTTGTCATAGAATTCAGAAATAGCCTTGTTTTCGGAAGGAATATTGATATCAGCCAGATGCTGGTAAAAAACATTCATGGACTGAGGTTCACTGTAATAGTACCCCTGAACCTTTTCACAGCCGGCGCTCTTAAGAAATCGGAGCTGTTCATCGGTTTCAACTCCCTCTGCAATGGTATGTATACCCAGCTCCTTAGCCATCTTTATGGTTGAGATGATAATGGTTCTGGCTTTTTTACCTGTACTGTGAAGAAGCTCCATATCTATCTTAAGTTCATCAAAATCGTAATCCTTGATGACATTCAGAGAAGAATAGCCCGTACCGTAATCATCTATGGTAACCTTGATGCCTTCCTTATGGAAACGCTCTATTGCATCCTTCATATGCTCTGTACTGTCGAAGAATACTTTTTCGGATACTTCCACATTGATCAGATGGTGGTCAAGATTTCTTTCGTTCAAAGTATCAACTATCATCTTCACCGGATCCGTAGCATCAAAATCCGATTTCGAGATATTGACAGAAACAGGAACAACCTCCTTGCCTGCATCAAGCTGATTTCTCAGGCTGTCTGCCACCTTTGAAACGATGTACTCGTCAACCTTATAGGATAGTCCGTTATTTTCCAGGGCACCGATAAATCTAAGGGGCAGAATAACTCCCTTTACAGGATCGGTCCAGCGGGCCAATGCTTCAACCCCTGCAACTCTTCCCGAAAGAGTTCTGATGATAGGCTGATAATAGACTTCGATATTGCCTGAGGCCAATGCTGAATCAACATTGTCAAGAATATAGCCTTCAAGGGCATCGGTTTTGTCAAATCCCGGCTTATAAACGCAATAAAACCTGTCAGGATCATCTCTTATATGGTCACAGGCAATCTTTGCAAGATCACAATCGATCATAACAGCAATATCGTCTGCGCTCATATTATAGATTCCTGCATTAAGCCGAATGAGCTCTCCTTTTTCCACAGAAAGAACAGCCGTATTCAGGTTTTCAAGCTTTTCAATAAGTTCAAGGGTTTCAGAACAGAAAATATATTTATCTACAGAAAGACGTGAAATATGTTCATCTTTAAAAAGGTCACGAACAACAGAAAACAAGTCCTCCATAGTCTTGCTGTCCTGATTTGTCACCTGACTGTCAGTGGAAGGATCAAAAATGGTGAAATCAAAATAAACCAAAGAATGCTTTGGATAATCAAGATCGGTCTTGATCTTGCCCAAAACATCTTCTGCGTATGCTAAAACATCACCTACAACGGATAAAGGTGTAAAACCATACCAGCTACCGGTTTTCTTGTTCCCGTTTTCAATGACATTATACTCATTCATCACAAAATCCTTTTAAAAGTAAATCTCAGTTTTCTTCCAACAAACAGCTTCCGGAATGCGGCCGGAACATCCTGAACCTTCATATCCACAAATCGGAAAAAATTTTCACTGTCATATACGTATATGTCGGCACATTTTACGAAAATATATCCTATTATTGAATATTTATTTCACATTTTTTGAACGATTTACCAAAGTATGATAATATCTACTTGTATAAACATCATTTAACATATACAAAAACTGATTCAGAAAAAAATTTTAATTTATAATTAGCTATGGTTAAACTTAATGATTATTTGTACGAAGGCTATACTGTTCTGGAAATTCTGCATAAGTACAGTGCAGATCTGAAAAAAGATGCTCTTTTGACCCGGAATCAGCTGGATATCGCTCATTGTAATTTTTTACTGGAGCTGTCGGAAATCCTTGAACATAATGAATTCCTTACGTCTGAATCCCAGCGTATCCAGGACTTCTACATATATTTGTCCGAAAAGTATCCTTATTTATCCTTTAATTTAAAAGGACGCATCAAATCCATATTAAGAGCCGAAAAGAAATTCAACGGCTACATCGTGCAGTTTATTTATGATTATTATCTTGAGCACAATGAATATCCACCTATTTCGGCGCTTAAGGCAAAGGTGAACAATTTCCGGGATCTTATCGCCTACAGGATAGTCCTATCCCTTCCTTCAAGCAATCGTTCGGAAGGACAGGATCTCGAGACAGAAGAACTGAAGTATCTGTATGAGATGGCTAATGTTCTGCCGGAGTTTCTTGAAGAACGCGGTTTCACCGCAGAGCTTGCCAATCTGAAACAGCCAAACACTTCTCCCTTACTGTCCGGTGCAGTCATGCCCTATTACAGGGATTATATAGTTAATCCACGTTCCTCAGGATACCGCTCATTGCATATTACCTTTTATGACAGAATTTCCAGAAATTTCACAGAAGTTCAGCTAAGAACAAAGGATATGGATGACTATGCCGAGATAGGTACGGCAAACCATTATTTTTACGAGAAAAAGCAGGAGAATCCTCTGGTTCAGAGGAACACTATTCCTGTTGGCGAAAACCTTTACTTTGACGAAGCCTATAACCGCATCATCGAACTCAGAAACTTAGATTTAGCCAAAGTTAATGTCAACATGTTCAACGCTTTGGATAACAATACCATGAATGACGGCTGCGGTCTTTATAAAGGCAGGCTCATCCTGCCCTATGAACATCTTGCAAAAATCCGGGGACCACTATGAGGTGGTTCCCGGATTTTTAAATTCAAAAGCAAAAGGAGACGGTTCTACGGCGAGAACCGTCTCATTTTTTTATTTTACTGACCGGCACCGTACTATCCCGGTATGGTCGTAAGCCTGTTCAGACATGGATTGTGTTTGTAACAATTCAGCCCGTCCCCATGGTCCACCGGCTGAACTATTACTCATGTTTCAGTCTGTTTATTCTCTGAATGATGCTTCCTCTTAGCCTCATACATCTTTTTGTCGGCATCAAAGAGGAACTGATCTATATCGAATTTGCCCTTGCTGGAGCCGCCTTCCGATACTATCATTCCAACGCTTATGGTAACAGGGAAATCCTTCGTGTTGTCTTTTCTGAAGAGTGCCTTGACTTTTCCCTGAAGAAGCTTCTCTTTCCTGTCAAACTCATCCTTCTCCATCTTTCTGAGAAGAATCACGGCATACTCATCACCGCCAAGTCTTGCCGAAATGCCATCCTGATAGATTTCTTTTATGTAATCAGCTGTTTTCTTCAGGACTTCATCTCCACGGGTATGTCCGAAGGTATCATTGACAGTCTTGAAAAAGTCGAGATCCATATATAAAAGTGTCATCTCATTGGCTGAATGCTCTTTTATATAATCATAAAAATATCTTCTGTTATATAAGCCGGTAAGGGCATCTGTATTGGCCATACGAATGATGTGTTTTTCGTATACTTTCTCATCCGTTACATCACGGAAGAAGCAGAAATAACCTGAAGTATTGCCGAAATAATCACATATACGTTTTTCATTCACCACATAAAAATGCTTTCTGCCGCCAATTTTCACAGAAGCCTCGAATCTGACAGTTTCATCTGTTTCTTCGAGGATATTGGTTGTTCTCATATGTATTTCTTTCCATTTTTCATATTCAAACAACTCAGGAACCACCATGTTTCCAATGAAGGTATCTCCGAACAGTGCATTCATCCTTACGGTTTTTCTGTCAGTTGTAAGGATAAGTATGGGCAAAGGAATATTTTCAACCAGCAGGGATAATTCAAGTCCCATATTGTTGAAATTCGTTATATCGCGTCCTATGCCTGTGGTTCCGCCGATATCTCCAAATCTGTCATAGATGGGAGACTTATATACTTTAAACAGTTTAAGCCCCTCTACCTTTTTAACGGGTTCTTCAAACTCGCAGGTTCTTCCGGCTTTGACTACCTGTTCCTCAGAATCCTGGCAGGCAAGGCCCTCCTCAATGGGAACTCCCCAGATATAGCTATGGTCTCTTCCACGGCAGTCTTCTTTGGTTTTTTTGACCACCTCACAGAAAGCATCATTAACCCTCCAGTGAAGACCTTTCATATCCTTGAACCAGATCATATCCGGAACACTATCGTTCATGGTGGTCAGGATATTCTCATATAACCAGGCATCGTAAACAGACTTGATACTGCGCAGTACCCTGTCAAAACGTGCCCGTCTTATATCATCATCCTCATTCTCCGGCCATACATCATAGATTTTTCCTGTCAAAAAGAGTTCCTTCACATCCGCAGAATCTCCTATATACACAGGATAAAGCTTTATGTCTTCCCCAAAAGGAAGTCCGGCTAAAAAATCCGGTTCATCCGTCACTACCATGACATCACATTTACGGGGACAATCCCCGGGATGCTCCGGATTGATTTTTACCACATTAAAATCAGACGCATAGTCATTATCTGCGCTCCGGTTCACTACAGGTTTATAGTTTTCAAAGCATTCTGTACTTTTATCTTCGGAAAGTCGGATCACCAGCGATATATTTAGGTGCATATATATGTCCTCCGGCCTGTATTTTAAAAAATTTACTGATTTACTGGCAAAATATTATTAGTAAAGATATGAAATCATTATACACCATAACCGGTAGTAGCACATTTTAATATTTTGTAAAGCCATACGTTTTAATTATCTAAGCTATTACTACACGAAAAAAAGAGTACTCTATCTTCATAAAGTACTCTTTAAATATCGTTTCAGGAAATCCCGGATAAAAACTGATCTAAACCGAATCCGCTTCTAAAACAGTCTTCTTTACCTATGATTACTGCTGAAAATCATCCTGTGCAGCATAATCATCATTATACTGTGGCTCCATAGGAGCAACAGGAGCCTGTGATGGTGTAGACTGCATAGCATTGTTGAGCTCTCTTCTATTGTTTACAACAACACTGTAGGTCTTCTGCATGCTATCCTGCATAGCCTGGAATCTCTGATGCTGCTCAGAAATAGAATTGCTCATAAGAGCTTCTATAGATGCAAGAATAGAATCTGTATATGAAATAGCGCTGGCCTTTACACTGTTTGCCTCGGCTGTTGCATTGGCAAGGATCTGATCCGCCTGTGCCTGTGCCTGCTGAACAAGTTCATTGGCTTTGTTGTATGCCTGCTGCATGATCTCATTCTCTGAAACCATTTCTTCAGTCTGCTGTTTCGCATCCAGAATCATAGCATCTGCCTGGCTCTTTGCATCAGCCAGAATAGCATCCTGCTGAGAAATGATCTTCTGGTATTTCTTTATCTCATCGGGCACTCTGAGTCTGAGCTCAACCAGAAGCTCCTCCATCTCTTCTTTATTTACAAGAATCTTTGTATTTGAAAGAGGCTGAAATTTGCAGCCGTCAATGTATTCCTCAATCTCACCAATTAACTGTTCTATTCTGCTCATTTATCTATTCCACCCTTACATTATTTTATATATTTTTCTTTGATTTTTTTCTCTACATTTTCCGGTACGAATTCATGAATCTTTCCGCCGTAGCTTGCGATCTCTTTAACCATACTGGAACTAAGATAAGAATACTTAAGATTTGTAGTTAAGAACATAGTATCAATATCGGGCGCCATAACCTTGTTGGTCTGTGCAAGCTGAAGCTCATACTCAAAATCAGTTACTGCACGAAGCCCTCTGACCATAACTGTCGCTCCGCAATCTCTTGCAAAGTTCACAGTGAGGCCATCAAATGATCTGACCTCGACATTAGCATAATCCCGGGTCAAATCCTCAATCATTCTAACACGTTCCTCCATCGAAAACAACGGAGTTTTAGAGCTGTTGACGAGAACCCCGACTATCAGCTTATCAACCATCTTTGAGGCTCTTTCTATAATG
>JAILDF010000146.1 GCA_024689585.1 Oribacterium sp.
AAGGAACCATCTGCAAATGCAACAACCGCAGCGGCAGCAGAAGCAAAGGATTCCGCTGAAAAGGCTACAGAAGCTGCAGGCTCTGAGCAGAAAGCTGCATCAGACCTTAAAGTCGGCTTTATATTCCTGCATGATGAAAACTCAACATATGACCTTAACTTTATTGAGGCAGCTACAAGGGCTTGCGAGGAAGCCGGCGTAACTCCTATTTTCAAGACAAATATTCCTGAAGGACAGGAGTGCTATGAGGCAGCCTGCGAGCTTGCAGATGCCGGATGCAGCATCGTATTCGCAGACTCTTTCGGTCATGAAGATTATATGATCGAGGCAGCTAAGGAATATCCTGAAGTTCAGTTCTGCCACGCAACAGGAACAAAGGCTCATACAGAGGGTCTTTCAAACTATCACAATGCATTTGCAACCATCTTCGAGGGTCGTTATCTTGCAGGTATCGCTGCAGGAATGAAGCTTAATGAGATGATCGAGAGCGGTGCCATCACCGAAGATCAGGCTAAGATGGGTTACATTGGTGCCTATACTTATGCAGAGGTTATCTCAGGATATACATCTTTCTTCCTTGGAGCACGTTCTGTATGTCCTTCAACAACCATGGAAGTTACTTTCACAGGTTCATGGTATGATGAGACAGCAGAGAAGGAAGGTGCAAACAAGCTCATCGAAAACGGCTGCGTTCTTATCTCTCAGCATGCCGACTCCATGGGTGCACCTACAGCTTGTGAAAAGGCAGGCGTTCCTGACGTTTCCTACAACGGAAGCACAGCTTCTGCATGTCCTAACACATTCATCGTTTCATCAAAGATTGACTGGGCTCCATACTATGCATACATCATCGATTCAGTTGAGAACGGAACAGAGATCGCAACTGATTGGACAGGAACTCTTGAAACAGGTTCTGTAGTTCTTACAGATCTTGGTACCGCAGCCGCTGAGGGTACTGCAGATGCCATTGCAAAGGCTGAAGAAGATCTCAAGTCCGGCTCAGTTCATGTATTTGATACAAGTACCTTCACTGTTGACGGTGCAGCTCTTACATCCTACATGGCTGACGTAGATACAGATGCTGACTACACACCTGACACAGAAGTTATCAAGGATGGTTACTTTGATGAGTCCGGTGAGGGATTCCGTTCAGCTCCATACTTTGATTTAAAGATCGACGGTATCACACTTCTTGATACAGCATTCTAAAAACATCAGTATTCTATAACTTTTAACAACATGGGGAAATCTTAAGCAAAGGTTTATATTCTGCCTACTGCAAGGTTTTCCCATGTTTCAGTTTTTAAAAATATTGACACCGTTCACAGGGATGTGAGGGTGCTGCACTTCATAAGCCGGCGGCAGATCCTTTTGACACCCACCTGATTCTTAAAGCAGAAAGGCATCAGTTTTGAATAACAACGAAATAGCAGTATCACTTCGTAATATAACAAAGACCTTTGTCGGTACAGTACTGGCCAACAACAATGTCAATCTTGATATAAAAAAGGGTGAGATCCTGTCTCTTCTCGGAGAGAACGGAAGCGGAAAGACCACCCTCATGAATATGCTCTCGGGTATATATCACCCGGATGCCGGTCAGATCATAATCAATGGAAAAGAAGTAACCATCAACTCACCGAGAGATGCATTTGCCCTTGGTATAGGAATGGTTCATCAGCATTTCAAGCTCATAGACATTTTCAATGCGACTGAAAATATTGTGCTGGGTCTTGATGGAAAACTGAATCTTGCGGACGCAGAAAAAAAGATCAAGGCAATCTGTGATAAATACGGATTCGAGATCAACACCAATAAAAAAATATATGATATGTCGGTTTCCGAGAAACAGACAGTGGAAATCGTAAAGGTGCTTTTCAGAGGAGCAGAGATTCTTATTCTTGATGAACCCACAGCCGTCCTCACCCCGCAGGAAACCGAGCACCTTTTCCAGGTAATGCGCAATATGAAGGAAGATGGCAAATCCATCGTCATAATAACTCATAAGCTTAATGAGATTCAGAGTATATCCGACAGAGTAGCGGTGCTTCGTCAGGGAGAGTTTATCGGTGATATGAAGACCTCAGATTCTACCATAAAGGAAATGACCGATATGATGGTAGGTCACGCGGTTTCTCTTAACATTGACAGACCTGAACCTGTTGACCCGCAGCCTCGAATAAAGGTAGAAAATCTTACTGTTCTTGATGAAGAAGGTGTTGTCAAGCTGGATAATGTCTCCTTCACGGCAAACAGAGGCGAGATTCTCGGAATAGCAGGAATTTCCGGATGTGGACAGAAGGAGCTGCTTCGTGCTATAGCAGGTCTCGAAATAGTCAAAGAAGGAAAGATCACTTACATTCACAGAGACGGCAGAACAGAAGAGCTGCTGGGTATGTCTCCAAGAGAGATTTCCGAGCTTGGCGTAAAGCTTTCCTTCGTTCCTGAGGACAGACTGGGCATGGGTCTCGTCGGCAACATGAATATCGCTGACAATATGATGCTGAGATCCTATAGGAAAGGTAGTTCCAGATTCTTTACAGATAAGAAGACTCCCCGTGATCTTGCAGAAAAGGTTGTGGATCAGCTTCAAGTGGCAACTCCCAACCTTGACACTCCGGTCAGACAGCTTTCCGGAGGAAATGTTCAGAAGGTTCTGGTGGGACGTGAGATTGCCTCTGAGCCAAGAGTCCTTCTGACAGCCTATGCCGTAAGAGGTCTGGACATTAATTCTTC
Organism: Oribacterium sp.; assembly: GCA_024689585.1. Taxonomy (GTDB): domain Bacteria; phylum Bacillota; class Clostridia; order Lachnospirales; family Lachnospiraceae; genus Oribacterium. The sequence continues at coordinate 2,737 of JAILDF010000146.1, forward strand.
TTACCAGATTTATGACCTTATCAATCAGCAGAAAGCCTTAGGTGCAGCTGTTATATTTGTAGGCGAAGATCTGGATGTACTTGTAGAACTTTGCGACAGAATCCTTGTACTTTGCGAAGGCAGGGTAACCGGAATCGTAGATGGAAGAACCACGGATAAGTATACTTTAGGTTCCATGATGACACAGAAAGGAGAGGCTTAAGTAATGCCAATGAAGAATAAAGAGCCTCGTTTTTATATATCAAAGAGAGCAGATGCAGACAGACGAACAGCCTGGACCATAAGAATTATCGCTATTGTGATTTCACTCATAGTTTGCGGTATCGTGACCATGATCTGCACCGGTGACAATCCTATCTCCATATTCGCAACAATTTTCAAGGGTGCATTCGGAACCCAGAGAAAAGCCTGGATAACTCTCCAATATGTGGCAGTTTTACTTATCATTTCTCTGGCTCTCACTCCGGCATTTAAAATGCAGTTTTGGAATGTAGGAGGCGAAGGTCAGGTATTGATGGGCGGTCTTTCAGCTGCGGCATGTATGATCACCCTGGAAAACAAACTTCCCAATGCAGTTGTTATACTGCTTATGATAGTTACATCTCTGCTTGCAGGAGCGATATGGGGTGTTATTCCCGCAATTTTTAAGGCACTTTGGAACACCAACGAAACACTTTCAACCCTTATGATGAATTACATAGCAACACAGCTTGTTGCTTTCTTCACCATAGTCTGGGAAGTGCCCAAAGGTTCCGGAAAGATCGGAATCATTAACCAGAATTCAAACATCGGGTGGCTTCCTAACATAGGAAACAAATATCTCCTCAGTATACTTGTGGCCATTATCGTCACTGCAGGTATGTATGTTTACCTCAAGTACACAAAACAGGGCTATGAAATTTCAGTTGTGGGAGAAAGCCTTAATACTGCCAGATATGTAGGTATCATGGTGGAAAAGGTAATTGTCAGAACCATGATTCTTTCCGGTGCTCTCTGCGGACTGGCAGGATTGCTTCTGGTTGGCGGTATCAACCACACCATCACCACAACCATAACCAATGGACAGGGATTTACGGCAGTTATGGTATCCTGGCTTGCCAAATTCCATCCTATCGGAATGATTTTCACCAGTCTTCTGATCATCTTTATGGACAGAGGTGCCAGTGAAATTTCCACAGCATTTGAATTAAACCAAAGTTTTGCCGATATTCTGACAGGAATAATTCTTTTCTTTATCATCGGCTGTGAGTTCTTCATCAGATACGAAGTAAGGTTTCGTAAAGATTCCGGAAAGGAGAATGCATAATGTTTAGTCTCGTTGCTTTTATTCCCAGAGCGGTACAGCAGGGCATTCCACTTTTATTTGGAAGTACCGGAGAAACCATAACAGAAAAATCAGGAAACCTGAATCTCGGAATTCCCGGAGTCATGTATGTCGGAGCCATTTGCGGCGTTATAGGAGCCTTTTTCTATGAGCAGTCTGTTCCATCGGGGGATTTAAACGGATTCCTTGCAGTTTTTATTCCGCTTTTATGCTCCCTTGCAGGCTCTTTTCTGATGGGTCTTCTGTATTGTTATCTTACAGTAAGTCTTCGTTCAAATCAGAATGTTACAGGTCTTGCCATGACAACCTTTGGAATCGGCTTTGGTAATTTCTTTGGCGGATCTCTCATTAAACTTGCAGGTGCTGATGTACCTTCGATTTCATTATCACAGACATCTGCGTATTTCAGTAAAACACTGCCCATGGCTTCAACAACAGGCTGGTTCGGTAAGATATTCCTTTCCTATGGTTTTCTTGCATATGTTGCCATAATCATTTCCCTTATCGCAGCATTTGTCCTCAAGAAAACAAGAACAGGTCTGCATCTTCGTGCAGTAGGAGAGGATCCCGCAACTGCTGATGCCGCAGGAATCAATGTAACCAAGTATAAGTACATCGCAACCTGCCTCGGCTGTATGATCGCAGGTTTGGGCGGATTATATTATGTTATGGACTATGCCTGCGGAGTATGGTCAAATGATGCTTTCGGTGACAGAGGATGGCTTGCCATTGCTCTCGTTATCTTTACTATATGGAAAACAGATGTAGGTATTTTCTCATCCATTCTGTTCGGAGGCTTATATATACTGTATCTGTACCTGCCATCAGGAACTCATACGGAATACAAGGAACTCTACAAAATGATCCCCTATGTAGTTACATTGGTTGTTCTTGTTATCACAAGCATGCATAATAAGCGTGAAAACCAGCCTCCTCATAGCCTGGGAACAAACTATTTCAGAGAAGAACGATAATGAACAGAGATTTGAATCAGTTTTTTCAAATCTTATTTTACAGATTAGATACGATTCCACTTAACCCTGGCTCGTACCTTACCCTAACAGGTAATAATGTTATAATTCTTTTCGTCATTATTTGTGCCGCCGGCCTAAAGCGGCGGATTGGAGTTAAATATGAATTTCCTCGAAGAAAGAATAGTAAAGAACGGTATTGTAAAAGAAGGCAATATCCTTAAAGTTGACAGTTTTCTGAACCATCAGTTGGATGTTGATTTATTTGACCGTATGGGAATAGAATGGGCAAAAAGATTTGAAGGTGTTGAAATCAATAAAATTCTTACCATCGAAGCCTCCGGAATAGGCATTGCATGTGTTGTTGCAAGACATTTCGGGGTACCTGTTGTATTTGCAAAAAAATCAAAGAGCGTAAACCTTGATGGTGAAATGTATACGGCAGAAGTAGAATCCTTTACACATAAGAACAAGAATGTTGTTATAGTATCGAAAAAATTCCTGAATAAGGATGATAAAGTACTTATAATAGATGATTTCCTTGCAAACGGATGTGCACTGCAGGGTCTTATATCCATCATAAACCAGGCAGGAGCATCTGTTTCGGGAATAGGAATAGCTATCGAAAAAGGATTCCAAAACGGAGGACAGATAATCCGAAATATGGGTTATAAACTGGAGTCTCTGGCAATTGTGGATTCCATGGATGCTTCCACAGGAGAAATAAAATTCAGAGACCAGATTTAATGTATGATACTAAGCAGTTCCCGAAACGTTTGCCGAAGGGAACTGCTTTTTTTATTTCTAATTCAAAAGATGAATTTTTTCTAAAAAAGTCTTGACGGGAAAAGTGGGATAGTATATATTAAGCAAGTCGCCAAAAACGACAGATTACTTAAAACATTTGATTCTAAGTAAGAATTTAATATGCAGAGGTATCGAAGTGGTCATAACGAGGCGGTCTTGAAAACCGTTTGTCCGCAAGGGCACGTGGGTTCGAACCCCACCCTCTGCGCTCGAGATTTTTAGAATCTCATCAGAACCTTGAAAATCAAAGATCGATTAATACACAGACCCTGAAGATTCTATAAAGAAGATTCAGAAGCGGAGGATCTTTTAAAGATCCGAAGCGAGACCAAAAAGGTCTAAAGCGAATAATACAATCGCAGTAAAGAAAACGGACAAAACAGAAGCCAAGCTTAGTTTTGAACGGGAAGAGAACTTAAAGAGCGTAAGCTCTAAACATTTAATATGAGAGTTCGATCCTGGCTCAGGATGAACGCTGGCGGCGTGCCTAACACATGCAAGTCGAACGAGCGAGAGATGAAACCTAGTGATTCTCAAGCGAGTGGCGGACGGGTGAGTAACGCGTGGGTAACCTG
>JAILDF010000167.1 GCA_024689585.1 Oribacterium sp.
TTGGTCTTCAGAGAATTATCGCTTAATTTGATATAGGCTTTTCCTACCTCCTTGTCACCGTAACTATAGTCGATACGTGCGAAGGATCCGTCGGATTTTTCTTCTTCACTAAGATCATAGGTAAGAGTATCCGTAACAGCATCTATAGTATCTCCTTTAGGGACAGTAATATGATATGAGGGAGAGATATCAAAGCCTATTGAATCTATAAGCTGAATGCCATAAACCTTCATATTGCTGGAGAGCTTACTCAGATTCTTATCGTTTTCCCGGGCACTGATTGAATAGAAATTCTCATAGCCAAAATCGAAGAGTTTTTTGGTATCTGAGTACTGTGCACTATGACCGTTAAGTATCACAGCGATAAGAGTCATGCCGTCTCTTTCACATGCCGTAACCAGGGTATTACCTGCCAATGTTGTATAGCCGGTCTTTCCTGCGAAAACTCCGGGATAGTAGTCCGAATAGCTTTTTCTCATCATATGATGATGGGCGTAAACGGTATTCTCGCTGTCATCAACATTGGGATATTTTGTTATGGGTGCATGGGTATAAGCCTGTGTGGCATCAATGCTTCGGAATGTGTCATTTTTTATGGCATACTGCATGATCTTTGCATAATCATATGCACAGGTATAATGCTCCGGATCGTTAAGTCCTGAAGGATTTACAAAATGAGAATTAACACATCCAAGCTCCGCGGCTTTTTCATTCATCAGATCTGCAAATTTTTCATTGGTTTTTGAAATATATTCGGCTAAAGCATTGGCACAGTCATTGGCTGAATGAAGCAGGAGTCCGTAAAGACAGTCACGCACTGAAAGCTTGTCACCAGGCACCGCACCGATGATGGTTGAATTAGGTTCCAGATTCGTATTTACCGCTGCATAGGAAAATGTGACCTTGTCCTCCAGATTATCACAGTTCTCAAGAACAAGGATCGCTGTAAGAACCTTTGTTATGGAAGCCGGATAATAGGCGGTGGTTGCATTCTTTTCATAAAGTACGGCACCGGAATCTGCATCAATCAGGATCGCACCGTCTGATACGATATCAAAGTCAGCCTGAGGCCATCCTTCGGCATAGCACCTTGAGGTGATAATGAAGACTGAGGCAAGGGTCATCAAAACCTGCTTACACAGCTTATTTTTGTTTATAAAGGATTTAATCTTTTGTATCATTTGCTTCTTTCACAGCCTTTTTCAGGACTACGGATGCTTTATAGAGATCTCCGTCAATGCTTATAACAAGCTCTCCGTTCATAAGCTTTGTCAGGCTCTTTGCTATGGAGAGTCCGAGACCCGAACCCTCGGTTGTACGGCTTACATCGCCTCTTACAAATCTTTCCGTGAGTTCTTCGGGAGAAATGTTAAGGGGCCTTGATGAGATGTTTTTTATGGTGCAGGTTGCTGTACCCGAATCATCATCCTCAGTGATATCTACGTAAACTCTTGATTCACGAAGAGCGTATTTACAGCAGTTATTTAAGAGATTCTCGATGACTCTCCAAAGATGTCTTCCGTCGGCAGAGATCATAACAGGATGCTCCGGATAATTGAGTATCACTTCAAGCTTTGCGGCATGGGTCTTGTCTTCGAATTCTCCAAGTGCCTGTTCAACTATTTCGTTGTAATTGATATCCGCAAAGTCTATCTTAACATTTCCGGAGCTTGCCTTACTGGCTTCCACAAGATCCTCCGTCAGGGTTTTAAGTCTGGTGGATTTCTGGTCAAGAACCTTTATATACTCCTGAACTCTCGGGTTATCTATTTCCTCACGTTTAAGCAGGTCTACATAGCTAATTATGGAAGTCAGAGGTGTTTTCAGGTCATGTGAAACATTGGTGATAAGGTCTGCCTTTAATCGTTCGGACTTAACCTGCTCATCAACTGCATGACTGAGACCCGTTGCTATGTGCCAGGCATAAAAATCAATTGACAGAATGATGAGAAGTATAGCAAGGGCAAGCAGTAAAGCATTGAGACTTGCCATCTTATAGAAACGGACAAAAAGGAAAACTATCATTGCAAATGCCAAAAGGTTCGGCAGAACAAACAAGAGATAGCTGAAGAGTCTGGAGGTGGTTTTCTCGGCACTGAAGATATAATGCCCGAAAAGATCACATATCTTTTTCAGCAGCGATGATTTCCACAAACGCTCCGCTTTATAATTTCTTATAAGCGAAAACAGCATCGGAACAAACACGATGTACTTCAGGAGAAAGCTTAATGCCGATGTCCAGAAATCCCAGTTGTCAAGAACACCGATGACATTTTCCAAAGACTCAAGAAACTGCGGCGATACCATTTCTGCGATAAAGCCCCAGATAAAGAAAGCGGAAACAATTATCTCTGTGGGACAGTAATCAATCTTATAAAGATGGATCTTTTTATCCGCTTTGTCCTCGCTTTGTCCGGTTTTAAGGGCAAGATATACAAGAGATGAAATCGCAGCTATAGAGGACAGTGAAAGCACCAGGAGTCCTGATATACTTGAAATCCTTCGGCTGTTATAAATCTCTGCATTTTCTTTCAGGATATCATCATTGGGAAATGAGGTATCTATGCCAACAGAATAGTGGTATTGCGAGCTTTCTGACTGAAATGGATTTCTGGCCTGTAAAAGCGGGATAAGGTTTTGAGGAATGTTTCTGAAGCTTGTGGATACCTGGAGTGAGTTGGAATCCGCATAAGCAAAACTCGGAAGGGAACGTATATCTTCTTCAGTCCGTTCGGGATCGTTTGTGAAAACAACTTCCTTACCCTTTGAGGTATATCTGATATTAAAGAAGAAGTTGGTTGCACTTTTATCGAACTCGTTTTTTACCGCATAGTATCTGGCCAGATATGTTAATGCTTCTTCCGCGAGAGCTCCGAGTGACATCTGACCGTCCGTGGGGCTGGTCTGTTTATAATTGGGAAGATAAGCACGATACTGAACTATTATCTGATGATTAAGTTCGTCATCTTCCTTTGATATGGTTCTGGATCCGTCATTTCTGAGACGATTCCAGGAATCAAAATAATAGCCCATGGATCTGGCATACTGTATGAGATAATCAAGGGAGTAGGATACATTCTGTCCCTGTATGTCAGCCTGAGCTATGATGAGACCAAGGTCCAGCTTTCCGTTTTTCTCAAAAATATCCGTAAGCTGAACATAGTCGAAAACATCCGTCATCATCTCATTTGCCTGAGACTCGTAGGAGGCGCTCTTTATATAATCCGGCTGACGCACATACTCCAGGGCTGAGCCCTCTGCGGCACCGAAGGTTAAGACACCGATGCTGCAGATTATAAGGATTATCGAAACAAAATTAATTATTGTAAGGATGATTCGTTTCATGATTTAGCAGAGTCCTGTTTTTCGATTTTATAGCCTACACCCCAAACTACCTTAAGATATCTCGGTTCACGGGGATTTATCTCGATTTTTTCACGTATGTGACGTATATGGACAGCTACAGTATTGTCTGCACCGATTGCTTCCTCGTTCCAGATGGAAGTATAGATGTCATCAATAGAGAAAACCTTGCCGGCATTCTTTACCAGGAGAAGAAGGATGTTGTACTCGATAGGCGTGAGCTTTACGGCATTGCCGTCAACAGTAACTTCCTTTGTATCGTCATTCATCATGAGACCGCCGCAGGCATAAATGTTTCCGTTGTCAGCCTCTCCGATGTTTCCGAGCTGGGTATATCTGCGGAGCTGTGACTTTACTCTGGCAATAAGCTCAAGAGGGTTATAAGGTTTGGTGAGATAGTCATCTGCTCCTACATTAAGACCGAGGATCTTGTCATTGTCCTCACCCTTTGCGGAAAGCATGATGATAGGTATGGAGCTGGTCTCCCTTATTTTTAAAACGGTATGAACTCCGTCAAGACCAGGCATCATTACGTCGATGATGAGAAGATCCACCCTGTGCTGTTCCATGATCTCCAGAACATCATAGCCGTCATAAGCTTTGAGGACGTTGAATCCTTCTCCGGTAAGATAGATGGAAATGGCTTCTACGATCTGCTTGTCGTCGTCGCATACAAGAATTGTCTGCATATAAAAACCTCCTGTTGGTAGGTGAAGTAGGTATCTGTAGATACTAATAAACTACATTATTATACATTATTGGCCTATTCAATGCAAAGAAAGTCAGAAGAAACTACCCGGGATTTTACGGGATTTTTAATCCCGGGAGCAACGATTCTTTGAAATCCACCGGGGACGGTTCTCGCCGGAGAGAACCGTCTCCGCCGGATAACTCTGAAATTAAAAAAGCTTCCGGAAAACCGGAAGCTTTGGGTTTTGATCAATTATTATGCTTCAGAGGCAACAGGCTGAACAAACTGCTTGTTAAGGTATGCATCGCGGCCGTTGTAATCTATCATGATCCATTCGTCTCCGGCATCACCCTTATAAGTTACCTGAACGCCTGCGTCAAGAACATCCAGAACATCACAATCTGTATTTGGCTCTGTACGAACCTTAACACCTGTGGTTGTTACCCAGACATTTGAAACTGCTTCGGTCTCGGGAATTGCTTCAGTCTCCGGAACTACCTCTGCAGGAGCTGTTGTTTCCATAACTGCCTCTGTTGTTGCTGCAGGAGTTGTCTCGATTGTGGACTTATCGGAACCTCCCATTATTATCTTTATAAGGATAATAAGAAGTATGATACATGCGATAGGAATAGCAAACTTCATGATATTGTACATATCAAGAGAACTGCTTCTTCTTCTCTTAACTCTGCGTGCAGGCCTTCCGTCTCTGCTCTGAGACATCCGTCTTCCCTGATTTCTGGTGACACGTTCACTGTCGCGAAGCGGTCTTGTGGGACGTGAAGCACGTTTCTGGGTTGAGCCTCTTCCTGCGGAGCTGTTTGACAGAGGAATGTCTACATTGCCAAGGTTACTTACAAAGGAAGGTGTGCTTCCGGTGGATGTTCCGGATAAATCTTCGGAATTAGAGAAATCACTTTCCGCTGCTGTTTCATCAAAGGCATCTGCATTATTTTCCATGGCATCACCATATTCATCGGCAGCCTGTGCAGCCGCTCTTATGTTCTGGGTATAGGAAGGAACAGTCTGTCTGGAATCGGAAGCCGAATCCATGTAAATAGCAAGTTCATCACGGATGAGAGAAAAGGAATCATTGGCAGCCTGTGATGAGGCTTCACCGGATTCCGCACGCTCTCCGTATAAACGTATGGTGTGATAGTTGCTTCTTGTTTCTTCGGAAATAAGATGATTGTTATAAAGCTGATCTATGTCATTTTCAAGATTGTTGGATACCAGAACGGCTTTATCGATCTGTAAACGAACCAGAGTCTTAAGGATGCTCTTATCGAGGATCATAGCCTCGGAATACTGTCCATTCAGGATACTCTGCTGAGCCTTGTTAAGATCACTTCTTATATTGCCCCAGATGCTGTTTTCTCTCGGTGTTGGCATAAAAAACCTCCTTAACGGAAATTATATTACATCTAGTATACTCAATTTCAAAAGTCACTTCAAGGGAAGCAGGTACAGACTTGATGAAAAAAAGAATCTATGTTAAACATAGTAAAAATACAAAATGAAAGGTACTTAAGATGAGATTAAGACATATAACGGGATCTGAGGATTTTGTGGCAAATTCGGAGTATGTAACACATGATCCTGAGCAGAATAAAGGAAAGTGGAAAGAGTATTTTGGAAACGATAATCCCATAAGGATCGAAATCGGAATGGGAAAAGGACAGTTTATCGAAAAGATGGCTGCCGAAAACAGGGATGTTAATTTTATAGGTATAGAAAGATATGACACAGTAATATTGAAAGCAATAAAAAAGAGGGAAGCTCTTGAGAGTGAAGGCGTAAAGCTTGATAATCTCACATTTATCTCAATTGATGCCAGGATGCTGGCAGAGGTTTTTGCTCCCGGTGAGGTAGACAGGATTTATCTTAATTTTTCAGACCCGTGGCCTAAGGACAGACAGGCTAACAGACGTTTGACAAGCCCTGTTTTTATGAAAATATATAAGGAGTTCCTTAAGACAGACGGTCAGCTTGAATTTAAAACAGATAACATGGGACTCTTTGACTATTCTCTTTTATCTATTCCCGAATCGGGCTGGAAGCTTACTGCTGTAACGAGAAATCTTCATAATGACTCAACTATGAACGAAGGAAATATCATGACTGAGTACGAAGAGAAGTTTTCGGCAAAGGGTAATCCTATATATAAACTCATAGCTGTACAGTGATTTGAAAAGAAACGGTTCAGACGGTGGGCCAGGGGGGACGGGGGCGGTGGTACATTTTCCTAAAATGGACCACCGCCCCCGTCCCCCCCTGGCCCACCGTCTGAACTGTTACAACCGAACAAAAAAACAGGATGAAAAAAATTTAAAAAGTTGTTGACAAGAACCGGCTGATTGTGTACTATAAACAAGCGCTCAAAAAGAGCGCGGTAAACATGCACCTTTAGCTCAGTTGGTAGAGCAGCGGACTCTTAATCCGTTTGTCCAGGGTTCAAGTCCCTGAAGGTGCATTTTTTGTTGCTTAAAACACATAGTGTCAGTATAAGGAAGCCGGAGCCCGTGAGGACTTCGGTTTTCTTTTTTGAGGTTATCAACCGGGGACGGTTCTCGCGGTTGATAACCGTCCCCGGTTGATTTTTTTTGATTCTTATTGTTTTGTAAGAATAAAGTAACATGAATTTAGAATGCTGATGTTATAATTATATAGTTTAAGAAGTAGAATGATACAAAACTGCCCATAATTAATAATAGTGTGAGATACGCGCAAGGATTTTTCTTTTGGGTGAGTCACTACAGAAAGGAAATTTATGTTCAATCGCAGTTTTTTAAGGCTTACATCACTGGCATTGGCAGCAAGTATGCTGGTTATGACAGGATGTGAACAGCAGATAAGTGAATCTGTTATTGCAGAAAATGAATCGGAGATAGTGGTTACAACAGCACCGGAAACCGAGGCTGTTGAATATGTGGCTGCATTGGGAATCAATTCCAATGTACTGCCCTCTATAGCGGGAGTAACAGTAGACGATGCAGCTGAAGATCTGGCACCGGTTAACCTTACGGTCGGAGTCATTAACTCAGTTGTAAGGGATCTCCAGCAGAGACTCATGGATCTCGGATATATGGATCCCGATGAACCCACAACCTATTATGGTGATGCAACATCTCTTGCAGTACAGTATTTCCAGAGACAGGCCGGGGTGGCTATGGATGGAATCTGCGGTGTGGAGACCTGGGATGCGATCATGTCTGACAGCGCTCCGCATTATGCATTAAAACTCGGTTTTCAGGGTAATGACGTAACTCATGCCCAGTACCGTTTATATAACCTCGGTTATCTCTACAATGCTTCCGATATAAACGGAACCTACGATGAGAAAACCATGGAGGCTGTAAAGAAATTACAGGAGATGAACGGAATTACCGTAGACGGCATTTACGGAACCAGCACATACAACCTGTTATATTCAGATGAAGTAAAGGCCAATATTGTTGCCCTGGGTGAGCAGTCCGAACTTGTTAAAAAGTATCAGCAGATTTTGATAAATCTCGGTTATCTTGAGGGTGAGGCAGACGGTAACTTCGGTCTGGGAACACAGAATGCCATCAAAGCATTCCAGTCAAGAAATGACCAGGTTGTGGACGGATATCTCGGTCCCGATACAAGAGCCGCTTTGGATGATCCCAATGCTATTCCATTTGCTATGCGTCTCGGAGAACAGTCCGATTCAGTTAAGGAATTGCAGGAATATCTGGTTAAGTACGGATATCTTGATTCGGATAAGGCTACAGGTTACTTCGGTGAACTTACAAAAACAGCGGTTGCCAATTTCCAGAGCAAGAACGGACTTACTGCAGACGGACTTGCAGGAGCCAAGACCATATCACTTCTTCACAGCGGAAATGTAAAGAAGAATACAAAGCAGAGCAGCACTTCACAGAGTTCAACAGGAACTTCCGGAAACACAGCTGTAACTGTTCCTGCAAATACAGGAACCACCGGAACCACAGCTCCTGTTCAGATACCGCAGACTTCATATGTAGGAAACGGTGGAGCAACAGTATCAGGCTCAGCGGCTAACCTCATCGCTATAGCATCCTCCAAGATCGGATGTCCTTATGTATGGGGAGCAAAGGGACCTAACAGCTTTGACTGTTCAGGATTCGTATACTGGTGTCTGAATCAGGCCGGTGTAGGTGTTTCCTACATGACATCCTCAGGATGGAGAAATCCCGGAAGATTTAAGCAGGTATCTTATAACGAGCTTCAGGCAGGAGACATAATTGTAGTATCAGGCCACGTTGGTATCGTAGCCGGAGGCGGAACAATCATCGATGCTTCATCTTCAAACGGACGTGTAGTTCACAGAAATCTCGGAGCATGGTGGGCAAATCACTTTATCTGCGGCTGGAGAATCTTCAGCTGACAGGTGAATAACCGCTGAGTGCTTAGATATAACAAACATATAACACGAAAGGTCAGAAAGGCCGGTTTTTATTACGCTATACTGACTTAAAGCCCCCGGTCACATCAGGAAAGATAATTCTGATGTGACCGGGGGCTTATTTTATATTGTAAAAACTGTTGCTGCTAATGTCTGCTTATTTAAAATCGCTTCTTGAGAGTTTAAGCTACGTATCAATCTTACAGAAAATTGATACAGGATTTGAGCGGCTTTGGAATTACTGTTCTTTTTCAGAGGAGTAGGAGTGGAGAAGCTCCCTTCTGTTGGATTCACGGACAAAGGTTTCTATAAGCCTTATGGCAGCCGAAGAAAGGTTTCGGGAGCTGTCTATGGCAAGACAAAAAGTTCTTTCGGGAATGGGCTCAAGCAATGGAATCCTATATACGAGTTTTCTCTCCAGTGCATCCGCGGCAAGAGCTTCGGGATAGAATCCGATTCCCAGATCGTTTTCCACCATGGGAAGGATCTGATCTGTGGATGAAGCTTCAAACTCAGGCTGAAAAGTAAGCTGATGATTCAGAAAATACTGTACATATAATTCTCTTGTTCCGGTATCACGTCCGACACTGATGAGGGGATAGGTGCTGAGCTCTCTCAGAGACATGGGTTTTTCTGAAAGGTGCTTCAGAGAGGGACCAACGATAGGTATCTCCCTGAAATTAAATAAAGGTTCCATAGTCAGAGGGGCACGAATGGTAAGAGGAGTGGTAATAAGTGCAAAATCCGCAATGCCATTCTGAAGAGATAATATAGCCTTGGGTGTGGCATGATTTGATATGCGAATGTTTATATCCGGAAATTTGGTTTTAAAATCTCTAAGTACTGGAAGCAGAACTATCCTGAGGGCATTCTCAGATGCCGCTATGGTTACCTGTCCGGATTCAAGATTGACATCTTTATTCAATTCCTTTTCGGCCTCATCTATCTGTTCAAATGCTATGGACACATGTTCAAAAAGCTTCTGGCCATTGGGGGTAAGTGTTATACCGCGTTTACCTCTTTGCATAAGCTTACATCCCAGGTTTTCTTCAAGATTATTCATGGCTCTGCTGACATTGGGCTGGTTTGAGCCAAGCATCCTTGCAGCCCTTGTAAAGCTTTTGTAGGTACCTACAAAGTAAAAGATTCTGTAGTAATCAAAAGAAATCATAATATTCTCCGATATTTTGCCGAACAAAGTAGAGTACAGGGTCGTGTTACAATTATGACGAAAAAATAATCATTCCGAACAAATATATATATAAAAACAAAATCGAAATACTGCTCTGTTTATGATGTAAAAGAAACAATTATTATAAAAAGATATATAAAATTATATAACAAAATTTACAATCCATGTCAAATTGATATAGATAACATGCAAAAAATGCGGATTGAATATTAAAAATCCGGGAATATAATAAAAACCCGTGAGTGAAGTGAGTTAGTAAACATGTAAAAAATGTTTTACATCACATTTTTCACATGAACACAATAAATAGAAATGGAGGTAGTCAAATGGAGCATTTTACCGAAGAACTCCAGGAACAGCTGCAGGTTTCTACAGTATTCAGTATCGGAGGAATCGGAGTTGCGGAATCAACGGTTGTAACATGGATCATCATGGCGATACTGGTCGGATTGTCAGTTTACCTCGGATCTAATCTGAAAGTCAGAAATCCGGGCAAGAAACAGCAGCTGGCAGAAATCATTGTTTCCTGGTTTGACAATTTCACGGGAGAGCTTCTGGGTGAACACGGAAAACAGTACAGTACCATAATTTCCGTTATCCTGATTTACATTGGAGTATCCAATCTCATTGGTCTTTTTGGCCTGAAGCCGCCAACAAAGGATCTCAATGTAACGGTGGGACTTTCTGTCATAAGTATCTTCCTTATAGAGATCGCGGGATTCAGAAGAAAGGGTGCCAAAGGCTGGATAAAGCATTTTTCAGAGCCTGTGGCTATTGTTACCCCTATCAATATTCTGGAGCTGGTTATCAGACCCCTGTCTCTTTGCATGAGATTGTTTGGTAATGTCCTCGGCGCGTTCATCATCATGGAGCTTATAAAGATGGTGGTTCCCGTAGGTGTTCCTGCGATCTTCAGCCTTTACTTTGATATATTTGACGGTCTTATCCAGGCCTATGTATTTGTTTTCCTGACATCTCTTTATATCCAGGATGCAACGGAATAAAGCTTCGGGAACAAAGGATAATATTTAAAACTATAAATCAGCTTATGGCAGCTTAGGTTGAGACCACAGTCCATGAGCCAAAAATATTTTTTAACATTAAAGGAGAAAAAAATATGAGCATGACAGCAATTGGTGTAGGTTTAGCAGCACTTGCCTGCCTGGGAGCAGGACTTTCAATCGGTATCGCAACAGGTAAAGCAGCAGAGGCTATTGCAAGACAGCCTGAAGCAGACGGAAAGATCATGAGAATCCTTCTTCTCGGATGTGCTCTTGCGGAGGCAACAGCTATTTACGGTTTCGTACTTGGTATCCTTTGCATTTTCTTCCTTAAATGATCATTACGGAATTTTCAAATCATAATTCAAGATCATTAGGAGATAAAGTATGTTAAGAGTAGATATCAACTTATTGTTTACAGTCATTAATCTGTTGGTACTCGTCTATCTCATGAAAAAGTTTCTGTTCAAACCCGTTCGTGAGGTTATGGAGAAACGTCAGGCAGAGATAGAAGAGTCCTATAAGAAGGCTGAACAGGTAAATGAAGATGCCAAGCATCTTAAAGAAAAATATGAGGAAAGCCTCGGAAATATCGAGGAAGAGCGTAAGAATACTATCAATAAAGCAAAGATTGATGCTTCAAAGGAATATGATGAGATAGTAAACAACGCTAATAAGAAGGCTGATAAGATCATTGCCGAAGCCAAGATCCAGGCAGAGAAGGAAGCAGAGACAAAGCAGCGTGAGATGCAGCAGCAGATGGCAGTTCTTGTTGCCGAAGCGGCTTACAAGATCGCAGCTTCCCAGGACAGCGAGGCTAATGACAGAAAGCTTTTCGATCAGTTCATAAACGGAGACAGTAATACAGTTAAACCAAGTAATCAGGAGGCATAATCGTGAGTCAGAATGCCAGAGAAATCGCAGAACGTCTGATTCAGTCACAGGTATCCGAAAGTGTAATGAGTTCCACCTCAAGAATTTTCGAGGTACTTCCCCAGACGGCTTCTCAGCTGAGTGATCCTACGATTCCCATTGAAAAGCGTTATGAGGTTATCGATAGTGTATTTCCTACAGAAGTAAGAAAGACTCTTAAGAGCCTCTGTGATGACAATGATCTGAAGAAATGGGATGAAATAGCAAAGCAGTACACAAATATACGTACCAGCAATGAAAGACAGATCCATGTACAGCTGAGATATGTAACCAGACCTTCTGAAAAACAGCTTATGGATATCCAGAAGTTTGTTTTTGATAAATATAATACCCATCACTTTGATTTTGATCTATGTGAGGATAAGAGCCTGGGAGGCGGATTTATCCTGGAAGTTGGAAATGATCAGTATGACTGGTCAACCATCGGAAGACGAAATCAGTTCCTGGAGCAGTTGAAAAATACCCGCTCTGAGTTAACAAGTGACGCCGACATCATTACCATACTTCAGCAGAGTGTAGGTAACTTTGACCTTAAGGCTGAAAAGAAGGAAATAGGCTTCATCGAGAGCATCGGTGACGGCATTGCCATAATGAATGGTCTTGACCATGCCATGTACGGTGAGGTTATCGTGTTTGATAACGGAACCAAGGGTATGGTTCAGAATATCGAGAGAGACAGAATAGGCGTTATCCTGTTCGGAGACGAATCCGGGCTTTCGGAAGGAAGCAGAGGTATGCGTACCGGAAGAATGGCAGGCATCGGAGTTTCGGATGATTATCTCGGAAGAGTTGTTAATGCTCTCGGAGAGCCCATTGACGGACTTGGAGCAGTAAACGGAACAGAATTCCGTGCCATCGAGCAGCCGGCACCCGGAATCATTGACCGTTCACCGGTTAATGAGCCAATGCAGACAGGAATCCTCGCCATAGATTCAATGTTCCCTATAGGAAGAGGCCAGCGTGAGCTTATCATCGGCGACCGTCAGACAGGAAAGACCTCTATCGCTATAGATACCATCCTTAATCAGCATGACAAGAACTGCATATGCATTTATGTAGCCATAGGTCAGAAGGAATCAACCGTTGCGTCTTTGGTTGAGACCTTAAAGAAGCATGAAGCCATGAGCTATACCTGTGTGGTAGCGGCAACAGCAGCAGATCCCGCACCCCTTCAGTATATCGCTCCTTATTCGGCAACATCACTTGCAGAATACTTCATGTATAAGGGTCAGGATGTTCTCATCATTTATGATGATCTTTCAAAGCATGCGGTTGCCTACAGAGCACTTTCCCTGCTTCTCGGAAGATCACCGGGACGTGAGGCTTATCCGGGCGACGTATTCTACCTTCATTCAAGACTTCTGGAGCGTTCCTGCCACCTGAACAAAGAGCTCGGAGGCGGATCCATAACAGCTCTTCCTATCATAGAGACCATGGATGGAGATGTATCTGCATACATTCCTACAAATGTTATTTCCATTACAGACGGACAGATATTCCTTGAATCCAATCTTTTCTTCGAAGGTCAGAGACCTGCGGTCAATGTGGGACTTTCCGTATCCCGTGTCGGCGGCGCTGCCCAGACAAAGGCAATGAAGAAATCCTCAGGATCTCTTCGTATCGATTTGGCACAGTTCAGAGAAATGGCTGTATTTACCCAGTTCTCCTCTGACCTTGACCAGAACACAAGAGATCTTCTTACACAGGGTAATGTCTTGATGGAGCTTCTTAAGCAGCCATTATGCAATCCTATGTCATTAAGTGATCAGGTCATAACACTTGTTGTGGCTCTCAATCACAGCATGATGAGCATTGAGAAGAAAGATGTTAAGAGATTCCAGAGAAAGATGCTTGAGTATTTCGGACAGAGATATCCTGAGATCGGAAAGAACATCGAGATTTCAAGAATGATCGGAGACGATGCAAGAAATGAGATCATTACCGTGGCTGAGGAATTCTTAAAGATGTGGAAGGACAGTGACGGGCATCTCGGAGATGAAGTAGAAGAAAAATAATGCGGGGATTGCCCTCATTATTTCATACGGAGGAGTGAATTGTGGCAACAACAAGAGAGCTGAGAGACAGAATCTCCAGCATTGACAATACATTAAAGATCACAAATGCCATGTATCTTATCTCCAGTACAAAGCTTCGAAAAGCCAGGGTGGAGCTTCAGCAGACCGAACCTTACTTTTATACCCTGAGAACCACCATACAGCGTATCCTGAGACATGTTCCCGAAGGGTTTAGACATCCTTATCTTGATCTCAGAGAAGATCTTCGTAAGAAGGAGAGAACAGAGAATTACAGAACAGCAATTATCTGTGTTACTGCCGATAAGGGTCTTGCGGGTGCTTATAACCACAATGTTATAAAGCGTACCGAGGAAATCCTAAAGGCGAGACCACGGCACAAGCTGTATGTTGTAGGAGAAATGGGCAGAGTATATTTCCGTTCAAATGGGATAGATATAGAAGAAGAATTCCATTATACGGCTCAGAATCCCACCCTTCATCGTGCCCGTGTAATTACAGGACGAGTACTGGATCTTTTCCACGATAATGAGATAGATTCTGTTTATATCGTTTATACCAGAATGAGAAATTCTCTTGAGATGGTAACTGAAACTGAGCAGCTTTTGCCCATTGATAAGATCAATAAAGGCGTATTCGGACAGGTTATACCTATGGTTGCAGGTATGGAGGAATTCAGACTGGTGCCGACTCCGGAAGCTGTCATTGATAATGTCATTCCCGATTATATCAGTGGTTTCATATACAGTGCCCTGGTTGAGTCTTTCTGTTCAGAGCAGAATTCCCGAATGACTGCCATGGATGCAGCCAACAGAAGCGGTAACAAGCTTAAGCAGGAATTGAGCATTCAGTATAACAGAACCCGTCAGGCCGCCATCACTCAGGAAATAACCGAGGTTGCGGCGGGAGCTAGAGCCCAGAAGAAGAATCGTTAGAAGCTTTAGGTATCGGAATTTCGAAGCCGGTGGGTTTACAAGGAGATACATATGCAGATAGGAAAAATAGTGCAGGTAATGGGTCCGGTAGTGGATGTCGAGTTTGAGACCGGTTCCGTTCCGGAGATAAAGACTGCACTTAATGTAGATAATCATGGTACCAAATGTACCATGGAAGTTGCGCAGCAGCTTGGGCACAGTACAGTCAGGTGCATCATGCTTACTGCCAGTGAAGGACTTGAAAGGGATATGGAGGTTATCAACACCGGAAAGGGCATCACTGTTCCGGTTGGAGAGAAGACTCTCGGACGACTTTTTAATGTTCTTGGTGATGCTATAGACGGCAAGGAGGATCCCGAAACGGAGGAACGATGGGAGATCCACAGAAAGCCGCCTAAGTTTGAAGATCAGAATCCGGTTCAGGAAGTACTGGAAACAGGAATAAAGGTTATCGATCTTCTGGCACCCTATGCAAAGGGCGGAAAGATCGGACTTTTCGGAGGAGCCGGTGTAGGTAAAACAGTCCTTATTCAGGAGCTTATCAGAAATATTGCAACAGAGCATGGCGGATACTCAATCTTCACCGGTGTGGGAGAGCGTTCACGTGAAGGAAACGATCTCTACAGCGAGATGACAGAAAGCGGAGTTATCAAAAACACTGCTCTCGTATTCGGACAGATGAATGAGGCTCCCGGTGCGAGAATGAGAGTTGCGGAGACCGGTCTAACCATGGCTGAGTATTTCCGTGATGTACAGCATAAGGATGTGCTTCTGTTTATTGATAACATTTTCAGATTCGTACAGGCCGGTTCCGAGGTTTCCTCACTGCTTGGAAGAATGCCTTCCGCGGTAGGTTACCAGCCCACTCTTGCAACAGAGATGGGACAGCTTCAGGAGAGAATCGCGTCCACACGTCAGGGTTCCGTAACATCTGTTCAGGCGGTATATGTTCCTGCGGATGACCTTACGGATCCGGCTCCGGCTACAACATTTGCACATCTTGATGCAACCACCGTACTTAGCCGTAAGGTAGTTGAGCAGGGTATCTATCCTGCAGTGGATCCTCTGGAATCTTCATCAAGAATTCTTACCGAAGAAATAGTTGGTAAGGAGCATTATGATACAGCCCAGAGCGTACTCAGGATACTTCAGAAGTACAAGGAGCTCCAGGATATCATCGCTATCCTCGGTATGGAAGAACTTTCGGAAGAGGATAAGAAGACGGTATTCAGAGCCCGTAAGATTCGTAACTTCCTGAGTCAGCCTTTCTTTGTAGGTGAACAGTTCACCGGAGTTCCGGGTAAGTACGTTCAGCTCAAGGATACCATCAAGGGCTTTAAGGCTATAATCGATGGTGAGATGGATGACTATCCTGAGAGCGCATTCTTTAATGTGGGAACCATCGAAGATGTGAAGAAAAAGGCTGAGGATATGGCAAATGCCGAATCCAGGAAGAATGTCGGTTGAGAATACTGACTGAATCGGTGTTTTATCCGGGGAATGCTTGATTTAAAAGATTTCCCGGATATGTAAATTGAGTTGATGTGAGGTTTTGAAATGGCAGCGACCTTTAGTCTTAATGTGACAGCTTCCAATAAGGTATTTTATAACGGACCGGCAGAATATCTGCAGATCATAACCCTGACCGGATCCCGTGGTATCATGGCACATCATGCACCGGTTATATACGCAGTTGAAACAGGTCAGATGAGCATAGTTAAGCCGGATGGGGAAAGGGTGACCGTTGTTGTGAGTAACGGTGTCTGTACCTGTGCCAACAACAGAGTAACCGTTTTGGTGGATACCTGTGAAACCGCCGACGAGATCGATGTAAGAAGAGCTGAAGAGGCTAAGGAAAGAGCTCTTGAGCAATTAAGACAGAAGCAGTCGGTAGGTGAATTCAAGAGATCACAGATGTCTCTTGCCCGTGCTCTTACAAGACTTGAATTCTCCAGTCAGAAGAAGCATTATATTTGATAGTTTAAAAAAAGCAGACTTATGGCAGAGCATGTTCATAAGCCTGCTTTTTTGTATCTGTCATAACAAAAAAGAAATGGTATTGGAAAGAGAGAGAATATAAAATAAAAGAAGATTTACAGTGTATACAGAGTTTTTATATGCATTAGACGGTTGGATTGTCGGTTATTGCAGATTATGTTTTAAACACTGACAGTCATAGAAAGGAGTTCCGAATGAAAACAGCAGAAGAATTAAAAGTTGGTTTTATTGGTTTTGGAAATATGGCAGGAGCCATAGCCGAGGGACTTATCAATTCAGGCTTTCAGGCCGAAAACTGCTATGCTGCCGCGGGTCACTTTGACAAGCTCAGGGAAAAGTGTGAGAAAATGGGAGGAATTAACCCCATGGATAATGCATCGAAAGTTGTCGATGCTTCCGATGTGATCTTTATTGCGGTTAAGCCGGCTAAGATAAAGGAAGTTATCACACCTTTGAGGGCTCAGCTTTCTCTCGACGGCAAGGTGATAGTATCTGTTGTATGGGGATATAATTATGACAGATACTTTGATGAAGAGGTACTCGTTAAGGGAACTCATGTTATATGTTCCTGCCCCAATACTCCGGTTGCCATAAATAAGGGAATCTTTGTTGTGGAGAATAAAAATTCTCTTTCGGAAGAGGAATTTGAAACCGTAAATGAACTTCTGGGAAAAATAAGTCTGGTTATTCCGGTGGAGACAAAACTTCTTGGCATTTCAGGTACAGTCTGCGGATGCGGTCCTGCATTTACGGATATGTTCATAGAATCACTTTCAGATGCAGCGGTAATGTACGGAATACCGAGAAAGACAGCTTATCAGATGGTGTCAAGGATGATAGAGGGCACTTCTGCTCTTCAGCTCCACAGCGGAAAGCATCCCGGAGAGATGAAGGATGAAGTTTGTTCACCGGGCGGATCCACCATAAAGGGTGTTGCGGCTCTGGAGGAACATGGATTCAGAGGAGCTGTGATTGATGCCGTAAAGGCAATACAGGGATAAGAAGTAAAATGTCTTTTTATAACTTCGGTCTGAGTGTGATTCTATTTATCAGTATGAAACAGGCCCGATGTAAAAAAACTTGTCAGCATTAAGTAAAAAGTGTATTATATAAAAAAAATTGTTGGCATGGATTTTTGACTTTAGGTCTTAAATGCCGGTTGAAACATTAATACAGAAGAGGTTTCAGGGAGACAGTATAGAGATGATGAATCCAAAAACAAAGAAAACCATATCAGCGGTTATTGTCATTGCTCTTGTATTTGCAATGGTGCTGACAATGGTTCTTCCTTATATTTTGAAATAAGTAAGAAAGAGAAATGCGAAGCGGCAGTCCATTGCGGACTGCCGCTTCTTCTATTTAGGAGAAGAAATGGATCAAAAGATAAATCCGGGGCAGGATCTTGTGATAGTGGGAGAGATAGGTACCTACGGGGCTGAGAAGCTTTTGGGACTGTACCCGGAAGAAATAAATAAAAGATTTTCAACATTCTATCTTTCCGAAGAAAAAAGAAAGCTTTCGGAACAGAAAGCAGTAATGGAGCAGTGGTACCATGCCGCCCGGGAGGCACGAGCGGAGAAGCACGAAGCTGAAGCGGAATCAGAATGTAAAGCTGAATGTAAAGCTAAAACTGAATTGAAATCTGAATTTGAATCTAAATCGGAAGCGGATCCTATAGAGTTTGCCATGCCAGGCTATAGAAAGCTATACGGCGTAACCGGGATCCGAAAGGTTGAAAAGGGCGGAATGCTTAAGGCTTTGTGGGATTTTTGCGAGGCAGCTGCATGGGACCCGGAGACCGGAAGAAAAAAGGGATACGGGCTTGGATGTGAGTTCAGATATGATAGCATTCCGGTAAGCCAGTTTACCATGGAAATATGTGAGTTATTCGATGTTTTGCCCTACAGACTTTGGTCCCGGGACTGTTTCCTCATGACCATGGAAAAGGGAGACCACTTTTGCCGTGATTTTCTGGAGAAGCAGTTAAAAGCATCTAAAGACTTAGCGGACGAGACATTTGCAAAAGGTTCAAGAGTGGGTTTTGACAGTGAGCAGCATGTAAGAACAACGGAACCTGTAAAGGCAGCTGTTTTCGGAAGGATAACAAAGGAAAAAAAGCGCATAAGGGTAGACGGGACAGAGATCGGATATCTGACACGGGAAAGCTATGAAGAGCTTGAAAGATTCATTTGATTAGTGGAAATAACATCCACGACATAGGTAAAGATTCATTTGATTATGAAGAGCGGAAATGCTGTTATCGATACAGGTAATGGTTCGTATGACAGGATCGCTTTACCTTAATAGAGTCTTAAGTTGAATGAACAGTTACAGGATATTAAAATTAAAATAATGTTATAGGGAAGTTTAAAAAATGTAAGGAGTAAACCATGAGAGAAAAAATCTTAACCATCATAGAAAAGAATTCCCGACTTACAGTCAAGGATATCGCAAGTATCCTGGGTGAGTCTGAGGCCAAGGTTGCCGCAGAGATAGAGGCAATGGAAAATGAACATAT
>JAILDF010000196.1 GCA_024689585.1 Oribacterium sp.
TTCCCGTTTTCCGTATACCACAGCAGATGGAATGAGGTGACGGAGCAGTCCCTCAGGGAGTCCTTCAGTGATGATTATTTCAATTCTTACTACGGCTCCGAGGCAAGATACGGCGTGGCGGTGCCCATGGACATCGACAGAGTGCCGGCTCAGGATGTGACGGATGGCTCCGATGGATCGGATGATTACATCAGAGGTTTTGTAAAGATATGTGAGGATGCGGGAGTTCAGGTATGCTTCATGAGAGTGCCTTATCCTGCATCGGTTGAAAACCAGCGCGCCGAAAACAGAGCTATGAAGCTGGCAAAGGAGCTGGGGATCGAAGTCATTGACATGATGTATGATGTGGAAGGTGCATCAGAACCTGTAGGTGAAAATGTGACTTCCGGCATCGGCGAAGATCAGATGATAACTGATAATTCATCAGAAACCAGAGGGGATTCCGCTCAGGCTGCAGGCACAAATGAGATGCAGCAGAATGCAAATTCATCCGAAACCGGAGAGGATACCGCTCAGGTTGCAGGCATAGATGAGATGCAGCTGAATGCGGATTCAGACGGAACCGGAGCGACAGCAAATAATGGAAAACTCAGTTCCACTGTGGTGGACTGGGACACCGACCTGGTGGACCCCAATGCCCATCTAAATGCCTACGGCGCCTACAAGGTCAGCCTCTTCCTGGGAGAATGGCTGAAGAGAGTTTACGGCTTCACAGATAAGAGAGAGGATTCGGACTATGCCAACTGGAATGAAGACTTCGAGAAGGTTTACATTCCTACACTAAACATAGACATGAAGCTTCAGTCCGATTTCAAAACCTGCCTCATGCTTTCGGCTTATCCCGAATATGAAACAGAGCTTCAGGTGACAGCGCTTTATCAGCCTGATGAGGTTTGTGAGAAACTGATAAAGGAGCACGGTGACCTGATAACCATAGGTACATTTAGGGAAACGAAATGCGAGGATGGCGCTGAACTGGAAGAAACAGATTTAGCTGAGACCGGGGAAGCTGATTCCGTTACAATAGAAGAAGGAGTTTCTACTGAATCAGGAGAAACCTCCGGAAGCTTTACATTGGAACCGGGACAAACCGCCTGCTATTTCGATCTGGACGGCCAGACACTGGGAACAGAACCGGACGCATCAACCCTTACTACACCTGTGGCAAGGATACTTGTAAAACATCGTGACACCGGTGAAGTGGTGGCAGATAAGGTATTTCTTCAATAGAAAGGACATCAATGAATACTGACACTTTTGACATATTTTTCCCCCACCTCGGGGTGGGCATCGAGCATCTGAAAAATGACATTTACATCTTCGGGTTCCGCATAGCATTTTACGGAATCATCATTGGCTTCGGAATGATCCTTGGATTTCTGATTGCAAGCATTGATTACAAGCGCCGTGGACTAAAGGTGGATGACATTCAGGACATGGGGCTTTACACCATCGTTTTTGCAATCCTTGGCGCGAGGGCTTACTACGTTGCTTTTGAGTGGGAGTATTATTCGCAGCACGTTAACGAAATCCTGAATATCCGTCAGGGAGGACTTGCCATCTATGGAGGCATTACCGTCGGAATCATTGGCTGCACCCTTTTCTGTAAGTTAAAGAAGATCAATGTTCTCTCCATGATGGACTCCGCGGTCCTCGGACTTCTGGTAGGCCAGAGCGTGGGAAGATGGGGCAATTTCTTCAACACAGAGGCCTTCGGCGGTTACACGGATTCCCTCTTCGCCATGAGGATAAGGGAAGCCATCGTTAACCCCAATATGTTGAATCAGGATGTGCTGGAGCACGCCATAAAAATAGGAAATGAGCTGTTCATCCAGGTGCATCCCACCTTCTTCTACGAGTCGATGTGGAATCTTTGTACAGTTATCATCTTCTTCCTGATGGCACCCAAAAAGAAGTTTACAGGACAGATCATCTTCCAGTATCTTCTGACCTATGGCATAGGCCGCTTCTGGATAGAAGGACTCCGCACCGATTCCCTTTACCTCTGGGGAACCAACATCGCCGTGTCCCAGGCATTATCAGCAGTCCTCGCCATCCTAGGCGCCGGCCTCCTGATTTACAATTTCGCAAAAGTCAAAAAGCAGGGACCCGACAAGGTGCTTCTTGCCGAGCGGGCAGCTTTGGCAGCCAGTGAAGCAAAACCTGAACAGAATGACGTGGATGGAGAGGAGGCTTGACCGCAATCAGGTGTTTTTCCGATTTGAGTCATAAGTGGAAGCAGTTATACATGGCCTCAATCAAATATTTTCAATGTTGAGTCATCTCTGCAAGGCCGTATATGGATATTTTCAATCTGAGTCATGCATCCTTGACTCTTCGACTCGATTTTATATCCGTAAATCATTATACCAACCGCTAAAACGCCGACATTTAATGTAGATTAGCTGCATTATGTCCGGCGTTTTTTGGTTGCCCAAGATTTGTTTTTTAATCTTGGGAGCCGCGCGGTGCTGGGAACGTCAGCCCATTGATAATCGCTTCGCGAGGGCTGACGCTACATATCAATTTTTGACAAAATTGATACAAGATTTGAGCGGTTCAAAAGAATCCGTTAGGATTCTTACCTAAGCGGGAGAAACTATGA
>JAILDF010000208.1 GCA_024689585.1 Oribacterium sp.
TGGTCCTACATCATCAAGACCACTATATACCTGGTCAGAACTGAAACAAATAAGCTTTCTGCCTTCCGATGCCTTTGCCAATAAAATCGGTATCTCAACATTTGCAATATGCGATGCTTCAGGATCCTTCTGACACTCTCCGATATCTGATATGGCTGCCGTATGAATGATCACATCCGCACCACTCTCATCAATTATCCGCTTAACCTTTTCGAGCGTTGCATCTCTTAAAGATGGGGACGCAACAACATCTTTACAGACTTCCATTATCTTCCCGCCAACAAATCCAGTTGACCCTGTCACAAGTCCTCCGGCAACTTCAGGGCATGCAGAAACTACGTCATGTCCTTTTATGTATTCAGAGACTTTCTCACTGTAGTTATTCCCACCGTTATATTTACAATCCTGTCCAAGAAGGCAGGCGCTTACAAGTATTTTCATTTCTTCTTCTATTTAGACGTGTATATCCAATTTGCCGTATAATCAAGTTAACTCTTAACAACAAGGAATACACCTGACAACAATAAGGCAATACTCACTACCAAACCAAATCCGATACCAAAAACAGAAGTTTTCTTATGTTCTTTCATCAGTTCTTCTTTACTGTGTATATTCTCAAAACATGATATTGAATCAATAATATCTGATTTTTCAAGTCGATTACCTACCTGTTTACCAATAAGAGCAATTGAATCAATGTTATCAACTACGGTTCCGCGGTAGCTTATCCTTATGGCACCTACCTGTTCGGTATAATCATTCCACAATAAGTCAGAAGCCTTTTTCCCATCGCAGTTTTTAAAGTATCTTGAATCAGTGTCTGTGATATAAAGAACATCATTATATTCTTCGGTCCCAAGCCCCTGAATTTCATCAAAAAGAGCCTGAAGGTCCTCATTATTATAATCAGCCTTTTGCAGCTGTTTTGAATCCCCACTAAGACCGACCAGCAAACTGCTGTCAACCTCGTACTCAAGACCGCTAATGTTTCCAAAGAAAACCTCGTCAGTTAATGCTTCTTCACTGCTAAAACTATATAGACGTTCCCATTTGATCTGATCCGTCCCATCGTATTTCAGTTCTTCAACTTCACGATGAATTACCGGATATCCAAATTTCAGACCAAGTTCATAATCTTCTGCATTGCCTATTAAGTCAGTTGATACCAGCAATATGATATCTTTTCCTTCATTGGCAGGATCAATCTTGCCATCAGTTATGAACGGCGCTTCTTCTAATTGATTCACAGTTGCAGGATTAGTAAGAACAGCTTTTGCGGCTGCAAACGTGAAGAATCCGCCTGCCAGGATTAACACTACACCAATTATTTATTTAAGCATATTTCAAACCACCGTTATTCTCATAATATATACTCAGAAAACCATGCAGGTTTAGATACAGCTTACAATATCCCTGCCTCAAGTATCACATCAAGTATACCATGAAAAAAAAAGTAGGTACGATAGCAACCTCTATTCCCAATAGAAAAAAATCGACTCTTCAGAATTGACGGAGTATATACTAATACTCCATCAATTCTGAAGAGTCGATTTTTCAAACCACCTACGATTATCTTCTATCTTTTTATATCGAAGTTCATATTCATAATGTTTTTTATAGAGTCGACATCATCCGTGATATTTGCATCTCCCCTGATGGTATGCTTTATAGCACTACTGGCAACTGCAAAATTAACTGTTTCAATAGGATCATAATTGTTCATCATTGCATATATCAACCCTGAAGCAAAAGCATCTCCTCCACCTACTCTGTCCAATATATTGAATGTGAACATTTTGCTTTCATATGTTTTTCCGTCATGCCATAAGTATGCTTTTAAACTGTTTTCGCTTCCGTTATGAGCATAACGGACATGACGTGCTATACATTTTATATTTGGATATTGAAATGCAAACCGTGAAAATATATCATCCTCCTGTTCGTAACTCAAATGGAACGGGACTCCGTCCTTTATGTCTCCATTCTGAGGATTTTCAGGATCTTTATACAAATGATAAGGTTCAATACCTATCAACACATTTATGTAAGGCAAACACTGCGTACAATAATCTCTTGCTTCTTCCCATGACCATAGTGTGCTCCTAAAGTTCCCATCAAAGCTCACTGTTATTCCGAGCTTATTTGCCACCTTTAATGCATTCATTATTAATTCCCTGCAATTAGGAGCCAGAGCCGGAGTGATTCCACTTAAGTGCAGCCATGTATATCCGGACAATAAAGATTTCATATCCACTTTTGTAAAATCGAACTCTGTTATGGCGCTATGTTTTCTGTCATAGATCACTTTGCTTGGGCGGATACCATATCCGGTTTCGAGATAATAACTTCCCAGTCTGTGTGTCGGGGTTTCTTCAGGGGTAGAGAAAATAACCGATTCACAATGAACATCATTAGAACGAAGCATTCTTATTGCGCTTTTTCCAACACTATTATTAGGGACTACCGTAAAAAAAGCGGAATCTATACCTAGATTTGCAAGTGCTAATGTTATATTTGCTTCTGCACCACCGTAACTTGCTTCAAATGCCTGTGTCATCCTGATCTCTTCATAGTTTGGCGGAGTGAGGCGAAGCATTATTTCGCCCATTGTGATAAATCTATGTCCCATTGATTATCTCCTTAAGATTTACGATAGTTCTATTCATAATCCTGTCATATTGATCATTCCCGTATGCTTTTTGCCAACTCCACTGCTTCTTTTGTCATTCGGGCGATTTTATCAAAGTCACCTGATCTGATAAGATCTCCCTTAACCATCCAGCTTCCTCCACAGCAAACAACCTTGTCACAACTAAGATAATCTTTGAGATTGTTCATACTCACCCCGCCTGTAGGCATAAATCTAAGCATGGTATATGGAGCTGCCAATGCCTTAATGGTCGTTAATCCGCCAAACTGCTCAGCCGGAAAGAATTTAACAACCTTCAATCCTCTCTTTACAGCCTGTGCTGCCTCTGAAGGTGTTATGACTCCCGGTAAAACTGGGATCTTTTTCTCAATACAATAGTCTACGATCTCCGGATCAAACCCCGGGCTTACAATAAACTTTGCACCGGCAGCAACTGCTTTATCTACCTGATCAGTTGTAAGAACTGTTCCTGCTCCGACCAGCATTTCTTTATACTTATCTGTCATGATACGGATAGACTCTTCTGCCGCCTCTGTTCTAAAGGTAACCTCAGCACAGGGAAGACCGCCTTCTACTAATGCATCAGCCAGTTTTTCGGCATCTTTAGCATCATCAAGCACCACCACAGGTACTACAAGCATTTTTTCCAGTTTTTCAATAATTGTATTCATCTAAACCAGCCTTTCTGACTATTCCAAATATGCACCCTTCATTGAACTTACCGCATGCTGTGCAAACAGTTTTAAAAGGCCTTTGTTATATTTACTCTCAAATCCTTTCCATTTAGTCTTTCTTTCAGCTAAGACAGCATCAACTTCTTCCGGAGTTTTCTTTTCCCCACGAATGCCAATGATAGATATGTTTCTATTCTCTACATCAAGCTCTATAAGGTCACCCTCTTCAACAAATGCAATCGGACCGCCTACAGCAGCTTCCGGAGATACATGTCCTATAACAGGTCCTCTTGACGCACCTGAAAATCTTCCGTCTGTAATTAGCGCAACACTTGATGCAAGCTTAGGATCTGCACAGATAGCTTCTCCTGTATAGAACATCTCCGGCATTCCGCTGCCTCTGGGACCTTCATATCTAATAAAAATTGCATCACCGGGCTTCACTTCACCATGAAGCACAGCATCAATGCATTCTTCCTCACTATCATAAGGTTTTGCCGTAAGAACTGCCTTTAACATATTTTTCGGGCATGCAGTATGCTTTATAACACATCCTTCGGGAGCGAGATTTCCCTTCAAGACGGCTATGCTTCCGTCTGTGCCCTTTGCATTATCAAAGGAATGTATGATATCTTCTCTGTCGATTTTTCTTTTAAAAAATCTGGTTTTTTCACGAAGTATTTCATCACAGTGTTCATAAAAACCATTCTTCTTGAGCTCTTCAAGATTTTCTCCAAGAGTTTTTCCGGTAACCGTCATCACATCAAGATGAAGCATACTCTTTATTTCCTCCATCACACGTGGCACTCCACCGGCATAATAGAAATACTGTGCCGGCCAGTCACCGGATGGACGAATGTTCAATAAATAATGAGCTCCCCTATGTAAACGATCAAATGTTTCTGCATCGATTTCGAATCCAAATTCATGTGCTATAGCCGGAATATGCATCGTTGCATTTGTAGAGCCTGAAATCGCGGCATGAACCATAATTGCGTTTTCAAAGCTTTCCTTTGTCACAATATCTGATGCTTTTATTCCCTTAGATACCAGATCCATCAGTTGCTTTCCCGCATTATAGGCAGCTTCCTTTAACTCCGGGGCTGTAGATGGCATTAGCGCAGTTCCTGGGAGCATAAGACCGAGAGCTTCTGCCATAACCTGCATTGTTGAAGCAGTTCCCATAAATGAGCATGCTCCGCAGCTTGGACATGCATGCTGTTTATAATAATCCAGCTGTTCGTTTGGTATGACTCCGGTCTTCTCCCAAGCATCAAACTTTCCGATCTGTTCCAATGTAAGCAACTCATTTATCTTGCAGGCAGGGTCATCAACTACATATTTTTCAGGTAATACATGAGCTTCCATTACTCCACCGGTTACTACTATTGCACTCATGTCCTTCAGGCGACCAATACTCATTAACATAGCAGGCATAGATTTATCACAACTGGCAATAAATACACCACCGTCAAATACAGTAGCATTTGCCTGTGCCTCTATGAGATTTACCATGGCTTCACGATGTGCAAGAGAATAATTTATACCATCATGTCCCTGTGCAATTCCGTCGCACATATCTGTTGTGAAGTATCTTGCAGCTTTTCCGCCATTTTCATTTACAGCCTTTACGGCCTCATCCACAAAAATATTTAAATGTGCTGACCCGGGATGACTGTCTCCAAAAGAACTTTCAACCATGATCTGAGGTTTGGATAAGTCACTGACCTTCCATCCCATTCCCATTCTGAGTGGATCCATCTCAGGGGCAAGTTTTCTTACTTCTTCACTTCTAAGCATATTGATCTCCTGAATCTGTTTTTATACAAACAATGAAATAATAAATGCAACTACAAATCCTGTAACGCCGACAAGTGTCTCCATGACAGTCCATGTCTTCAGATTTGTCTTTTCATCCACTCCGACTAATGACTTTACAAGCCAGAATCCTGAATCATTAAAATGTGAACATACAGTAGAACCGCCTGCAACTGCAGCAACAGTACATGCAAGATAAAGCGGTGATAATTCAGCAATTCCCGGCATAGCAGCAATAATTCCTGCCGCCATAGTCATGGCAACCGTTGCAGAGCCGACACATATTCTTACAAGTGCAGCAACGATAAACGCAACAACTACTATAGGCATATCCACTGATGCAACAGCATTACCGATTAGATCACCGAGTCCGGAATACTGAAGTATGTATCTGAGAACACCACCACAGGCAGTAACCAGAAGGATAAGTCCGGTTGGTTCAAGAGATTTTGTCATTATCTTCTCTAATTCTTCCAGGCTATATCCCTGCTTTTTCCCAAGGATAAACATTGCTACGATTGTTGAAATAAGAAGTGCTACAAATGGCTCTCCCAAAAATGTTAATGCGGGAGCGATAGGAGCCATTGCAGGAATTACTCCTGCAAGCGATTTAAGAATGATAAGAACTAATGGTATAAGAACTATAAGTACGATGGTACCAAATTTTGGAAGCTTTGCTTCATCAAAATCTTCCTGGTTTGCAACGTGCTCAGGCACAGGGATCATATAATTCTTACCACAGATAGAACCCCAGACAGGACCGGCTACGATCATTGCAACTGTTCCGCTTGCAATTCCGATCAGGATAACCCATCCAAGATCAACGCCAAGCATTGTAGCCACAAGAACAGGTCCCGGTGTTGGTGGAATAAAAGCATGTCCTACTGCAAGACCGGCTAAAAGGGGTATTGCATAAAACAAAGTTGAACGCTTTGTTCTCTTCGCCAATGAGAAAGCTAACGGAATCAAAATAATAAGTCCCGCATCAAAAAATACCGGCATTGCTATAACAAGACCTGTTAATCCAAGCGCCCAAGCGGCTTTCTCGTCTCCAAACTTTTTCACCATGGTTACGGCCAGTGCCTGTGCACCACCGGAAGCTTCAAGTATAGCTCCAAACATTGAACCTAATCCAACCAGTAAAGCTATACCTTTTAATGTATTGCTGATTCCATCATTTACAGCTGAAACAATGTTTGTAAGCGGCATACCCGCCACAATTCCAATAGTTATGGCTCCGATAAGTATCGAGAGCATTGCATGAATTTTAAATTTAATAATAAGAACCAACAAAAGCGCCAGTCCGATTAATGCTGCTATTACCAAGCGAGCAGGATCCAGCATAACTGCTTCATTCATTTTTAATCCTCCAAATAATTACATCCTGTTTCATTCCCGTATTAATACATCTGACGTCTTTCGTATCTGATATCAGTATATCCACTCTGTTTTCTCTCAACAAGTTGTTTCAAATCTACATCTATTTTTCACATTATATACAAAAAAGCTAGTCAAACCTTTGCGGTGAGACTAGCTTTTAGTGCATATTGTCCAATTAATGTAATTATTTGTATTTGTACTTGTCAGACATCTTTCTTGCTGTTCTGCGACATTTCAAGCAGTTTCTGGCGATTATAAGTAAGGTGCATTATCATTGCACACTTTGCACCCATACTATCTCCCCTGATGATCGCATCTGTTATTTCTCTATGCGTCTCTATGGTTTCCTTCTGTAACTTTCTGTTTGTCAGATGGGCAAAAGTTGTAATCGCTGTAAGGATAACCGGAATAAGAACTTCTACAACCTGATTCCCACTGCATTTTGCGATTGCTTCATGAAATTCCATATCCTTTTTTATATGGTTCTTTCCTTCTGTGTACAACTGTTCTACCTCATCACACAGCTTTTTAATCCTCTCCTTATCTTCTTCGGTAGCATTTCTGCAGGCTATAGACGCAACTTCCGGCTCCAGCAGGATTCTAACATCAAATAGTTCCATTGCAAGTCGGTATTTATCCTCAAACTGAGATAACCCCAATGGATCGTCCACAACCATTTCCGTGCTTTTTACAAATGTTCCGGCGCCTCTTTTTACTTCCAAAATCCCTTTGCTCACAAGACTTTTTGCAGCTTCCCGGATAGTACTTCTACCAACGCCGAATTTTTCCGCCAATTTATATTCACTTGGGAGTTTGATGCCCGGTTCGATCTGTTCCTGCTGAATATACATGATAAGCTGATCTTCTATCTGTGGAACCAATAACTTTTGATTTACTTTCTCATATTTGTACGCCATACAATACTCCTGTCACAAACATCATCTAGTTAATACTCCCTATAATAACTGTACATTCATAATAACCCTGAATTGCTCAAAGATCCTCAACATCAACAATCTTTATCCCATGTTTCGAGAGAAGTTCTGCGAATACACCCTTTCCTGAAATGAGCTTTCCCGTAAAACTTCCGTCATAGATCTGCTTTACTCCGCATGACGGACTTCTCGACTGAAGGATAGCAAGATCCACTTTCTCGTACAGTGCTTTTTTAAGACATATTTCAGCTCCTGATCTGAATTCCAAGTCCTTTCTTTCCCCGTTTTTGTTTGTGACTTTGCCACCAACTATCTCGCAAGGGATTCTTGGAACAGGAAGACCTCCGGCAACTTCCGGGCATACGGAAACTATGTCATGTCCTTTTATGTATTCTGCAACTTTCTTACTATAGTTATTTCCACCGTTATATTTACAATCCTGTCCAAGAAGACAGGCACTCACAAGTATTTTCATTTCTCAAATATTTTTCACTCTGTATTCTTAAATATAATTGTTAATCTCTGATCTTCTCAAAAGCGATTCTCGGATAATCATCTTCTTCAACATAGATCGTTCCACACCGTGTGAAACCAAGCTTCTTTAGGAGATTCTGCATCACAATATTATCTCCGTGAGTATCTATCCTGAGATGCCCACACTGTTCAAACGCCCAGTTTATGCAAAATGCGCCAATACCTTTTTCTGAACCATCCGTGGCAATCCGGTGGACCACACCATATTCATGGTTTCCTATCCACTCGCCGTCTTCTATGTCTATGTAGTTTGGTTCAATGTCTTTTCCCTGATCAAAATAGAACACAGCAACTACTGTTCCTGACTCATTCTCACAAACGAAACTTAAGCCCTTATCAATATCTTTCTTTATGAGCTCTTCAGGCGGCCAGTTAGTAGGTCCCCACTGATTTGGGTTTCCGTGCTCCGCCATAAATTTTCTGGCATAAGCATATATTTCCATTATCCTGTTAAGATCTTCTTTTAAGGCTTTTCTTATCTTCATGATATTTTTTAACCCATATATTTTTCCAGTAGAACAAGATTAACATCAGGTATACCATTGAAAACCGTAGGCACAATGGCAACCTCTTTATACCTAAGTTTAATGTACATTTTCCGTGCTGCAGTATTTCTTTCGTTTGTATCTATCCGAAGTTCTGAGCAGCCGTTTTCCAATGCATAGTCCTCATAGAAACTGACAAACTGTTTTCCAAGTCCTTTCTTACCGGCACGTGGGGATATGGTCAGTGTGTGGAGTACACATACTTTATCTTCTTCCACCTCATGCTCCCATTTGGCATTTTTATATACGTCCACCTGGATCTTATTTATGATACCGGAGCCAAGAATAATACCGTCCTTTTCAATAACAAAAAGGTCGTCTCTTT
This sequence comes from Oribacterium sp., assembly GCA_024689585.1. Classification (GTDB taxonomy): domain Bacteria; phylum Bacillota; class Clostridia; order Lachnospirales; family Lachnospiraceae; genus Oribacterium. The sequence goes on from JAILDF010000208.1 coordinate 8,862, forward strand.
TCAAACCCTCTTCTGCTGTTTCTTTTACAGGATATATTCCCCGTATCCATCCAACAGAAATGATTCCTTCTTCCTCTGCCTGATGGATCTCATCATAG
>JAILDF010000238.1 GCA_024689585.1 Oribacterium sp.
AAATCATAATAGGAATCATCAACTCTCATTAACTCATAAAGATAATCCCTAAGTATCTTCTTTATTTCACGGGTGGTATTGACGCCCTGACGTGAGGCCTCTGTCTTAATTGCGTCGATGATCTTCAGTGTTGTGGTGACACCTACATCTGACATGATCATGGCATCTTCAAGACCCTCATAAAAATCGTCATCGGCGATTTCATTGGTTTGAAAGATGTTGTTGATAAGTTTGGAAAAGAAATTAGCCATAAATCAGCATTCTCCTTGTTAAAACCGATATTGCTTTTATATCTGTCATTCAAATGAGAGATTAATCGGATTCTAAATAATATGTCCAAAGTCCTGATTGCCGCTATTTAGGGTAGGCGGAAGGACTTTAGACAGATGTAAAATAAGTTTTAATTAATTATGCCTCCAGCTGATCCTGTACCAGGTCAACGGATACCAGTGTTGACACACCCTTTTCCTGCATGGTGATACCAAACAGGCGGTCAGCATTTTCCATAGTTCCTCTTCTGTGGGTGATAACTATGAACTGTGTCTGTATAAGTGTGTGGAGGTACTCTGCAAAACGTGTGACATTGGAGTCATCAAGTGCGGCCTCGATCTCATCCAGAAGACAGAAGGGTGACGGCTTCAGATTCTGAATTGCAAAAAGCAATGCAATGGCCGTAAGTGCCTTTTCTCCTCCGGAAAGCTGCATCATGTTCTGCAGCTTCTTTCCGGGTGGTTCCGCAATGATGGAAATGGATGCGGTAAGAACATCCGGATCCTCTGTATCCAGTTCGAGTCTGCCCTGTCCGCCGCCGAAAAGTATCTTAAAGGTTTTGTTGAACTGTTCCTGAATGAGTTTGAAGTTTTCATTGAACTGTTTGCGCATGCCCTGATCCAGTTCCGCTATGATCTCATTAAGAGACTTCTCGGATTCTGTGAGATCCAGGTACTGATTGTTCAAAAATTCATAACGTTCAGACACTTCTTTGTACTGCTCGATGGCATCCAGGTTAACAGGACCGAGAGCCTTTAACTTGCCCTTTAACTGGTTAACAAGAGTACGTACCTCGTTTGTGTTTTTGTATTCGTCAGAATAACGCTTCTTCGCCTCTTCGTATGTGATGCCGTACTCGTCAAACATATAATTTGTGAGCTTGTCTATCTTTTCATCCAGCTTTTCTCTCTTGTTCTGAACACGCATGGATTCCTTCTCCATATCGAGAAGTCGTACGGATATCTCGTCTTTCTTCTGGAAGAAGGACTTTCGCTCTTCCAAAAGACCTGTTTTCTGTTCTTCGTCCTTTGTCATTTTCTCGTTCAGTGACTGGGCAGCGGACTCCGCATTGGTGATCAATGCGTCAAGTTCGGATATCTTATCAGTCTTTTCCTGAAGAACATTATCCGAATTCTGTTGTGAATCCTCCATGGATCCCTTTTCGGTAGTGATTTCTTCAAGCTCTGAGTTCAGTCTGTGAAGATTTTCGGTAACAAAGTCGGTACGTGTTGAAAGGGATGAGTACTCAACATTGATCTGGGAAGCAATAGCCATGGTCTGGGTATTCTGTTCCAGAGTGAGCTTCTCGATCTCCTGACGGTGGGACTCTACGGAAGCCTTTGCGAGATCTCTTCTGCTTTCGGACTCCGCAAGCTGATGCTTCAGACCCTCAACGGCATTCCTGGCTTTAAGGATCTGCTCTTCAATCTCCTCCAGCTCGCGCTTTCGGCCCATGAGGTTCGAGTTATTCCTGAAGGAACCACCGGAGATGGAACCGCCCGGGTTTAAAAGATCTCCCTCCAGGGTTACTATCCTGAGACTCTGGCGATATTTTCTCTGGATACTGAGAGCGGTGTCAATGTTGTTGACCACCAGAACTCTTCCCAGCAGGAACTCGGAAAGACCCTTATATTTAGCGTCAAATTTAATGAGATCACAGCCAAGTCCGATTGCTCCGTTTTCAGAGCAGGCACGCTCGCAATTGTCATCCCTTCTTCCTTTAATGTTTGAGAGAGGAAGGAAGGTCGCACGTCCGTAACGGTGCTGTTTTAAGTACTGCACCATATTCTTGGCGGTGTTTTCGTCTTCTGTTACTACGTTCTGTATAGAACCGCCAAGGGCTGTTTCTATGGCAGTTTCATAATCCTTGGGAACTTCGATGAGATCTGCAACTACACCAAGGATACCATGCTCCTGATCACGACGATCCATGACCATCTTTACTGCATTGCCATAGCCTTCGTAGCGTTCTGCGAGATTTCGCAGGGTTTCAAGACGGTTTTTGAGATTATCGTGCTCCCGGGTCTTGTGGTTGATCTGGTCTCTTAATTGCTGGTTTGTTTCACCGAGCTTCATAACCAGCTCCGAGTCTGAGGAAATGAGATTTTTAACCTCTTCGAGACGCAGGTTCAGTTTTTCCAGGATTTTACGCTGTTCTTCAATGTTTCCCAGGAAATCATCGCTTTTAAGGCTTGAGGATTTCTCGGTTTCCTTTAAAGGGCGTTCCTCAAGTTCAAAATCCGGACCCATACAGGAAGTGATGGTAAGCGAAGTCTCGTCCATGGTAGACTGGATCATTTCCAGATCCAGATCTATATTTTCCATCATTTCATCTGTTCCGGCTTTGTTATCCTTGATGAAAGTAATCTGTTCCCTGATCCACTTTAACAGGCTCAGATTATCCTCAATCTGAGAAATACGGTCAAACATATCCTTCTTCAAGGCGTTGATGCGCTGGGTATAATGAAGGGCATTGTTCTTTTCTGTATTGATCTGCTCGTTTAAAACGTCAATCTGTCCGCGAAGGTTTGTTTTCAGAAGGTCTGACTTGTTGATATCATCCTTTGTTTTGTTGATTTCGCTTTCGAGAGTTCTGATCTTTTCTTCTATTTCAGTATACTTACTGTTTAACTCTTCCGATTCCTTCTTAACGGCATCCAGTTCGTCATTAACCGTGCTGGCATTTTCATTAACAGAATCCAGACCCTTTAATGTGTCATCCATATCTCTGATGAAGAGGTTGGAATCCGCATTGACAAGCTCGTCACGGATTGAAAGATACTGTCTTGCCTCGTCGGACTGCTTTTTCAAAGGTCCCACCTGGCGTTCCAGCTCGTTAAGGATATCTGTTACACGGGTAAGATTTGCCTGCTCGTCCGTAAGCTTTTTCTCGGCAAGAGCTTTTCTTCTTTTGAATTTGACGATACCTACAGCTTCGTCAAAAAGATCTCTTCTTTCTTCGGGCTTACCGGAAAGGATCTTTTCTACCTGACCCTGTCCTATGATACTGTAACCATCCTTACCGATACCGGTATCATAGAACAGCTCGTTAATGTCTTTTAGTCGGCATTCTGTGCCATTCAGCATATATTCTGATTCGCCTGAACGATAAAGACGTCTTGATACGGTTACCACATCATAATCGATATTTAAAAGACGGTCTGAATTATCCAGAGTTATGGCGACAAAGGCTGAACTCTGGGGACGTCTCAGCTGAGTTCCGGCAAATATAACGTCCTGCATGGAAGAACCACGCAGCTGTTTTACCTTCTGCTCACCTAGAACCCAGCGAACGGCATCGGAAATATTGGATTTTCCGGAGCCATTAGGGCCTACTATGCCTGTGACTCCTTTACTGAAATCAAGGACTGTCTTATTTGCAAAGGACTTGAAGCCCTGAACCTCAATAGATTTTAAATACATATCCGGTTTCCGCCTTAATCTGCTTTAATGTCTGGTAAGCTGCTCCCTGCTCACCCTTTTTCTTACTGGAACCTTCGCCGATGCCGTATTCCTTGTTGTTAAGTATTGCCTGAACACGATAGAATCTGTCATGGCAGGGCCCTGATTCCTCAATAACTCTGTACTCGAGTTCCATTTTGTTCTGGGAAACATATTCCTGGAGAACAGTTTTTGCATCTCTGAAAAGACCTGCACTTTCAATATCGGTAAGCACAAATTTATTCACGAAATTCTGTGCCTGTTCGAAACCACCGTCCAGATACATGGCGCCTATAACGGCTTCGAATGCATCTGATATTACAGAATCACGGTTATTGATGCGTTCTCTTGCCTCTCCCTTTCCCAGGATGATGTAATCACCAAGATTCACCTTTCGGGCGGCTTCTGCCAGCGTAGGTTCACATACCAGTGCTGCACGGACCTTGGTCATGACACCCTCTTGTAATACGGGCTTTCTGTTAAAGAGAAATACGCTTGAAATAAGTTCCAATACCGCATCTCCCAAAAATTCAAGTCTTTGATTGGAAGCTTCCTTTGGTTCTCCGTTTTCATTACTGAAGGAAGGATGTGTAAGGGCATGTTTTAAAAGTCCCACATCATTAAAGTGATATCCTAAAGCTTCCTGAAGCTTTTCATAATCGTCTGACATTTATACTCCTTAAAATGCAGCCGGCCATAGGCCGGCTGGTGTATTTTTAATTATCCTTTTGCTGCAACTGCCTCATGAATGGCTGTTACGGCTTCCTGTACTGTCGTGAGCTGTTCGGCTGCATCGTCCGGAACCTCGATACCAAACTCTTCCTCAATTGCCATAACCACCTGAACAACATCCAGAGAATCCATCTCGAGATCATCCACGAACTTTGCTTCAGGTGTGATCTTGTCTGCTTTAACATGAGATACTTCTCTTATTATGATCTCTTTTAATTTCTCGAACTCCATGTTTTTATACCTCCTGCTGGTCCGGCTCTGTATTACCGGATTCGATACTTGCTGCAATCTTATTTACCGCATCTGACTTAACGAAGTCGAAGCACTGCTGAACTGCATGAGTGATTTCGATGCCGTCTGTATTTCCGTGAACCTTTACAACGAGCCCCTTTAATCCAAGAACCGGAGCGCCGCCGTATTGCTTTGCGTCAAATTTCCCAAGGGTATCCTTAAGTGCTTTTTTGATGAGGATTCCTCCGATCATTGAGATAAAGCTGGACTTTATGGCATTCTTTATCTCCCCGAGGAGCATTTTTCCGGATCCTTCATAGGTCTTAAGGATACAGTTTCCTACAAAGGCATCGCATATGATGACATCACAGGCTCCGAAGGGAACCTCTCTTGCCTCACAGGAGCCTATAAAGTTTATATCCTCAACAGCCTTAAGAAGAGGCATGGTTTCTTTGACCAGCTGGTTTCCCTTTTCCTCTTCTGCACCAACATTTACGAGACCTACGGTAGGATTCTTTATACCCACAACTTCCTTCATATATATGGTGCCCATCTTTGCATACTGGACAAGCCATTCAGGTTTGGCGTCGATGTTGGCACCACTGTCCAGAAGCAGACTTACGCCGTTTTTTGTAGGGATGAGGGCTCCAAACGGGGGACGGGGAACACCCTTGGCGCGGCCTACTATAAGCTGACCGCCTGCAAGCACGGCTCCGCTGGAACCGGCTGATATAAAGGCATCAGCATTACCCTCTTTTACAAAATGAAGAGCCTTAACGATACTAGACTCTTTTTTTCTTCGTATGGCGATGACCGGAGCCTCATGAAGAGAGATGACATCCGGAGCATCGACTATCTCCACTCTGTCTTTAAGGTCTGACTCACTGATACCCCATTCCTTTGCGTGGGAAAGCTCAGACTTTACTGCAGCCTCCGGACCGAAAAGAAAAAGCTTTGTATCCGGAGTAACACTTAAAGACTTAAGAGCACCCTTGACAATGGCAGAAGGCGCGTTGTCTCCGCCCATACAATCTATTGCAATCTTAACCATTATATTCCTTGTAAGAATCCTTTCATAATAATGCATTCTGAAGGAAATTCTGATAAAAACAGAATTAGCCGAACACTAGCATATTCTAATATGCACAAAGATTCGAGTCAAGTGTATAGGGAGGTCAGAGCCGGGGGGCAGCCATCAAAAAACGTAAAGCTGAGGCGTTGAAAAATAAAAAACAGACCCCTTAGAACCACTTGGTTCCCTTTTCCTTAGCCCCCTCGCCAAGTCTGAGTTTTCATAAAAGTAAACTCAGACATTGGCGAGGGCCTTGTGGATCTGCCCACGATTTGTTTTTTAATCGTGGGAGCCACGCGGCTTTGAGCGGTTCAAAGGAATCCGCAAGGATTCTTTCTTTATCTTAGGGGTCTGTTTTTATATTTTTCCGCCGAGGCGCCTCGTTTTTTGATGGCTGCCCTCCGGTTCTGACCGATTCACATTATTTATTTCTCAGCTTCAGCTGCGTTCTCGTCAACGATCTGCTTCTGAACATCGCCCGGAGCCTGCTCGTATCTTACGAACTCGTACTCGTAATCGCCGGCACCACCGGTCATTGAGCGAAGATCTGTGCTGTAGCCGTAGAGACTTGACATAGGAGCTTCAGCCTGGATAACCTGCTTGCCCTGTCCGATGGACTCCATACCAAGCACTCTTCCGCGGCGCTTTGTCATATCTCCCATGATGTCGCCGGTATTGGCATCGGGAACAGTGATCTTTACTGCTGCGATAGGCTCAAGGATAACAGGCTGGCACTTCATAAAGGCATCCTTAAATGCCATATTGGCAGCTGTCTTGAAAGCCATATCGGAAGAATCTACAGGATGGTATGAACCGTCCAGAAGAGTTGCCTTGATACCTACTACAGGATAGCCTGCAAGAGGTCCCTTCTCGGTTCCTTCCTGAATACCCTTTTCAACAGCAGGGAAATAGTTCTTGGGAACTGCTCCGCCGAATACCTTCTCTTCGAAGATGTAAGGTGTCTCAAGATCGCCTGACGGCTCGAACTGCATGATAACATCACCGAACTGACCGTGTCCGCCGGACTGCTTCTTATATCTGCCCTGAACCTTGGCAACCTTCTTGATGGTCTCCTTATAAGCAAATCTTGGCTTTTCAAGGATAATGTTTACATTGAAACGCTCCTTGATCATGGAAGCAACAACTTCAAGCTGCTGGTCGCCGATACCGTAAAGCAGTGACTGACGGTTGCCCGGATCCGCAACAGCCTTAAGGGTCTTGTCTTCATCCATCATACGTGCAAGAGCTGTTGAAAGCTTATCTTCATCAGTCTTGTTCTCGGCACGGTATGCCTTATAGGTGTATGGCTTGGAAATCTGAGGTCCGTGATAAACGATAGGCGCATTTCTATCAGCCATGGTATCACCGGTTCCGGTAACTGTAAGCTTTGCTACTGCACCGATATCTCCGGCCTTGAGCTCATCAACTTCGATATTCTCTTTTCCGCGGAGGATGTAGATCTTACCGACCTTCTCCATCTGTTCCTTGTTTACATTGTAAACTTCGGTGTTAGGTGTAAGGGTTCCTGTGCAGACCTTAAGGAGTGAATATTTGCCCATGAAAGGATCTGCGATGGTCTTCCAAACCTTTGCAGTAAGTGTTGCATCGGAATTGTATTTAGCTGTGAAACGTTCGCCGTTGGATGCGTCTACACCGACTGTCTCGAACTCATTGGGAGCCGGGAAATACTTGTCGATAACCTGAAGGAGGACATTGAAGCCCTGGATGTTGATACCTGAACCCATAAGAACAGGAACCATTTCACAGGTTCTTACACTCTTTCTGAGAGCTGCCTGAATCTCTTCTACTGTGAACTCTTCTCCGCCAAAATACTTCTCCATGAACTCGTCAGATGTTTCTGCAACCGCCTCAAGAAGAGCATTTCTTGCGATACCGAGGTTCTTCTGAACATAGTCAGGAATCTCTGCAGCTTCATACTGGTTAAGCTTGGTGAACTTACGTCCTTCCATCTTAACTACGTTAACGAAACCTACGAATTTTTCATTTTCTCTGATTGGAATCTGGAAAGGTGCGACAGATCTGCCGAAACATTTCTCAAGATCGAGAACCAGCTGACGGAATGATGCATGATCATCGTCCATGTTGGTTACGAAGAAAAGACGTGGAATGCGGAACTTCTCGCATATATCCCATGCCTTTACAGTGCCCGGTTCGATACCGGCCTTGCAGTTGACAACAATGATAGCTGCGTCGGCAACGGAGATAGCCTCCTCTACTTCGCCCACGAAATCGAAGTAGCCCGGAGTGTCGAGTATATTGATCTTTAAATCTCCGCTCTCGCCCTTGTATTCTACAGGGATTGTTGATGTGGAGATTGAAAACTTTCTCTTTATTTCCTCTTTGTCAAAATCTGAAACTGTGTTGCCCTCAGGGATGCTGCCCATACGGCTTGTTGTGCCGGTTACGTAAGCAAGCGCCTCGGCTACAGTTGTCTTTCCTGCGCCGCCATGTCCCAAGAGAACAACATTACGTATGTTGCCGGTGTCATATACCTTCATAAGTCTTACCTCCTGTCTTCTCAAACGCCGGTCACTTATTTATTTTGCCTTAGGCAAGTGATCAGGCGCTGCGATCCGTTTTCACGTTACCCGGATCCGCTGTATGCATACGAAGTATGTGATATGTAGATATTTTACTAAAAAAGAAGTCATAATACAAGAAAATAGGAAAATATGTATAAAGAATATAAATTATAAATAAAAAACCTTCGGACGAAATGCCCGAAGGTTGATGATGAAATCATGAGAAAATAAAGCCAATGGCACAATCACATCGTGAATGGAAACCGGGAGGGACGGTTCTCGCCGGCGAGAACCGTCCCTCCCGGTTATGATCGGATTTTATCACCTGATGTCATACATGTATCTCTTAAGTGTTGTAATAGCTTTTTCCTTTGCCTCTTCCTCGTAGAAGGAAATGCGGAGGGCGCCTTCTCCATGGTCACGGGCATTGTTGATACCGATGTTCTTTATGGATATACCCTTGGACGCAAGGATAACGGATATGGTGGAGATGGCACCTACCTCATCCGCGATATCAACTGAGAAGCTGTAATCCGGTGTAAGGGCTCCCTTGTTCTTGGAGTCAATGGAATTCCTGTAGGCACGGGAGCTCTCGAACATATGGAGGATCTTCTGGTCTGAAACCTCTTTTTTGAGTGAAGTCGAAATGTCCTGCAGGGACTCAATGTAGCTGTCCAGAAGTGTCACAAGTGGAACAGAGTTTGTATCACAGATCTGTTCCCACATCTCGGGGCTTGAGCTTGCGATACGGGTAATGTCTCTGAAGCCGCCGGCTGCGATGGTCTTCATAAGATGGGATTCGTCATCGGAATCCTTTACGATATTTACCAGTGAGCTTGCGATGATATGCGGCAGGTGTGAAACCGCAGCCACTGCCCTGTCGTGACGCTCCGCAGGAACTATGATGGGGATGGCTCCGAGAGATGTTGCCACCTCTCTGAGGCTGTCCACCAGTCTCGGATTACGGTCGGATATCGGTGTGATGATATAGTAAGCATTGGAGAAAAGATAATCTGTAGCAGCTTTATAGCCGGTCTGTTCTGAGCCTGCCATGGGATGTCCGCCGATAAACTTGTTTTCGAGACCAAGTTCGATAGCTTTATTGCAAACCGCTGTTTTTGTGGAGCCAACGTCTGTAAGGACCGCTCCGTCCTTCAGAAGCTTACCGATGTTTTCCATGTAGGAAATGTTGGTTTCTACAGGTGCGCAAAGGAATACTATGTCGGCCTCGGAAAGTCTCTCGCTGTCGGGAGCGTCCAGAACCACATTTACGATTCCTTCCTCCTGAGCTACTTCAAGATTGGACTTGTTCCTTGCGTAAGCCATGATACGCATGGTTGGATCCTTTTTCTTGAGTCCCTTTGCTATCGAGCCTCCGATGAGGCCAAATCCTATAAATGCTGCTGTTTTCATAATCATCTTCCCCTTCTCGTAATAATAGTTAAGCACTAACACACTTTAACGCGTTTAAGTGTAAAAGTCAACCGGCCAATTCCAAAATCTGAAAAACCACATTCAGACAGATATTTGATATATGTGAGGTCGAATTGTCGTCCAACAATCATTATATCAAAATACCTGTCTGAAAATAGAAGTTATCTTAATTCATTAAATCAAAAATACTCATCTGGTTCGATTCCGGAATGTCTCCCAGAAGTCCAAGCTCGCTGAACTTTTCCACAAAGCCCTTCGGGCAGTGGGTCCTGTTAATGAAGTCGTCCTTACTGAGATATCTGACTCCGCTCTTACCGCCGTCCTCAATGCCCTGGGCAACGGCTTCGCCAAGACCTGCCATGGAGGTGAAACTCGGCATGATCTTTTTGTCAGGAGTGATGGTGAAGTCCTTTGCTTTTGCCTTATAAATGTCTAGAGGCGCGAACTCTATGCCGCGGGCATACATTTCCTCACAGATGCGCATGTCACGGAGACACACGGCTTCCGTGTTGGTAGGCTTCGGAATGTTTAAATACTGGTCGATATAGAACCTGAGTTTATCAAGGCCTCCGCACATCTTGTCATAGTCGAAGCCGTCGGCACGGATACTGAAGTAGGCGGTATAGTACTCTATAGGGTGGAATACCTTACACCAGGCAACACGCCAGGCCATCATAACGTAGGCTGCGGCATGAGCCTTCGGGAACATGTACTTGATCTTTTTGCAGGCGTCAATGTACCACTGAGGCACATCATGATCCAGCATGTCCTGACACCATTCGTCCTTAAGAGGCTTATGCTTACGGGTGGCCTCCATGATGCTGAAGGATTCTCCCGGATCCATGCCCTTATGCATAAGGTAAACCATGATATCGTCTCGACAGCAGATTGCCTGCTGCAGAGTGGTTATGCCATCCTTGATGAGATCCTGGGCATTGTTGAGGTATACATCGGTTCCGTGGGACAGGCCAGAAATCCTGATGAGATCGGAAAAATACTTCGGTTTTGTATCCTCAACCATCTGCATGGCAAATGAGGTACCGAACTCAGGGATTCCGAGACAGCCCAGTTTCACTCCGTGAATGTCCTCCGGCTTAATACCGAGGACTTCCGTTGACTGGAAGAGACTCATTACTTCCTTGCAGTCAAGGGGGATATCCTTAACGGGATCGATGCCTATGAGATCCTGGAGGCGACGTATCATGGTGGGATCGTCGTGTCCCAGGATATCCAGCTTCAAAAGGTTATGGTCGATTTTATGATAATCGAAATGGGTGGTGATGATGGGGGATTGCATATCATTGGCCGGATGCTGTACCGGTGTAAATGTATTGATCTCCTCACCGTGAGGAAGTACTACGATTCCTCCGGGGTGCTGGCCGGTGGTACGGCGCACTCCCACGCAGCCCTGAACCAGTCGGTCTATTTCTGCGGTTCGCTTTTCAATTCCCTTTTCTTCATAGTATTTTTTTACCATTCCATAGGCGGTTTTATCCGCAAGGGTACCGATGGTTCCCGCCTTAAAGGTGTGTCCCTCTCCGAAAATGACTCCGGTGTAGGCATGGGCCTTTGCCTGATATTCTCCGGAGAAGTTAAGGTCGATATCCGGCTCTTTGTCACCCTTGAATCCAAGGAAAGTCTCAAATGGTATATCATAGCCCCAGCGGTTTAACTCGGCTCCGCACTTCGGACACTTCTTCGGTGGCATGTCACAGCCTGCCATACCCGAATACTGCTTTACCTCAGGTGAATCAAAATCATACCAGAAGCATTCAGGGCAGACATAGTGCGGGCTCAGAGGGTTAACCTCCGTGATATGTGACATGGTGGCTGCGAAGGAAGAACCTACGGAACCACGGGAACCAACCAGATAGCCATCTTCGTTTGACTTGTCAACAAGCTTCTGGGCAATGATATACATAACGGAGTAACCGTTTGAAATGATTGAATTAAGCTCCTTTTCCAGTCTGTCGGAAACAATCTGAGGGAGGTCCGGTCCATACATTCTATGGGCGGTTTCATAACATATCTCTCTCAGAGTTTCATCAGAGTTTTCGATAACCGGCGGACACTTGTCGGGACGTACCGGCTTTATCATGTCACACATATCCGCTATGAGATTCGGATTGTCAATTACTATTTCCTTTGCTTTTTGCGGCTCAAGGTATGAGAATTCCCTGAGCATTTCATCGGTTGAACGGAAATAAAGCTTGGCATCACTCTCTTCTTCGTCAAAACCGCGTCCTGCCTGTATGATGGTTCTGTAGATATCATCCTCAGGATTAATGTAATGACAGTCACAGGTTGCACATACCGGTTTTCCCAGCTGGTCCGCAATGGATATGATCTTATTGTTGTAATCTATAAGATCCTGCTCTGTGGTTGCAGTATACTTTTCATTTCCCAGCATAAAGCTGTTGTTTCCGAGAGGCTGGATCTCCAGGTAATCGTAAAAGGATGCTATATCAATCAGCTGTGCGTCGTCCACTCCGCGTATCATGCTCTGGAATACTTCTCCCATGACACAGGCGCTTCCGATAATGAGTCCTTCTCTGTATTTCCTGAGTAAGGACTTGGGAATACGGGGCCGTGACTTAAAGTAGTTAAGGTGACTCTCTGATACGAGTCGGTACAGGTTTATACGTCCGATGTCGTTTTTAGCCAAAAGAATGATATGGTAAGTGGGAAGCTTCATGACATTGGCAGCATGGTCAAACTCCAGCTTGTCGATGTCCGAAAGCTTTGTGCAGCCACGCTGCTTTACCATGTCAATCTCTTTAATATAGATTTCGGCAGTACATCCCGCATCGTCTACAGCGCGGTGATGATGCTCGAGGGAGACATTAAGCTCCTTGGCAACAGTATCCAGCTTGAATCTGTTGAGCTTTGGAAGCAGCAGTCGGCTGAGGCTTACCGTATCAATGATGGTAGGGTCATAGGAAAGCCCGAGACGTTTTGCATTTTTGCTTATAAAGCCGGTATCGAAGGAGGCATTGTGAGCGACAATCACGGCGTCTCCGCACCACTCCAGAAATTTCGGCAGCACCACTTCTATCGGATCGGCATCCATGACCATGGAATCGTCGATGGAGGTGAGCTGTGTGATGCGGAACGGAATAGGCACACCGGGATTTATGAAAACGTCCATGCGGTCCACGATCTCGTTGTTGTGAAGCTTTACCGCACCGATTTCGATAATGTGGTCGGTCTCGGCACTGAAACCGGTGGTTTCGATATCGAAAACTACGGTGTCATGGAAAAGCTCCTGACCTTTATCATTGACAACTATGGTCTCCTGATCATCCACCAGGTATCCTTCGCATCCGTAAATTATCTTGAAATCCTTATCACGGCCTATCTTTTTCAGATAAATGCTTGCATCCGGGAAGGCCTGGACCACACCGTGATCTGTGATGGCCATGGCATTCATTCCGAAGGAAATGGCGGTGTCGATATAATCACATACATCTGAAACGGCATCCATATCTGACATTTTTGTATGGAGATGGAGTTCCACTCGCTTTTCCGGATTGCTGTCAGTTCTTTTTACGCGGCTTATCTGATGTTTCAGGATACCGTCGATAAAGCTCATTTCCACCTGCTTGTCAAAGGAGTCAAAGGAAACAGAACCCTTTATGAGAAGGTCTGTTCCGGGCTTGATAAATGAGGTTGCAAGCTCCATATCTTCGTCATCCACGAATATCTTGCAGGTTATGGAATCGGTGTAATCGGTGATGTCAAACTTAAGTATATTTTTGCCGGTTTTGGTATGAACCGGATCATGTACCAGGAAGATGGTTCCCGCCATAATAATGTTTCCGGATCCGGCGTCCACATCCTTGAGGGAAACCGGATCTCCCTCAAAGTATCTTCCGTAAAGGACCTCGGCATTTTCGGACATTTTGAAGGCGCGCTTTTTACGCTGGAACTGGGTATTGCCTCCGCCGAAACGGCTGCTGCCGTTCTGAGAACCCTGGTTTTGAGCCTGATTTCCCCTGTAGGAGCCTGAACTTTGGCTGGCCATATTGAGGTCGGAACTCATGCGGGCATTTTGTGCTTCCAGAGCTGCAGCAGCTGCGTCACGGTCGTTGGCATTGGCAGAACTATCCCTGTCAGGAATTGCGAAGCTGTGGTCACCCTTCATGAAGCCTTCTGATTTCTGCAGTTCTGCTCTCCGGCGTCTTGACTCGTCGGTGTCTCCCCTAAGCTCCGGAGGAATGTAGTTATAACCGGAATCCTTTGATGCGGGAGACTGTTTTTCTTCATAAAGCATGTTCAGATTAAATGCTATGGAACAACGATCTTCAAAAAGACGTTTAAGGGCATGAAGGAGTTCCCTGCTGGCCTCTTTATACAGGTGGGAATTTGCCACCTTGAGGTCCATGGTGTCATCGTCCTGCCAGGAAATCTGACCGGTAGTCATCATGTTATAGAGGATAATGTTGAAGCTCCTGAGTTCTATAAGGATGCTTTCGCGGTACATGTCAAACAGAGTTCTGGCATTGTACTGTGCGCTGAGACGGAAATTCTCCTTGATACTTACAGCTATTTTCTTTTTACCGAAAAGCTGGTCTTTGATGAGTTTTTCCATACGAAAAACAGTCCTCTTATCTATAAGATGAGGACTTGTGATGTAGATTCGTATCTGTGTATGATCTTTTGTAATGGTGACACGGGTTACAAAGGTGTCACGAAATAATCCCTCGAGGTCGTCGCTGACCTCCAGAGTTTCAAATACTTCAAAAAATTTCTTCATTTTTCTGATGTACCACCCTCGCATTCCACGGTTTCTGCGGTACAATCCCCTCTCTGATATAAAAAAACCAAAGGGAAATACCGATACTATCGGAATTCCCTGATGTTTAACGGATTAAATAAACTGTCACATCTTCTCAATCTCAGCCTTAAGGGTAGACAGAAGCTCTGCCTCCGGGACTTTACGGATGATCTCACCCTTCTTTATAAGGAGACCTTCGCCTTTTCCTCCCGCGATTCCGATATCTGCTTCCTTCGCTTCTCCGGGGCCGTTTACAACACAGCCCATAACAGCAACCTTCAGATTCTTATAATCATACTCCTCCACAAGAGTCTGTACTTCATTTGCAAGGCTTATAAGGTCAATGTTGGTTCTTCCGCAGGTCGGGCAGGAAACAACTTCTATGCCTCCGGTTCTTAAACCGAGAGTCCTTAAAATAAGCTTTGCGGATTTGATCTCTTCCACAGGATCCGCACTTAATGAAACACGGATGGTGTTGCCGATTCCCTGACCTAAAATCAATCCGAGACCTATGGAGGATTTAATGTTTCCTGACCACACTGTTCCGGCTTCTGTAATTCCTACATGAAGAGGATGCCTGGTCTTATCTGCGATAAGCTCGTGAGCTCTTGTGCACATGAGAACATCCGAGGACTTGATGGAAATCACCAGATTGTCATAGCCCATATCTTCAATGAGCTTTACCTTCTGAAGTGCTGATTCCACAATGCCCTCTGCCGTCACATGACCGCCGTACTTTTCGATGAGATCCTTTTCAAGAGATCCGGAATTTACTCCCACACGGATGGGGACGTTGTGGGATTTAGCGCAGTCAACAACAGCCTGTATCTTTTCGTTAGAGCCGATATTTCCCGGATTGATACGGATCTTGTCCGCACCGTTTTCCATGGCAGCTATGGCCATCTTGTAATCAAAATGGATATCCGCCACGATGGGGATATGCACCTGCTGCTTTATCTCCTTAAGGGCCAGTGCTGCCTCATTTGTGGGGACGGTGCACCGGATTATCTCGCATCCGGCTTTTTCAAGTCTCAGTATCTGATCAACAGTTGCTTTTACATCTTCTGTTTTGGTATTGCACATGGACTGGATCGCAACGGGATTGTTCCCGCCGATCTTTACGTTTCCAATGTTTACAACTTTAGTGTTCTCTCTTGGTAACATTTACATTAACCTCCAAGTATAGAAGCATAGGCTCCGGAAATGATATTCCAGATATCGTTTGATAATATGACAAGCATCAGCATAAGCAGGGCTGCCATGCCGATCTGGTTGATGCGTTCCTCGATGGAAAAAGGAAGCCGCCGTCTGGAGATAATCTCGAAAAGTATGAAAATAAGTCTTCCACCGTCAAGGGCAGGTATGGGCAAAAGATTCATGATGCCGAGATTTGAGGACAGCATGCTTAAAAGCTCCAGGAAAACCAGGAAGGCATTGAAAATGCCGTATTTCGAGGATTTCTCAACAGTGGTACTCATGACGCTGACGGTACCAACGGGTCCCATGACTTCATTTCGGTGTACTCTTCCTTTGGCAATGAGTTTCAGACTCTGGATCACGATGGTGAGATCATACCGGAATTCATAGTAGGAATACTTTATGAACTCCAAAGGGTCAGATGCCAGCATCCTTCCCCCGTAAAAAGCAAGTCCCAGTTTGTAGGCCTTTTGCTCTTCGTTGTAGTAAGGTTTAAAGGTGATTGTTTCTTTTCTTCCATTACGGAGAACTACAGCATCAAGGAGAGTGTTTTCATCAAAGTCCTCAGCATTGATATACATCCACATGAAAAGATCTCTGTATCCTGGCATTCTGGAAAGATGTTCACCATGACGTCCCAGATATATGAGGTTGTCTTCCTGCTGAAAACCTGCTTCTGCAGCGGGAACATCTTTTACCGTGTCGGTTATATAAAGAGGATCGAAACCGCAGAAAAAAACTATCACAGCCGCAAAAACAGCAGCCAGAATAAAGTTGTTCATTACCCCCGCAATACAAATGAAGAATCGCTGTATGGCAGATTTCTGCTGGAAGCTGTATTTACCGATTTCGGATTTTCTGAAACGGACACCGTCATAATCAATCAATGGATCACCGGTATTATCCCGGTCCGGAAGCTCTTCTCCGAAAGACACGGTAAAATCACCGGAACCGGCTGAGTCTTCCCCCAGCATGGCACAGCTTCCGCCGAGGGGCAAAAGCTTCAGTGAATATCGGGTATTGTTTTTTACCCGGCTTATAAGTCTCGGACCCATGCCTATGGAAAACTCCAGGACACCCACATGGCAGAGCTTGGCAGCCAGAAAGTGTCCGAGTTCATGGAAAAAAATCAAAAAACTCAAGCCCAGAAGGGCGACAATTATTCCCAAGTTTATATCTCCTGTCAGCGTACTATTTTTGAATTATTCTTTACATAATCTCTTGCCCATTTTTCGATGGAAAGGATCTCTTCAACAGAGGGAGAAGCCACTACGTGGGCTTCGTGAGCATTCATGGCCTCTTCGATAACGTCGGCTATTTCAAGGAAATCTATCCGGTCTTCAAGGAACATGGCCACCGCTTCCTCGTTGGCTGCATTGTAGACAGTCGGCATGGAGCCTCCTGTTCTTCCGGCACGGAAGCCAAGGGCGAGACCCTTAAAGGTATCCATGTCCGGATCCTCGAAGGTGAGCTGACCTAGTTTTGCCAGATCCAGCCGCTGATCCTCCGGAAGTGCACGGCGGTCAGGTGCATAAAGGGCATATTCGATCGGGATCCTCATGTCCGGAAGACCAAGCTGTGCCTTAACAGAACCGTCTACATACTGAACAGCTGAATGGACGATGGACTGAGGCTGTACAACAACCTTTATCATATCCACAGGAACATCAAAGAGCCAGTGGGCTTCCAGCACCTCCAGACCTTTGTTTACCATGGTGGAGGAATCTATGGTTATCTTTCTTCCCATAGCCCAGTTGGGATGCTTAAGGGCATCCTCTTTCGTCTTCCCTCTGAGTTCCTCACGCTTTTTGCCCCTGAAAGGACCGCCTGACGCTGTCAGAAGGATCTGCTCTATACGTTCATGAGGTTCTCCCGTAAGGGACTGCCATATGGCACTGTGCTCCGAGTCTATAGGCTTAATGTCTATACCGCACTCTGCTGCCAGGGGCATGATGATATGTCCTGCGCATACAAGGGTTTCCTTGTTGGCGAGAGCCACCTGTTTATGAGCCTTGAGGGCCGCGATGGTAGGCTGGATTCCTATCATTCCCACAACGGAAACCACAACCTCATCACAGTTTTCCATGGTGGCAATCTCTATAAGTCCTTCCATTCCGGAAAGAACCTTTACAGGTAAACCGAAGCTTTTGAAGGTTTCAGCTTTTTTCTCGTCATATATACAAACCACTTCAGGATGAAGTGTCTCTACCTGCTCTTTTAATTTATCAATGGAACCGTAAACAGCGAGACCTGTGACTACTATCTCCGGGTCACCATTTATGACATCGATAGTCTGGGTTCCTATGGAACCTGTGGAACCAAGTATTACCAATCTTCTCATAAACATTAATCCTCTTTCAGATATTTAAAAATGTTAAGGCAAAATAAACTGCAGGTGCAGTGAAAATCAGTGAATCAAATCTGTCCATGATACCTCCGTGACCGGGGATCAGGGTACCGTAATCCTTTACTTCATAATCTCTCTTAATGCCGGAAGCGGTGAGATCTCCTACCATAGAGATGAGTGCGCCTATTGCTGAGGCAATGGCACAAGTAGCTCCCGGGTTAAGGATGTAGGTAAAACGGCTCTGAAGGATCATGGCATAAACAAAACCAAGGAGTGCGGCACCGATGACTCCACCCACTGCTCCTTCCACTGTTTTTTTGGGGCTCAGTATAGGGGTCATCTTATGCTTTCCTATGAGCATCCCAGTGCAATAAGCGAAGGTGTCGGAACCCCAGCTGGCAATGAAAATAAGCCATACGAGATACATTCCGTCAGGCATTGCCCTGGTCTGATACAGATAACTCATCATGATGCCGGCATAACAGACACACATAAAGGCTTTTGCGACTGCTGTGATCTTATACGTTGGATAAGTGATGACGTAAAAGGACATCAGTGCCATAAGGCTCAGAACCACCATAAGAGTGAAGTATCTGTCCAGATCGAACCAGACTATCACATAATAGGCTATGGTAGTAAGGTATCCCACAAAGCCAAGTGATTTTTTCTCTATTCCGAAAACCCTGTACAGTTCAAAAAGACCTATCATGGAAATGAGGAAGGTCAGGAGAAACAGAGGCAGGCCTCCCATAGGTACTATTATGGCCACAATAAGAACCAAAATGATACCGCTTATCAGTCTGGTGACAAAGGAGCCGGGTTTCTTCTCATTATGATCTTTTTTTAAATTATCGGTAGCTGACATATGCATTCCTATGGATTTGATATAAGTTGCAGGCTTCGCTCCGCCTGTACTGTCAGGGAACAGGATCCCGGTGAAGCTTATAAAGTAAATACAGGCTTCTTTGTGTAAAAGAAGCCTGAACAAATGATTATTTTTTTAATCTGCCGCCAAAACGACGTTCGCGGCTGTTGAAGTTATCGATGGCTTTCAATAACTCTTCTTTGTTAAAGTCAGGCCAGAGGACCGGAGTTATATAATATTCCGCATAGGCACTCTGCCATAGAAGGTAATTGGAAATCCTGAACTCTCCCGAAGTTCTTATGACGAGATCCGGATCCGGCATCCCGTTTGTATCGAGATAGCCGGAAAAAGCCTGCTCTGTAAGAGCTTCTATTTCTTCTTCGGATTTTCCCTCTCTTAAGGCCTCAAGGGTATACTTTCTGACAGCCCGGACGATTTCATCTCTGGAACCGTAGTTTACCGCAAATACAAAAGTCATTCCCGTGTTTTGAGCCGTCTCCTTCTCGAGGCTTTCGATGCCCTCCCGAATGTCGGGAGCAAAACGGCTTCTTTCGCCTATCATGCGGGCCTTGACATTGTGCTCATTTGCAACCTTAATAAGCTTGACCATATAAAAACGGAAAAGCTTCATCAGGGCGCCCACTTCTTCCTCTGAACGTTTCCAGTTTTCGGTAGAAAAACCATAGACGGTCAGATACTTTACTCCGAGTCTTGCGCAGTCCGCAACGATGGTTTCAAGAGTCTCGCAGCCCTGTTTGTGGCCCATGGCTCTGGGAAGTCCCCGCCTTTCTGCCCATCTTCCGTTTCCGTCAAGGATGATGGCGATATGGGCAGGTATATTGCGGCCTTCATTGTTAATGATATCGTTAACGTTTTCCATATTAAACAGTTAAGAGTTCCTTGTTCTTTGCTTCAACAGACTTGTCGATCTTCTCGCACATGTGGTCTGTAAGCTCCTGAATGTCCTTTGTTGCACGGGTAAGGTCATCCTCTGTCATCTCAGATGACTTCTCGAGTTTCTTTGCGAGGTCCATAGCATCACGACGGATATTTCTGATGGCGATCTTAGCCTCTTCGCCTTTCTTCTTAACATCCTTTGTGAGTTCCTTACGTCTCTCCTCTGTAAGCTCAGGGAAAACGAGACGGACAACAGTTCCGTCATTTGTCGGGTTGATACCGAGATCAGACATATTTATAGCCTTCTCGATCTCTTTAAGTAAGCTCTTGTCCCATGGCTGGATCTGGATAAGACGAGCTTCGGGAACGGAAATGTTACCTACCTGCTGAATAGGTGTGGGTGTGCCATAGTAATCTACCATGATACGGTCCAGCACATGAGGGTTTGCACGTCCTGCACGGATAGTTGCAAGCTCTGACATGAGGTTGTCATGTGTTTTGTGCATCTTCTCGATATAAATGGTAAATTGATCATCCATAATTAATTCCTCCTGTTTAAACCCGATTTTTCGGGATAATGTATAAATTTATGCGGTAACTCTGGTGCCGTTTATCTGTCCCTTAAGGGCATTGGCGATGCCGTTTTCTTCGTTAAGAGAAAAGATGGCCAGCGGCATATGGTTTTCCATGCAGATAACAGATGCAGCCAGGTCGATAACACCTAAACGCTTGTCTACCACTTCCCGGATGGAAAGCTTATCAAACTTCTTTGCGTCAGGGTTTATCTTTGGATCTGAATCATATACGCCGTCGATAGCCTTGGCAAGAAGTATCTCGTCACACTCAAGCTCAACCGCACGGAGTACTACGCCGGTATCTGTTGAGAAGTATGGGTGACCTGTTCCGCCTGCGCAGAACACAACTGTTCCCTCGGCCATGGCACTGAGGGCTTTATCCTTATTGAAAAGGTCTGCCATATCTCCGATCTGTATGGAAGACATGACCATGGTTTTCATACCCTGTGTACGGAATATCTCGGATACGTAGATACAGTTCATGACTGTGGCAAGTATTCCTACCTGATCTGCTTTATAACGATCTACAGCCTCAGACTGACGGCCTCTCCAGAAATTTCCGCCTCCGATAACTATGGCGATCTGTACACCTTCGTCTACTGCTGACTTAACTTCTCTGGCAACTTCCCTGATGGTATCATCATCAAAACCAAAATGTTTTTCACCGGCAAGTGCTTCACCGGAAAGCTTCAGCATAACTCTGCGTTTATCTGACATAAAAATAATCTCCATTCTGCCGATTCTCAGGCATATGGTAATGAAGGAATACCTTCATACCTTTATAAGTTATTTTAGTTTAAAATGAGGCAGCTTTAAAAGCGTCTACATTAAAATTTATTCTAGCATATTACAAAGTAAGGGGCAACAAAACAACAAGCAACTCCGCTACCGGTATCAGAAGTCCAAACATAAAAGCGGGTAAATTATTTTTGATATAAAAAAGCCGAAGCCTTGCCATATAGTCCGGCAAAGCTTCGGTTGGAATCAGATTTAAATTTAAAAACGATACTTCGCAGCTTAATGGAAAATGCGTCTCTGCATTATCAATTATGGAACAGCTTTGAAGTCTGGTACTGCGGTTCGCAGGTGACATTGATACCAAGCTTCTTGAAGGTACGGGCATCTACTTCGGAAAGGATAACCGAGCTGTGTACTTCGCAGCCTTTAAGCTTTTCCAGCTGCTGCATGGCAATCTCCGCATTATTGTCTGTGGTTGCACAGATGGTAAGCGCAATGAGGATCTCATCGGTATGGAGTCTCGGGTTACGGTTACCCAAATGCTCGGTTTTTAAATGCTGGATAGGCTCGATGATCTCTCTTGAAATAAGGTTTACAGAGTCATCGATACCGCCCATTACCTTAAGTGCATTCAGAAGCATGGCTGAGCAGGCACCAAGTAAGGTTGAGGTCTTTCCGGTTACGATGGTTCCGTCCGAAAGCTCGATGGCCGCTGCGGGCTCTCCTGTCAGCTCCGCCTTCTGTTTTGCTGCGGCAACGGCCGGTCTGTCATCGCTGGAAACATTGGCCTGCTCCATGAGAAGCTGAAGCTTGTCAACTACCTGCTGTGTACCGTCACCCTTACGGAGGTCACATAATGCAGTGTAGTAACGACGAATGATCTCCTGACGTGATGCATAGCTGCAGTTGTCATCATCAACGATGCCATAGCCTGCCATATTTACGCCCATGTCTGTCGGGGACTTGTAAGGTGATTCGCCGTAAATGCGCTGGAACATGGCATTCAGTACGGGGAAAACCTCGACGTCACGGTTATAGTTTACCGTGGTCTTGCCGTAGGCCTCAAGATGGTAAGGATCGATCATGTTGACATCATTCAGATCCGCAGTTGCTGCCTCATAAGCAAGGTTTACAGGATGCTTAAGCGGAATGTTCCAGATCGGGAAGGTTTCGAACTTGGCATAGCCTGCCTTAACACCATGCTTGTTCTCCTGATAAAGCTGTGAAAGACAAACTGCCATCTTTCCTGAACCGGGACCGGGAGCTGTAACGACAACCAGGGAGTGGGTTGTCTGAATGTACTCATTCTTTCCGAAACCGTCATCGGAAATAATGAGCGGAAGGTTTCCGGGATACCCCTGTATGGGATAATGTCTGTATACCTTGACACCAAGGCTCTCGAGCTTCTTCTGGTAGGCAACGGCACTTTCCTGACCGTCAAATCTGGTGAGTACTACAGAACCCACGAAAAGACCGTAGCTTCTGAAGGCATCGATAAGACGGAGTACATCCATGTCATAGGTTATGCCCAGATCTCCTCTTACTTTATTTTTTTCAATGTCTCCGGCATTGATAACAACAACTATCTCAACGTCTTCCTTTAACTGGGTAAGCATACGGATCTTACTGTCAGGCTGGAATCCGGGAAGGACTCTGGAAGCGTGATAATCATCGAACAGCTTGCCTCCGAACTCGAGATATAGCTTGCCTCCGAATTTGGAAATACGCTCTCTGATATGCTCGGACTGCATCATTATATACTTGTCATTGTCAAAACCTTTTTTAAACATATTTGTGCTCCCTGAAAAAATTTAGACGAAAAATAACCTAAGAAAGTATAAATTTACTTAAATAAGATGTCAACGTGAGTTGTGTACATTAAATTGATTTTTATTGACTGATTTTAATGCCTGTTTCCTTCAGAATATCTTTCGCTTATTTACAAACCTGAAATAATAAAGCAGAAACAGGATTGATGTTGTCACCCAGGTCAGAGGATAACTGAATTCAACGGTTTCTATCCTGTGCCATACGGGTACGGCAAAGAATATCCATAAAACTCTCAGGATACAGATTCCAAATACTGAAATGATCATTGGTTTCAGGCTGTTGCCCATCCCTCTGAGAGAACCGGATAACAGCTCGATGGTCGTATAAGTAATGTAGAAGGGCGATAGATACCGTATCATAGCGGTTCCGGTATTTATGACACTTTCGTCTGTGGCAAAAAGGTTGAAAGCAAGGAATCCCCATTTGTAGAGAATAAAGGTCATAAAGCCGGTGATGAGAGCCATGATGACAGCACTTTGCCTTATACACTGCCGTACTCTTTTATACAGCCCGGCTCCGTAATTCTGCCCTACGAAAGTTGTGACGCCTATGCCGAATGAACTTGAGATCATCCAGTATACCGAGTCTATCTTGGAGTAGGCAGCCCATGCCGCCACTGCATCAGTCCCGAATTCGTTTATGGCTGTCTGGATAAAGACATTAGACAAGGAATACATGAGGGACTGGATTCCTGCCGGCAGTCCTATGGCAATGATACGAAAAAGCTGCTTTTTGTGGAGTGTCAGTTCTCCTTTGGACAGCCGGTAGCTGCTGCTCGATTTGCTTAGTGTGTATAAAACCATCACAGCACTGATAAGCTGGCAAAGAATCGTGGCAAGTGCGACTCCCATAACACCGAGCCCCATCTTAAGAACAAAGAAATAGTCAAGTATTATATTGGAAATGCAGGATACAACAAGGAATATAAGAGGCCGTTTGGAATCTCCCACAGCTCTCAGAATTCCGGCGCCCATGTTGTAAATGAGGTTTGGTATCATTCCCAGGGAATATACACGAAGATATATAATGGTGAGAT
The DNA here is from genome assembly GCA_024689585.1 of Oribacterium sp. Taxonomy (GTDB): domain Bacteria; phylum Bacillota; class Clostridia; order Lachnospirales; family Lachnospiraceae; genus Oribacterium. Next base: position 23,986 of record JAILDF010000238.1, read on the forward strand.
CCAGAACTTCAGACGGGGTCTTCATCCATACACTAAAAACAGGCATCATGAAGTAACCTATCAGTGTAAGAAGTGCTCCGCTGATTATGGAAAGCAGCATGGCGGTGTGAACAGCTTTTCTGACTGAGTTATCCTTATTTGCGCCATAATACTGGGCGGTTACCACACCTGCCCCTGATGCTACGCCAACAAAGAACCCCACGAAAACATTCACCAGCATGGCAGAGCTTCCGCCAACTGCGGATAAGGCTTCCTTACCTACAAATCTTCCTACCACAACGGCATCCACCGTGTTGTAGAGCTGCTGAAAAAATGTACCCATGATAAGAGGCAGAACATAAAGAATGAGAGTCTTCCATATCACACCTTGGGTAATGGCATTATATGAAAGACTATCGTTGTTGGAAATGGTTTTATCGTTAGATTTCATTTTACCTGTTTGATAAGTTCTTTAAGGGTCTTTTCATCGATTCCGCTCTTGGAATAAATGGAATAGGCATTTCCTGCCTCTTTCCAAAGAGCGTCATAGATTACGTCATCCTTGAGGCTGAGGTTTACTTCTTTGCCATCGATGGTTTTTGTAGTACTGGTAGTATCAGTTTCGGAAACTGCTTCCGAAAGAAGGCCGGACAGAGTTTTGCTGTCAGTACCCTTTCTGATAATGATATCATTACCGTCGGTGGTAATGTAATCCGCTTCAAGAAGAGTGCCTGCAATGGCCTTGTAATATGGCTCTACACCTGAAATATCTTCAGGAAATACACCCTCGAAGCCTGCCTGTTTTGCAGCGTCGGAAAGAATCTGGATGGAGGTATCAGGGTTATCAACCACGTAATTTACAAGGTTGGATAAAATCCTCTTTTCTCTTTCGGTAACATTGATCTCACCGTTTTTGAAACCTTCGGCTATTCCGGAGATGATTTCCTGAGTCAGATCCTCAGAAGACACAGATTCATAAGGTTCCTTGCGTTTCCCGCAGGAACAGATAGTGATAAGAGATAAAAGTACCAAACCGGTATATAGAGTTTTTCTGAATTTTTTGATCATATTCTATCCTCTTTTCTGGTTTCATGACCGTGATCAGTTTAAAAAGAGATTTATTCTTTGGAGCTTATTTGGATCATACGGATTTCTTTATCCTGTCCACATTCCCGTCGTCATGCTCTACTTCCTTTGAATAAAGATGAGCCACATAAATCATATCCGATACATCGATATTTCCTTTACTTACCCATTCAGCAAAAAGCATGAAAAATATAAGTCTAAGGCTACGGTGGACGAAACATAATTCATTTTCTATGTCGCCGTCAGTCATTGTATCGATAAAATATCTGAAAATAAAATATACACCGGTTTTGGGAATCCATTCATCAAGCTTTTCTGAATATAGAGAGGTGAATTCAGGAATCATGTCAAGCTTGGATGGATTATCGGATAATTCCTTATAGTAAGAAAGCTTTTCAGACCATTCTTCGTTAATGGAATCCAGAGATTCATAAAGAAGGATGAGCTCTTTATAGCTTTCCGTAAGGAAGCCCCGGGATTTATCCTTTTCCCCGGGATCTTCTCCTTCGGCATAGGAAACCAAAGCCCTTACCTCCAGGAGTTTATCGTTAAAGGAATGACCTGTATCCTGTAAAAGCGAAATGCATTTATTTCTAAGTGACAGGATCTCAACCAGAGTATCCCGGTCATCTTCGGTCAGAGGCTCTCCCTCCACAGGATTTTCGGACCGGACATATTCTATTACAGGGGTTTCTGTGTAGAATATCCTTCCAAGCTCCATACAGCTCAGGCTCATATCAGTCTGCTCGTAATTACCGATGTCCATAAAATATCTTGGATACTCGGTACAGGTCTGGCAAAGACTCTCTTCTCCCAGATTAGTGTATATATCGCATAAATTCTCTTTATTTAAAAAGGGACACCGTTTATCTTTTGTGAGCGGGAAATAGCATCCCTCGCCATCTTCGCAAATATGCTCTTTAAGTCTTTTTCCAAATTCACCGTCAACGCTTTTATAGTATTGTGAAGACTCCCTGTCCACATCCACTTCCCAGCCTGCGCAGCAGGTATCCGGACAGTCGCCGCCTATACAACGGAAACTTTCATAATATTCAGGATATTCCAGTATCATAGGGATTTAAATTCCTCCTCTGAAAATGCCGCCTTTGTTGTTTAAACTATATGCAGAGTTCATCATCTGTTTGGTTCAAATTTACAATTAGCCATAAGATTCCGTACTGCTGCTTTGTATTCCGGCAGGTTTTTTGCCTTTCTTATATCCTTCATATATCTTTCTGAATCCGTAAAGGATCTGCTAAGCCAGCTCCAGTACTCTTTCACTTTGTATAAAAGATTTGCGTCGCTGCCCATTTCGGGTATATAGGATTCTATCAATGCTTCATGAAAGGCTTTTATTTCCTCAAGGGTGCAGGGCTCTCCACCGTTAAGCTCTCTTATCAGAGAAGGATTTATGAGTAAACCTCTGCCTATCATTACGGTATCTATTTCAGGAAACAGTGCTTTTACCTTTTCAAAGTCTTTTTTTGTAACAATGTCTCCGTTATATACAAGGTGATGCTTTGAACCTTCAATGAATTTTCTGAAGTGATCATAATGTATCTCACCTTTATAAAACTCTTTTTGTACACGGCTGTGAACTATAACATCACTCAATGGATATCTGTTGTAAACAGCTATGAGCCGGTCGGATTCCGAAGGGTCATGTATGCCAAGCCTGGTCTTTACGGAAACAGAGACTTGCTTTTCGCTTGAAGTGGAAGCATTAACAGAAGAATCATAGGATATATGATTTTTATCCAGGAGCTCAAATGTCTCTTCCAGAAAAGCGTCAAGCCTGTCAGGGTAACGCAGCATTCCCGAACCCTTGCCCTTTGCCACAACAGTACCCGATGGGCAGCCAAGGTTCAGGTTCACTTCTTTATATCCAAGTTCGGACATTTTTTCTATAGCCCACACGAACATTTCGGCGTTGTTTGTGATGATCTGGGGAACCAGGTCGGATACCTTGTTGAGTGCAGGGTCAGTATCTCTTTTTTCTCTTGTTGTAAAGGAAAATGTATCGTTTGCCGAGAGAAATGGCGTGTAAAAACGATCTATCCCCGGAAAACACTGTTGGAAGGCATTACGAAAAGGGTATCCTGTAATGCCTTCCATAGGTGCAAAATAAAATTTCATATGATGATGTAAATATTAAAAGTTTGAAATGGCGTCAGCATCCGGAACTATCATGATATAGCAGCCGTCATGACATTTTTGTAAGAGCTTAAGCATATCCTCTTCGAGCACTGATACACAGCCGGCAGAACCCCACTCGGCAGGGTTTTTGCAATGAAGGAATATTGCGGAACCACGCTTGTAAACAGTAGGATTGATATTGAAGCCGATAGCCATGGCGTATTTATAGCAAATTTCATATTCGATGAGATGCTCGCCTCCGACGTGGGTTGCGCTCTCTACCCAGGTGTTGTAGGTAGCTTTCTCTCCTGACCAGTAGGAGTTTTCAGTTATTTCTCTCCAGGTCATGGCAGTTCCCGGATTTGAACCGAATCCGAAGGCATGAAGTATGGGGAAGGAACCTATAGGAGTTGTCTGGTCCCCTTCATGTCTTTCGTTAAAAGGCTTAAGACCGTTTCTACCGTAACCACAGTAAACGTCCATATCCTTGATCCAGTTTCCGTCAGACTGTTTGTTCCATAATGTGAGGTTGTGGTCAACAACCAGAATGATCTGATCTGTTATCTGGGCAGTAAGACTTGATTTAAGCTTCTCGTATAAGGCATAGGTATCTTCTGTCGGGATTTCATTGTTGATGGTCGTCCCGGCAGTTGAAGGACCGGTGGCTTCAGTGGCGGCAGCACCGCCGGAAGCATTTGCGGCAGCGGTATAGGCTGTAAGCTCTGATTCCGGTATTCCGGGACCGAATTCCGCAAAAGAAGTAAAGGCTGTGCATGAAACTACAGTCAATGCGAGGACTGCAGAAATGAATTTCAATTTAAACTTTTTCATAAATCTCCTCTTTATTACATAATCTGTGGACGCCTCCTGAAAACAGAGCCCACAGATTAAATTTAAGTCAGGGTTAAATGCAAGGGACCCTTTTTAGTAGTATGTGATTACAGGCATACCTGCTTCTACCAGTGAGTAAAGCTCCTTTGCTTTAGGAATAGGCATGTTTACACAGCCGTGGGATCCGCTGTAACGGTAGATGGAACCTCCGAAGCTTCCGCGCCAGGAGGCATCGTGGAATCCGCAGCCATTATAGAACGGCATCCAGTAAGTAACGGGAGATGCATAATCACGTCCGCGTAATACCACATTTTTTGCTTTATACATGACACTGAAGATACCCGTGGGGGTTCCTCTTCCGCGGCTGGTATTTCCGGTCACACAATCGGAAGTGAAAATAATGTTTCCATCCTGTATGAAGTAAACCTTCTGGTCAGACATATCAACTTCCAGATAGGTATCGCCGTATTCGTTTCCCGAGCGCTGGCAGCCGGAGGTTGTATATACAGGCTCGCGTTCTACAGGCAATCCTGAAAGGATATCCTCTTTAAGCTGTTCAATTTCTTTTTTCTTTGAAATGTTGTAACCGTAAGGGCCCTTGACATTGATTATACGTCCTGAAACAGTCTTGAAGCTTCTTGTGGTATAAGCGGTGTCAGTGGATGATTTAAGCTCGGTAACATATTCATCTACCTTTTCATCATTTAAGGTAACGGTACCGTCCTCCTGCTTGTCAAGCCATGGATAATAGGTGTCTGAATTCAGTATTATCTTCTGGTTTCCGAAATCATAGGTTACGGAGGCAGCGAGAGCTTCGTTCAGGGTTGTTGCTCTCTGGTTAAGGAGAGTATCATCTGAACGGATGTCTGCTGTCAGGTAGCAGTCTTCTTCGGTCAGATCCACAAAAACCGCTCTGTCGGTTATGGCATCCTCAATAACACCTGTAACTTTATCAGGATCCGGTGTGTCACCGTCCTCTTCCGAAGCAATGGTATAACCGGCTCCGGGAATATAAGCTGTCAGAAAGGCATCGACTGGAGTATCTGTGCTTCCCTCCTCGGGTAAAAGATCATGGTTTATGATGGTCTTTAGCTTTTCTTCATCAAAGGAAACCGAATCAGGCTCTATAAAGTAGTTTCCCGGATTCAGCATATAGTAAGGATAGATCAAAGGATTCTGCACGCGGATCTTCTCCACAGGGAAATCAGCACTGAGATCAATGTCTGCTCCATTGATTGTCAATTCGTTTTTGTGTATGTCTCTGACGGTGATGGCATAGGCATCTCTTTCCATTGCTGACAGACGGTCATTCAGTTCGGCCCTCGGAACCATGGAAAAATCTGCGCCATTAATTACGGTACCGGGCATGATCTTGCCGGACATGTACAGAGTACTTGCCAGATATCCGGCCAGAAGTCCGGTTGTAACTCCTAAAATGATACCAATACTTTTATCTTTCAAAACTAATCCCCTCCCTAAAGCTTAGTGAAATTTTATATATGCGTCATTTATATAAAATGAAATACATTATTTATTTAAAGATACATGATGGATGACCATCAGTCATAATCCACCTTCATGAGACATAATCCTTTGGCTTCTGCTGTATAGCCGGCATTTTGACGATCTTTGCTGTTAAGTATGTCTGACATTGAATCAGGTGTTCTTTTCCCAAAACCTATTTCCAGAAGCGTGCCTGTCATGATACGCACCTGATTTTGTAAAAAGCCGGTCCCATGAAAGTAAAGTCGGATGTAAGGACCGTTTTCTGTGATTTCTATGTGGTCTATCACTCTGACAGTGGATTTTTTAAAATGTGAGTTTCCGCAAAAGCATTTAAAGTCGTGCTCTCCCAGGAGATATTCTGCGGCTTTGCGCATTGCCTCTATATCAGGCTTTTTCTCAAGGACCGTAACATATTTTCTTTCAAATACAGGCTTTTGCTCATCATACCAGCAAGTATATCTGTAAGTCTTTCCGGTGGCTTTAAACCGGCTGTGAAACCGTTCTCCGCAAGACTTGACTTCATTAACGCTTATATCATCGGGAAGATATCTGTTCATATAAGCCTTGATCTCTGCTTCTGTCATTTCATTTTCGGGATCCAGTATCACATTGGCAGTCATGGCTCTGGCATGAACTCCCGCATCTGTTCGCCCGGCACCTATAACTGTAATTGGGAAAGAGGCAAAATCCTTAACAGAATAATTTTCTCCGTATATCATACGGGTCAGCACCTGTTCAAGCTTCCCTTGTATGGTTAATTCTGTATTTGGCTGATGTTCCCAGCCGTAGTAACGGGAACCATCATAGCTAAGTGTGATTTTGTAGTTTTGCTTCATTACTATTAAAGATCTGATCCTTTCAGTAAAGTACCCTAAAGGAACGTTCTTCATTAATAACCTTAATATTGCGCTCCTCTTTATCTGTAATCTCTATAAAACGCTGATTTCCTATTCTGTTCATGAATTCCTGTATGGCATCACGGGGACCCTGAAGCTCACAGGTTACAGATCCATCATCTTCATTTCTTGCCCATCCGGTAAGACCCAAAGAACAGGCAAGGTGATAGGCAGTGTATCTGAACCCCACGCCCTGGACAGTGCCGTAAAATACTATATGTTTACGCACAGTGTTACCGGTACCGGGTGCTGCAGACTCAGTTGAGGATGAGTTATCAAATTGATCAGAGTATTTTTTCAGGAAATCAAAAAGCATGTTTATGACCTCGTATTTCACGTATTTTTTATTGTAGCATAAATATTAAACAGAAAAAATAACTGTAATATGTGGGATTTATGAAAATTGTTTAACGGATTCTTTTTTGAACAAAAAAAGAGCAGGAAGAAAACTTCCTGCCCCAAACGTAAGATTATAAAATTCAAGCTATATTAAAAACTTTATAATTAAGCCTTCTTTGCAGCAGCCTGCTGAGCAGCAACTTCTGCAGCGAAATCCTCGTTCTTCTTCTCAAGGCCTTCACCGGTCTCAAAACGGATAAATGTTACAATCTCGATTGTAGCATTCTCAGCCTTGGCAACAGAATCAACATACTGCTGAACTGACTGCTTGCCATCCTCAGCCTTAACGTATGTCTGATCAAGGAGACAGATCTCCTTAAGCTCCTTGTTGATACGTCCCTGAACCATACCTGCGATAACCTTCTCAGGAGCGTTTGGCTTCTCGTTCTTAGCTGCAGCTGTAAGGATCTCAGTCTCGCTTGCAAGATAAGCCTGATCAACTTCCTTACGTGATGTAAACTTAGGCTTAAGAGCAGCAACCTGCATAGCAATGTTCTTTGCCATCTCTACAACAGCGTCATTAACAACTGTTGACTTAACCTGAAGAAGAACACCGATACGTCCGCCGCCGTGTACGTAATCCTGTACGAAACCATCGTTCTCTGTAAGCTTCTGGAAACGACGGATGTGCATGTTCTCACCGATGATGGAAATCTCCTCTGAAAGCTGCTCTGCAACTGTTCTTGAGTTGTCAAGATCCCACTTCTCAGCAAGGAAAGCGTCGATATCAGCTGCCTCTGAATGAAGAGCCTGAGCTGCTACCTCAGCAACATATGTCTGGAACTTCTCGTTCTTAGCAACGAAATCTGTCTCAGCATTAACCTCTACAACAACACCTGAGTGCTTGTCATCAGAAAGCTTTGTGAAAGAAACACCCTCAGCTGCGATTCTGCCGGCCTTCTTCTCTGCGCCTGCAAGACCCTGCTCTCTGAGGAAGTCTACTGCCTTGTCCATATCTCCGTCAGTTGCAGCGAGAGCCTTCTTACAAGCCATCATACCTGCACCTGTCATGTCACGTAACTCTTTAACCTGAGCTGCTGTAATTGCCATTGTTGTATCCTCCTGGATTAATATATTATGGAAGAATAATCTTCACTTATTGTTTTTAAAATGAAATGAACCCAGCATTTAGCAATCTATTAAATTGTCTAATGCTGGGTTTATGTGTTTTCTTAATTAAGCCTCTGCAACTACAGAATCGTCACCAGCTGTAGCAGCTGCTGCCTCTTCCTCAGTCATCTCGCCCTGCTTAGCCTCGATAACAGCATCAGCCATCTTGCCTACGATAAGCTTGATAGCGCGGATAGCGTCATCATTTCCCGGGATAACATAATCAAGCTCCTCAGGATCAGCGTTTGTATCAGCGATACCGAAAAGTGTGATTCCAAGTGTGCGAGCTTCCTTAACGCAGATCTTCTCCTTCTTAGGATCAACTACGAAGATTGCATCAGGAATCTGCTTCATATCCTTGATACCACCGATGTTAGCCTCGAGCTTGTCCCACTCCTTCTTGATAAGAGCAACTTCCTTCTTAGGAAGAACTTCGAAAGTTCCGTCCTCAGCCATCTTCTCGATCTCCTTAAGACGATCGATACGAGTCTGGATTGTCTTGAAGTTTGTAAGCATACCGCCGAGCCATCTCTCGTTTACATAGAACTCACCGCAACGAAGAGCCTCTGACTTAACAGCGTCCTGAGCCTGCTTCTTTGTACCAACGAAAAGAACAGTTCCACCGTCCTGTACAAGCTTAACCATAGCATTGTAAGCATCGTCAACCATCTTTACTGTCTGCTGAAGATCGATGATGTGGATACCGTTACGCTCTGTG
>JAILDF010000247.1 GCA_024689585.1 Oribacterium sp.
GTCTCTGAATGTTCTCTCCGTCAAGACTTGCCCAGAAAGCTCCCTTTTCTTTGCTCACAAGCTTCACAGTCACCGTTTCTACCGGAGATGCATATTCTCCTGTGGTATCAAAATTAATAACTGTTCTGTCACCGGCCTTAACATTAATCTCAGTTCTTGCAAAAATGCCCTTTTCAAAATCCTCGGTATGTCCGTCATCATCATAGAATGCAAAAGAAGCATCCGTCTCTCCACCAATAAGTATATCAACATGCTTCATGGTATCACTCAGTATATGCTTCACATCTTCTGTGGTAACGAAAATACCATTGCCTCTGAAGAACATCGGAATCGATGCCTTATCTACCGTGATTTCTATTTCCTGACCACCTTCATACGCCTTAAGGTTGTCATTCATGTCATACCAGGTAGCGCCTTTTGGAAGATACAGTTTTCTTGTGACTGCGCCCTTTTCCAAAACATTGGCAACAAGTACACTGCTTCCATACATAAAGCACATGTTTTCGTCTGTATAGCAGCGCTTATCCTCAGGGAACTCAAGGAACAGCGGTCTCATAACAGGAGTACCGTTTTCGTGAGCCTCTCTCATAAGTGAGTAAATGTACGGGAACATACGATATCTTAAATGATATGCATCTCTGATGTAGTCATTGTTCTCCTCGTACATCCATGGCTGGGTTACGGTATTATCATTATTTGCAGAATTGATTGTAAAACGAGGCTGGAAAATACCGTTCTGGATCCAACGAAGCAAAAGTTCTGCCTCTGGTGCCGGTCCGGCAAAGCCTCCGATGTCGCAACCCATGTTTGCACAGCCCGAAAGGCCCATGCCTACTATGGTAGCAACATTGAACTTGAGAGTTTTCCAGTCCGTAAGATTATCTCCGCCCCAAACCTGGGCATATCTCTGGATTCCCGCATATCCCGCGCGGTTAATGATATATGGTCTCTCACCGGGATATACATCATGAAGAGCTTCTTTTCCGATAAATGCCATAAGGTTTGAATGAAGTATCTTGAGTTCGGCCATGGTGCCACCGAGACCTTCCCTGTCACAGTACGCATTGCGGTCCTCTACTCCATCCATCTCACAGTTATCATTCCAAACAGTCTTTGTGCCTTTTTTGAGAATGTTTTCCTCCAGAAGCTTTTTCCAGGCATTTCTGCCTTTAACATTGGTAAAATCAATGAAACGTCCTTCACCGCCCCACCAGCGTCCGTAATAATCATCTTTTTTGTCAGATGTCTTTATAAATGCATCCTCAGACTCAAAGAACTTTATATATGGATGGTTCTTCAGAATTCCCGGTTTCAAGTTAGGGATGACATTAATGCCTCTTTTGTTCATCTCTTCGAAAAACTCTTCAGGCTTCGGGAATCTTCTCCTGTTCCAATTGAATACATATCTAAGGTTATCTTCCTCACCGCTTGAATAGCCGCTTGCCAGCCAGAAGTTATCTATAGGAATATCTTCCTTCTGATGTTTATCTATAACCTTATATATTTCCTTGTCGCAATCCTTCTCAAGCTCTGCATAGTACATGGTGGATGCACAGTATCCGATTGACTGCTTGGTAGGCATCGCCATACGGCCTGTAAGCTTTGTATAAAGGTCCAGAATATGTTTCATGGATGGACCGTTCATGAGAAAGAGGTCAATGTCTCCGCCATCTGTCTGATAGTAGCTGTATCTGTCCCAGTATCCGGAAATCTCTTCTCCCATATCAAATACACAGTCATAGGAATTATGATAGAAAAGGCCAAGTGCATGAAGATTATCTTCATTGACCCTGATATAGAAAGGAATATGCTTATACATAGGGTCGCCCTTTTCAGGATCATGGCCTATTGCATCCTTTGGAGACATTCTGAGTCTTCTGCCCTTTTTGTCCAGCATGCCTGTCTTCTCTCCGAAACCGAAGAAATGATCCTTCTCCCTGTCCATTCGGTTGTAATGATACAGTCTTCCAAGCTGGTCCTTCTCGAAAGCTCTCTCACGAAGATCACTGTAAATAAGCTTTCCTTCTTTATCATATAATCTGAAAGACAACGGGCTCTTGAGCATTCTGAGTACCAGGTTTTCTGTTCTGAATACAAGCTCATTCTCTTTTTCTTCGAAAGGCACATCAAGGGCTGTGATTCTCTCTCTTTCTGCCTTCAGAAGTTCATCCATGTCATCGTCCCATGCCGTTGTCACAAGGGTATATGAACGCTCAGGAAAAGATCGGTCAAAGGAAACCCTTATTCTGATGAGGTCATCTGTCATAAACACAAGCATTATGTCAGCTGCATCGCCGTGGATAATGTAGCCGTTATTGGTTTTTTCTATTGATTTATATTGTTTTAAAAGCATAAGTTATTTCCTCACATACCTATAAGGTCAAAATCCTCAAAAGATACCTTAAGTTCGTAATCCTCTGAAGGGTTTTCATATTTTACTTCAACGCTTCTCTTAGTCTGACTGTAGTACCAGCCTTCACCGGCTTCATCAAACTTACGACGGTTGAGATAATGCTTAAGGGGTCTGCCTGAAAGAGTTACCCAGAAGGGGCTTCTCTCTTTCTTTACTATTTCTACCTTAACCCGCTTAATGCTGTCTTCGTAGTCACCTTCTCTCTTAAACGAAAGATTAACGACACTGTTACCACTCATGGAAATTTTTGTCTCAAGGTAACCACCGTCCTCATAGTTCATGGATACACCGTCATCGTCGTACAATGTAAACTCTCTGTCCTCTCCCGGAACTACTGTAAGAAGGAGGTCTGTCACCTTATCCTTCTCCATGCACATAAGCAGATTCTCAGCCTTGGGAATGATAGCCCCTTCACGAAGGAACATCGGTATAGATGACATATCAACAGGGATTTCTATATATTGGCCACCCTCATAACGGCGGAAATTGTCATTCCAGTCGTACCAGCAATTACCGGCAGGAAGATATACCTTTCGCGTTTTTGCACCCTTCTCAAGTACATTTGCAACAAGGATGTCTCTTCCGAAAAGGAATTCAAAGCTGTCGTCATAAACATTGGCATCCTGCTGATACTCGTAAACAAGAGCTCTCATAACAGGTGCGCCTGTAAGCGTAGCCTCTTTTTCCAGAGAGTAGAGATATGGTGTAAATCTGTATCTGAGAAGAATTGCATCTCTGATAAGATCCTTGGAATTATGGAACATCCAGGGTTCTGTTACTGTATTGTCATTTGAAGCCGAGTGAATGGAGAATCTTGCCTGGAAGATTCCCTGCTGCACCCATCGAACAAAAAGCTCTTCCTCAGGCGCGGGGCCTGCGAAACCACCGATGTCTGCGCCCTCATTAGGCTGGCCGCTGAGGCCCATACCTGTAATGATCGGGACATTGTACTTGAGTGTACTCCAGCTTGTGAAATTATCTCCGCACCAGGTCTGGGCATAACGCTGTATTCCGGCACTTCCGGAACGACATACAGAATACGGTCTTGCAGAAGGATCGTGTTCTCTTACAGCATCGTTAGACAGCTTGCACATAAGCGTACTCATGATTGGTTTAAGCTGTCCGATGGTGCCGCCCTTACCGTCAAAGTCAACCACGTCATCTTTGTCCATGAGACTGTCGTACTCGCAGTTATCATTCCAGATGGAGTTTGTTCCAACCTCAATGAGATATTTCTTTACATAGCTTTTCCAAAGTTCTCTTGCTTCAGGCTTTGTATAATCCCAGAAAGCTCCTTCGCCTCCCCACCACATTCCGATGGCAGTCTTTGAAGTATCCTTTGAATCCTTAACAAATACATCCGCCTTTTCGAAATCCTCATAATACGGATGCATGCGAAGTATTCCGGGCTTAATATTAGGAACATTCTGAGCACCCTTTTCATTCATTGCGTGGAAGTAAGCCTCGGGATCCTTGAATCTTTCCTTATTCCAGGTAAACACGCAGCGCTTGTTCTCGTAGCTTGTATAGCCTGATGAAAGATGGAAACCGTCAATAGGGAATCCTTCTTCACGAACTGTATCTATAAACTCAAGAACCGCATCATCACTGTCCTTCTCAAGTTCAGGATAATACATTGAAGATCCCTGATATCCCATGGCTCTCTTCGGAAGAAGAGTCGGACGGCCTGTAAGCTCTGTATAGAGATCAACCACTCTTTTAATGCTTCCGCCTCCAAGGAGGAACATGTCAATGTCTCCTCCGTCAGCCTGCCAATAAGCGTATCTGGGCCAGTAGTTAGACTTCTCACAGCCCATATTAAATACAGACTCATAGAAGTTATGGAAGAATACTCCTACTGCCTGTTGATTCTCTCTGTCAAGTCGGATAAAGAACGGGATATGCTTATAAAGTGTATCCATTTTCTCGGCATCATAACCCATTGCATCCGTAGCGCGTTCACGGAGAAATGTCTTATTCTTGTTGATACCTCCGACTTTTTCGCCAAATCCGTAGAAGCAGTCCTCTTCCTTCATTCTGAAATAAGAGGTAATGCGTCGATTCGAATCCAGTGTGAAAGGCACAAGCTTTTCAGTAGTAAACAAAACTCTGTCTTCACTATCTTTAAGCACTATAGTGAAAGGAGTTTTGTTTATAGTAAGAACCAGCTTGCCGGTTGAAAATTCAATGGAGGACTCGGTCTCATTCACTTCCGGAACAAATGGCTCCACTCTCTTTCTTTCTCCCTCAAACAGAGGATCAAGTCTGTCTTCCCAGGCAGTCTTCATAAGAACATATGACTCCTCCGGGAATTCTTTTGAAAACGACGCTCTGAGTCTTATTACTTCATCGCTCAGAAAATATATTTTAACGTCCGCATCTTCTCCGTGAAGGAGGAATGCACCGTTCAATCTTTCTATTCCACTTAACTTAGAACAAATATCCATTTGTATCCCCTCTGTATTTCCCCTCCGTGATGACTAAATGACCCGAAGGGCATACGATACTCACATGATTAAAGAAAAATTCCTCTTGAAAATCCTAATTTATGGTATAAAAAAACAGCCTGCTCCCTACTTTAAGGTTTACAGCATTAAGCAGGCTGTTATTAATTACGTCTTTACCACCAGCAGCTTGGTACCAGACCACAAAGATAAGGAATACCCAAAGTACATACCGGAATAAATGTCACCAGCAAAAGAGCGATTACCATAGCGGTAAACAGCTTTACAATATACTTTGTTACGCCTTCGATTCCGACCTTTGCAATTCCGCAGCCTACAAAGAGGCAGGAACCAACAGGTGGTGTTACAGAACCGATTCCAAGGTTCATGATAAGCATTACACCAAAGTGTACATCGCTCATACCCAGGCTTCTTGTTATAGGCAGGAAGATAGGTGTGAAGATCAGCACCGCAGGAGTAAGATCCAGGAACATTCCCATGACAAGGAGGAACAGGTTCATTATCAAAAGGATCACATAGCGGTTATTGGAAATGCTCATGAGTCCGTTACTGATGGCAGCAGGGATTCCTGTGTAAGACATTACGTAGGACATAATGGAACTTGCTGCAATCAGGAAAAGGATTGTGGATGAGCTTACCATGGTATCAGCAAGAAGCTCATAGAATTCCTTTGCATGAAGCTCTTTGTAAATGATTCCCAGAGCACCGCAGTAAAGGCAGAGAACAACTCCGGCCTCAGTTGCAGTAAAGAATCCTGCAAGGATTCCACCCATAACGATAATAACCGCAAGGAGTGAAGGAACAGCGTCAAAAGCAATCTTTAACGGACTGTCAGTCTCTTCAACAGTGGAAGCTTTGTAACCCATCTTCTTAGCCATAACGATGGCAAGTCCGGCAACAAAGAGACCCATCATGATTCCGGGAATGTATCCGCCCATGAACAGAGCCGCAACTGATACGCCACCGGCTGTGATGGAGTAAAGGATCAACGGTCCTGATGGAGGGATGAGGATTCCTGTAGGTGCGGAACAGATATTTACTGCCGCAGAATAATTCGGATCATATCCTTCATCCTTCTCAAGAGGTCCCATGATAGAACCCATTGCAGAAGCTGCAGCTACGGAAGAACCGGAAACCGCACCGAAGAACATGTTTGCGAGAACATTGGTGGCTGCCAGATATCCGGGAACCTTTCCAACGAAGAGTCTTGCGAATCGAACAAGGCGCTTAGCGATACCACCCTTGTTCATGATATTTCCGCCCAGTGAGAAGAACGGAAGAGCCAGAAGTGAGAAGGAGTCAACCCCGGAGAAGCATCGCTGAGCAGCCGTAAGACTGAATACTCCGAAATCCATTCCGCTGGCCAATGCAGTTACAATGGATGCAATGCCTATGCCGGCCGAAATAGGAACTCCGCCCAGAAGCATCACGAAGAAAGAACCAAACAAAAGGATCGTAGCCTGTACAACACCCATTATTCATTTCCTCCCTTCTGTGTCTTCTTTTTGGAGAACATCTGAACATATTTCAGTACTCTCGCAATAAGGATAAATATTCCGGAAACCGGAAGTATTGCGTACAAAAACTTAAACGGTATACGCATTACCGAAGAATAATTAGTCGCATTGGCCTGGAGCCTGGATCCACCCATTACAAAAACATAAACCACAAAGAATATGATAGCTGCCTCAATGAAAACATTAAGGAACATCTTAAACTTTCCTTTTGCTTTATTTGTAACCAGATCAAGTGCAAGATGCTGATCCTTGTAGAAACAGTAAGCAGAGCCTATGAAGGATGCCCAAATCAGAAGATATCTGAGGAATTCATCCGTAAATGTTGATGGATCTTTTAAAATCCATCTTGTAAAAATCTGCCATGTTCCGAAAACCAGCAGGCCAAACATGGCCAGGGCCATCAGAAACCTCATGACTAATGTAAGATACTTGTCAAACTTTTCCAAAATGAACCGTCCTTCCGGTTGATAATCCCTCAATCAACCATTTATTTTGGGATTTGCGCTTGTTATCTCCTGATTATTAACCCCGGTATAACTTCGCGCAAATCACCTGATAAATAATGAATTCTTGATTAATTTTGCAATTACTGTGCAGCCTGGATCTTCTCAACTACAGCGTATGATTCAGGATCATCCTTCTGAAGCTTCTCATAGATAGGCTTTACTGCTTCCTGGAATGCAGGTATATCAACATCAGTAACAAACTCAACACCCTTGCTTGATACATCATTGATTACCTGATCCTCAAATTCCTTCCAAGCCTGCTTGTAGTTTGAAGACATATCCTTAGCTGTGCTTAAGAATACTTCCTTCTGATTGTCGCTCATCTCATCCCATACCTTCTGTGAAATAACAACGATATCAGGAATCATGGTGTGCATATCATAACTGTAAACCTTTGCAACGTCTGCGTGATCACGAAGAGCTGTAACATTGTTCTCAGCACCGTCGATAACACCCTGCTGAATAGCTGTGTAAATGTCTCCGTAGCCCATAGCTGTTGCTGATCCGCCGAGAGCACTCATCATATCGATAGCCATCTGTGAATCCATTGTACGGATCTTAAGCCCCTTAAGGTCTTCAGGCTTACGGATAGCCTTATCCTTTGTGTAGAATGAACGTGCGCCGGAGTCAAGCCAAGCAAAACCTCTGAAGCCCTGATCTGCTGTTGCATCATAGATTTCGCCCATAAGTTCATCATTCTCAAGAACCTTGAAGAAAGAATCCTTATCATTGAAAAGGTACGGAACTTAGAATGCTGTATAAGCCTTTGAGAAGTTTCCGAGAGTTGCAGCTGAAACTTTTGCCATATCAAGTGCACCACCCTGGATCTGAGAAATCATATCTGACTCTGAACCGAGAACACCGTTAGGAACAACTTCAATGTTGATGGTACCTGATGACTTCTCCTTAAGTTCATCTGACCAGTTCTTAAGTGCGATATTTACTGCATGGTCTTCTGCCAGGTTATGTCCAAGTTTTAAATTGAATGTCTTCTCTTCTGTTGAAGCAGCTGCACCGCCGGCTGCTGCTGTTGTGCTTGTGTTTGATGCAGGTGCGCTTGAGCTTCCGCAGCCTGTAAGTGCGCCTACTGTCATTAAAATTGCTGATGCCAATGCTACAATGTTTCTTCTCTTCATTTTACCCTCCACTTTTTTCCGTCTCTGATCATATCTATCAGATCACGAAGATTCATTCCGATGATGCTGCGGCTCTTTTTCCATTCTTTGCCAGTTTTTTCAGAAAGGAAATTTACAAAGCTTTGCTGCTCATCTTTTGTCCAGATCTTTCTCGACACCATGACTGCGCTCTCCGGATTTTCAAAAAGATAAAAGCAGTTTTTATCTACCAACATACGATCGATATTCTCATAAGCGATCTCTCTGTCAGCACCGTCGATCATGACAGCCTTTTCCATGAATCTGTAATTCACGCGGCTCTTAAGGCCTTTTCTTGACTGTATCAACTGTTCTGCTCTCATTCTGCTTGGAAAATCCGTGCTTACCAGAAACCAGCAGCCTATCATCAGGAGTACACCTTTGATAGCATTAGATTCCACCAGGAATAGTGCGCACAGAAGGATGATTGCCCCAAGTCCCGCTCTCAGTAATATTCTGAGACTTTCGTAACTGTAGTACTCAGCCTGGAACATCTGTCTGATCCCGTCGTTGTCAAAAACTGTTTCTGCCCTATAATAAACCTTTGGACCCGACATACTGCACCTTCCCTTTCTCCGGTTTCATCTTTAACTGAAATCCAGGCATCTTTCTCACTGTCAGATTGTTTAGATTCTCTGTCGTTTTTCGAGAAAGAAGCTTGCGGATTCGTTAATCTGCTGTGTTTTTTCCGGTTTTCATGCACTTCATTTGTCATGTATGTCAATGATTTTACCATCCTCTCAAAAAATGTATTAATCCTTATGTGATACGAATATTGCAAAATGTGATATCCGCTGTTATTATTTCACACATAAACGATTCTGCTATATCAAAGATGTACGATATTTGCACAATGCGCCGGCTTTTCATCAGCAGGCTTTATACCTTTTCAACCTATAGAGAGACATTTGGATCTGCATCTGTATGTCAGATATTAAAGATTCCAAAAGCGACGTTAACAGAGGAGACATTTATATGCCATTTCACCATCAGATCAATCATATAACAGATTCTCACCTTACCCAGAGTGATGCTACCCGTAAGCTGGACAGACCTTTGGTCATAACCTGGTATACGAACCGCACCAATGTCCAGTCCGTGCTTCATTCACATCCATACTATGAACTGATACTCCCGCTGGGCGGAGAAGTTATGTATTCAGTAAACGGAAGTCTCATACATCTGCACGAAGGAGAATTGATAGTCCTTCCGGCCGACATATACCATTATGGGAAATACGATATATCAACAGAAATCTCAGACCGACTGCTGGCACAGGTAGACCAGAAATTCTGGGATGAGGTCGCAAAGGAATCACCATTTAATGAGCTTTGTGAACTCAGAGGTCCGCTTGTTATCGATTCCGCCTTTGTGGCTTCATGGGAATTACGTTCTTTTTTCGAGCAAATGGATCTCAGCAGAAATGTTTCAAATCCCGATAAGGAATATATGCTCTGTAGCAACATGCTGAGGACTCTTTTCATCTACATTACCGAAAGCCTTCACACGCAGAAGCCTCAAACCATTCTTCAAAATTCCATCGTGGACAAGGCAGTCGATTATATTCAAAAGAACTTTACAGACCCTGATCTTAAGGTTTCAGACATTGCAGCCATCACCTACTCAAGCCGTGAACATCTTTCCAGACTTTTCAAACGATACACCATGGAAAGCATACATTCATACATCACAGAGCTTCGCATGCAGAGGTTCCGTCAGCTTATCTTCGAGGGCAAAAACATTCTTGAATCCTGTAATATGAGCGGTTTTTCAGACTACACGAGCTTTACCCGAAGCTTCAAACGCATCTACAAAATGAGTCCGACCCAGTACCTGAAAAGCTTGGAACATTAAAATCCACCGGGGACAGTTCTCGCCGGCGAGAACCGTCCCCGGTGGATAAACCCTCTGAAATAAAAAGGCCGTCCTGCGGGATTTCACTCCCTAAGGACGACCTTTTCTTATTATCTCTGTTTTCCTAAATAGAAATCAAAATCTGTCACTATACCGTCTTCATCTGTTCTGGCATTTAGAATTCCTATATATTTCAGGAATACGTACGCATCTATGGCACGTACCTCATTTGGATTGAAATCCTTGTAATGAAGCCATGCCTTGTTGCTGATCTTTATAGTCTCGGTTCTGGACTCACCTACAGGTACATCCTTATCGTGCTCATGGTAAACCTGAGCTTCGAATACCGAGTAATCTCCCATGTCCTTTCTGTCTTTTGTTTGTATCTCTACAAGAGTATCAGGATAGGACTCGTACTCCTTAGCGAAGCTAAATTCGCCGTTATCTGTTTCTTCGACTGTTTCTTCAACGCTTTCCTCGGTTTCTTCCTCTTCAGGTACTATATCAATAACATAAGTCTCAGTAACCGAAGATCCCTTATAACCGTCAGCCGTTTGTCCGTAAGCCTCTACCTCATAAGTACCGTTTTCTTCAAGTATGATAGGAAGATAATACTTAGACAGATCCTCTGTTCCGTCAGCAGTTTTCAAAGTATAGTAGATATCACAGTTTCCTGATGCAGAAAGTCCTACGGATATCGGGCTGTCAAAAGTTCCGCCTGCCTCCGAGAAACTTATAACCGGATCAAGATCATTATATGCCTTCTGCAAAGCTTCGCTCTCAGGATGAGCATCCAGCGCACCTTTAATTATATCCACCGCTTCGTCATGTCTGTTTCTGTTGACATAGGTATCTGCCATATGGATCAATGTTTCCGTTTCGGCATCACCGAGCTCCATATACTGTGAATACAATCCCTCAGCCTTTTCGAAATCTCCTGAGCTGTAGGCGCTTTCCGCATCCTTCAGTATTCTGACAGCTCTGTTCTCAGGTTTATTGTTCCATGAATAATAACCTAACAAAGATACAACAGCTATCGCTGCTATTGCTCCGGCAGCCAGTCTGGCTTTACTGCTGAATTCCGGCCCGGTCACAGTCTTTTCTGATCCAGAAGCTGTTTTCTTTGATTCAGAAACCACCTTTCCCGGCTTCTCTGTTTTATGTACAGGTTCTGCAACTTCAACGGAATCTCTTCCAGGCTCCGAAACATTCTCTTTTTCTTCAGATTTGAGTTCAGAGACAGCTCCCTTCTTCTCTGTCAGCTGCTCTGATACTTTGTCTTCTCTCTTCGATTTCCGGTTCTTTTTCTTAGATTTCGACTTCTTCTGCTTTTTCTGATACTTATTTT
Source organism: Oribacterium sp. (assembly GCA_024689585.1). Lineage (GTDB taxonomy): Bacteria > Bacillota > Clostridia > Lachnospirales > Lachnospiraceae > Oribacterium. The sequence goes on from JAILDF010000247.1 coordinate 11,258, forward strand.
G
>JAILDF010000255.1 GCA_024689585.1 Oribacterium sp.
AGTTCCTGAGCGAGCCTGATGAGAAAAAGAAGCAGGGCTACATGAGCCTCCTGATGCTTACCTGGAAGGTTCTCAACACATGTATAGAAACACTGGGATTTGCTGCGCCCGAAAGGATGTGAGGGAGGAGTTTTGCATCAGTAAAACGACCATTAAACCATCCATATGAAAGGAAAAACCTATGAAATATTTCATTGCCAGCGATATTCACGGGTCCGCCTACTGGTGCAGGAAGACCCTGGAAGCCTTTGAGAAAAGCGGCGCGGAGCGCCTTATCATCCTCGGAGACGTTCTGTACCACGGACCCCGCAATGATCTTCCGAAGGACTATGCCCCCAAGGAAGTCATAGAAATGCTTAATCCTTTGAAAAATAAAATATGGGCGGTGAGAGGAAACTGTGAAGCCGAAGTCGATCAGATGGTTCTTAAGTTTCCTGTGCTTGCAGACTATGCCATACTGGTCCTGAATGGTCATACCATCTTTGCGACACATGGACATGTTTTCAATGAAGTAAACCTTCCTCCTCTTTCCGACGGGGATGTGCTTCTTCATGGACACACCCATCTCATCAATGCCGAGAAAATGGAAAAGGAAGGAGTTACCTTCTATCATTTAAATCCGGGAAGTACTTCTATTCCAAAGGGTGGAAACCCAAACAGTTATGCTATAATAGATGGAGACGTATTCGGCATATATGATTTTGAAGGCAATATGCTTAAGAGTATAGATCTGTTAAAAGACTGACTGTATAAAGAAGAGGTGGACCAATGACCGGCATCCCGACGGTAACATTAATACTCATCTTATTTGTTATAATAATATTAATTTTCTATTTGTCTAATTTTGTCATTTTCAAAAAGTACAGTAAGGATGCTGTTTCTGATGATTCTGAAACTAAAAACAGAAGCAGCATTTTCTTTAAGCTGTCCAATGCAGTCCTTGGGATTGTCATTGTTACTCTGATACTTTCTTCCATCATCAGTATTTTTGCCATAAACAGAGTCCATTCTTCCACAGAGCGGCTCAGTGTGGGTTTTGCCCATAGTGCCGCTGACTTAAGTGAGGAAGCAATGATAGCTGACCTGGAGGATCAGGTGGGAGATCAGCTGGGCGAAAAAATGGTCTATGTAAATGAAATCATAAACAGTTATTTGAATGACGCCTTCTATCTTGAGTCATTTATAAATGATATTTATAAACACAGTGAACGCTATAATCCTGTTCAGGTGCCGGATATTTCCATGGATATGGCAGGCAAATTGTCTTTATACAAACTTCTGGCGGATAAGGATGTTGTATATGAAGGCAGGGTTAAGGATGAGGCTGAATTAATAGCAAATATAGTTAAGATATTCAAGCCTCTTAAGGAAGTTAATCCGGAGTACGAAGATCTTTACATAGGCACGGAAAAAGGCGTACTTATAAGCTATGATGACTTTGCTGAATTAGGTGCTGACGCTGAAGGTGATGACAGGTTTTATGAATTCAGGCACAGGGATTGGTACAGACTTGCAAAAAACAAGGGTGAGATCACGTTTATTTCAAGATACGTGGATACCTTTTTACAGGGCAGTGTTACAACCTGTGCTATACCCTTCTATGACGGGATGGGTAACTTTGCGGGCTGTGTCGGTATAGATATTCATACGGATGATCTGTATTCCGTGCTGGTAAACAGTAATGTTTCCGACAATATGGAGGCATATATCGTTACACCAAAAGGCAGGATTCTTGCGTACAAAAATATGAATCAGGATGACCCGGAAATGAAGTTTGCCGGAATTGATGAACTGATAAACCATCTTGATGATAATGCTGAAGAGAAAACGGTATTATACACTGTAGAGGAGTCTGAAGGAACCTGCTATATCGGAGCATCTTATATCAAACATACCAACTGGATATTTGTCGTAAAAGCGCCTAAAGAGGCATTTACAAAAGCGGCTGCGGAAATCAGATCTGATATAGGCGACAGTGTGGAGACTGTATCTGAGAATTTTGACAATGCCATCAGGCATGTTATCAATAACTGCCTTGTCATATTTGCAGTGCTCCTTCTGCTGACCGCAGTAGTTGTCACGATTCAGTCTCTTGATATGATCAGGCCCATCAGACGCCTTGAGGAGGACGTCCGTAAATTCTCTAATGGTGACCTTTCCCACAGGACAGAGGTCGATACAAAGGATGAGACAGGTGATCTGGCAAGAACATTTAACCGCATGGCAGCTTCGATCCAGCAATACATGGAAACCATAAGACGCGCTGCCGTAAAAGAGGAGCGTATTGCCGCTGAGCTTTCCATGGCAAAGAATATCCAGACAAGTCTTTTACCCAGTGATTTTCCTGCTTTTCCTGACAGGAATGATTTTGGTATCTACGCAACCATGTATCCGGCAAAGGAAGTCGGCGGAGACTTTTATGATTTCTTTCTGGTTGATGACAGTCACCTTGCGATGGTCATGGCTGATGTCTCGGGTAAAGGCGTTCCGGCTTCCCTGTATATGGCTGTAACAAAGACTCTGATCAAAACCCACACCTATGTTGAAGACTCTCCTGAAAAGGTATTCAGCTACGTAAATAAGGTCCTTTGTGAAAACAACCGGGATGATATGTTCGTAACAGCATGGCTCGGGATCCTTGATCTGAAGACGGGCCTCATAAAGGCCTGCAACGCAGGTCACGAATATCCTGCGATAATGCTTCCGGATGAAAGCTTTTCACTTATGATGGATAAACATTCTATGCCTTTAGGCAGCATGGAAGGTATAAATTTCAAGCAGTATGAATTTATGCTTACACCGGGAAGCAAGTTGTTTCTGTACACAGACGGTGTAACGGAAGCGACAAACAGGGAAGAAAAACTCTTTGGAACCGGCAGGATGACGGAGGCATTAAACAAAGTCAGAGATAAGGCTCCGGAGGAAATCCTGTCCTTTATGAAAAAGAGTATAGGTGAATTTGTGGGAGAAGCACCGCAGTTTGATGATTTCACCATGCTCTGTCTCAAGTTTAACGGTGATTTACAGCAGGAGGGGAATGAGTCATGAACCATAAAAGTATCAGAACCCGACTGAGAGACCATATCAGGAAAAGAAAGCATGTCCATTCTGCCTTTGCAAGAAGACTTACGGGTATGACCCTGTGTGTTTCCATGGCAGCCATTATGCTTTCGGCTATTGTGTGTGTATACGCACTTAGAAGTGTTAATAATGAGGCTGAAAAGGACAGTATTAAGTTCGGTATGGAGGCGGCTTCTAAAAGCAGAGCGGCTCTTCGGGATTCCTTTAGTGATAATGTTAAGAACACAGTTTCTGACAAAGCAAAAATTGCCGGCGAAAAATTTTACATCTATATGGAAGATGTGGAATACCTGGCTGTATATGCTGAGGAGATTCTTTCTGAACCGGCTCAATTCACAAAGAGAAATGTTTTCTGGGGGGATGATATACCCTTGGGTTATGATGCAATGTTTCTTACCCTTTGTGATGACAGCGTGGATTATGATGAAAAAAATCAGGCAAAGGCTGAATATCTTGCAAATATAGAAGATATATGCAGATCCATTGCGGATCGTCATTCCGAGATAACAGCTCTGTATATCGCTACCGACGAAGGCTTAATGCTTTCCTATGATGAGTATGTGTCCTCAACTGAACAGGGGGCTGCAAATACAAAGTATTATGATTATAAAGATACCGAATGGTATCAGCTTGGTAAAGAGAGCTCCGGGCCGGTTTTCACCGAACGTTATAAGGATATATTTGGCTACGGGGATGTCATAACCTGCGTAGCACCATTCTGTTATAAAAATGGCAGATATGCCGGATGCGTTGCTTTGGATATCCGTACTGAGTCGATATTTAGAAATATAGTCAGCAAAGGAATTAATAAAACAGATTTAGCTATCCTGGTGGATGACAAAGGAACTGTTCTTGCGGAGACAGGCCGGGTTTATACTGAAGATGAGCCCATGATGATGATTGGATCCGGACAATATCACGGACTTTATGGTTTGAATGAAGTTTTAGTGAAAAAAGAGAAAACCGATGCTTTGTTCAGCACGGATCCGGAAACCCGGGAGGAATATCTTCTGGCTTATTCGGATATAGATTATGTCAACCTGAGACTGGTGCTGCAGAGCCCGTTAAGTTCGGTACTGGGGCCTATAAACAGTATTGAAAGTGAAATAAATCAAAATACTCAATTGATGAACAGGACTATTGAAACCACTATAGAGTCAATGCTACTTACCTGCTTTCTGCTGTTTTTTATTTTAAGTATTGTTTCAGTGTATGTTGCAGGAAAAGTGTCGTATAATCTTAGTGAACCCTTGAAGATCCTGTCAGGGGATATGAAGAAGATAAGTCTGGGAAATTTCGGGCACAGAACCCTGGTGGATACGAATGATGAAATAGGAAGTCTTGCTTTATCTTTCAACAACATGACGGAGTCTCTCGATAAATATCAGGCGGATATGAAAGAGGCAGTCTCCAGAGAAGAACATACTGCGATGGAACTGTCTCTGGCTACTGATATACAGGCACATATGCTGCCGGTAAATTTTTCGGAGTTTACAAAAGGACAGAAATTCGATCTCTATGCAACCATGACGCCTGCTAAAGAAGTTGCCGGAGACTTTTATGATTTTTTCAGGATTGACGATGATAATATTGTGCTGGTAATGGCGGATGTTTCCGGAAAAGGCATACCTGCAGCACTCTTTATGATGATGAGTAAGATTCTTATAAAGACCAATGCTTTAACCGACAGAACGCCATCGGAGCTTTTCAGTGTTGTTAACGATCAGCTGTGTGACAACAATAAAGAAGACATGTTTGTTACGGCCTGGCTTGCAAGGATTGATCTTAAAACCGGTAAGGTTACGGCTGTTAATGCGGGACACGAATTTCCGGCTCTTAAGGAACCTAAGAGCAGTTTTGGGCTCATGAAGGATGTTCACGGTCTTCCCCTGGGAGTCTTTGAAGGTTTGAAGTATGAGGAGTATGATTTTTATCTTAAAGAAGGTACCTCGCTTTTTACCTACACTGACGGAGTTCCGGAATCTACCGATGCCGATGATCGGCAGTTTGGTACAGGCAGGATGCTTGAAGCATTGAACAAAGATCCGGATGCAGTGCCTGTTGAGCTACTCAAAACATTGAAGGACAATATAGACAGATTTGTGGGAGCTTCGGAACAGTTTGATGATATAACCATGATGGGATTCTGCTACAGAGGTAACTGTACAGATAAAGATGAATTGCAAGATACCATAGGATGAGGTACGATGATTATGAAGGATATAGTTGAGATCAATAGAAAAGAAATCGTAGTAGATGCAGTTCTCGGCGAGCTGGATAATGTTACGGATTATATCAGTGAGTATCTGGCAGAAATGGGCTGCAGCACACCGATGGAAATAAAAATATGTATCGCCTGTGAAGAGATCTTTGTAAATATCGCAAATTACGCATATCAGGATATTGACCCCGGGGTATCCAGGCTTGCCTCAGTTTCCCTGTCACAGGATCCTTCCGGGAATAATGTTCAGATTACCTTCAGGGACAGGGGAATATACTATAATCCTCTTGCAAAGGAAGATCCGGATATAACTTTAAGCGCAAACGAACGTCAGATAGGCGGCCTCGGTATATTCATGGTGAAGAAGTCCATGGACAAGGTGCTTTATGAGAGGGACGGGGACGAGAATGTCCTTATGCTTATAAAAAAGGTCAAAGAGTGATGATCCAAAATAGTCAAAGCGAAGATTGATCGGATTTTCAAAGTAATTGAGGGGTTCCCAAACAGATTGATCTGTAACATGATAAAGCCTCAGGGATTTAAAAATCCCTGAGGCTTTATTATTGCAGAGCCGCCGAAAGGAAGATGTCAGCTGAAGCTGTCCGGCGGCTCGCATGCGAGTAGGGTGCGATTTCATCTTCCCTACCCGATTTTTGAAAATCCGTTTTAAGGAGTGATCCTGTAATAAGCAACCTCATCTATCTCACGGTTTGTGGCAACGATGATGTCAGCTCCGTCCTTATCCTTGAAATGAAGAGCGTTGGCACAGCCTGTGTTCTTGTCGATGAAATCAACATGGTAATCGCCGGCATCCTCATCCCAGGTGATGGCGATGGTGTCCTTGGTTCCTTTTCTCCATCCAACGATCCAGGTCTGCTTGCCAAGTATCTCTGCGGCCCAGGTTGCGTGAACCATCTCTGTGTCTTTTTCGGGTGCGGAATACTTCCACTGGGGAACGTATCTGTCATGCTCGTCGAGATGCCAGATTGTAAGTGAATTGCCATGGAACGGGCTTATCATACCGAGCTCAGGCTTTCCGTCTCCGTCGAAATCAACGAGAACAGAATCACTTGAAGGAACATCACAAACCTGTGTTACGGTCCAGTCTGCTCCCGGTACTGCAGGAGGATCAAAGAGGAAGGTTCCTTCTTCGCAGCCAACCAGTGCAGCATCATGACCGCCATGAGTGGTCTTTGCATAGCCGTGGTTCTTAAGCATTCCATCCTTTATGAGTGTGAGCTTCAACTGATTGTCTTCATTGAAAGCTGAAAGATCCTTAGGGAGTACTGCACCGTAGCAGGCGCCCTTGAAACGCCAGTCGTTCTTATACTCATGTCCTGACTTCAGGCAGCATACAATAAGATAATCAACACCGGCTCTGTGAAGTATGCCGAAGCGGTGAACGAAAGGAGCATTACACAAAGTTCTTATCTCAAAGGAACCATCGGGTTTCGGAGTTGCGATAACGATCTTTGCATTCAGAGAATCGTTGGGAGAGTAGAACTTGTGGGTTGCGAGGAACTGTCCGTCGGTTCCCGGGACCTGTGCCATGGTCATAACTCCGCCGGGCTGCTCCCATACGGTTGCAAGCTGAGTTCCGTCCTCGCTGAAAAGATAGCAGGGATCCTGCTTCTCGGCTGCAACAAGGAAACAATGCTGACCCTTGTAATTCAGCTCTGCCATTGAATAACACTTATTGAGATTGGAAATTACCTTTTTTTCTACGTGCATAATCTTTACCTTTCTTATTCAGACTCTGAAACCTTATCAATGATCTTGCTCATACTCTTGTTGGCAAACTTGATGTCTTCTTTCCAGCTGTCCTGACCGACATACCACATTTCTGTTACGAAACGTCTGATGCCCAGATCCCAGGCCTTCTCTACAACACTCTTGAAATCAACATGACCTGTGAGGAACGGGATCTCTCTGAATTTGCCGGGAACAGTCTCCTTAAGATGCAATGCAAAAAGATGGCCGCGACCGGTTTCCAGATCATCCAAAACACTGGTGTTATAGCTTACTGCGGCATTGGTCAGATTTCCGGAATCCGGATATACCCCGAGATAGGCATTATCTACCTGAGAAACATACTTCATGGACTTTTCCGTGGTGTTCATAAATTCTGTTTCCATGGTCTCGAAGCCCATGACTATACCTCTTGCAGAAGCCATAAGAGTGGCCTTTTTGAGATTTTCAAGGAAGAGAGCCTTACTTTCCGGAGTACTGTCTTCATAATAAACATCATATCCGGCAAGCTGTATGATCCTTATACCGAGATCGTCGGCAAGGCAAATGGCTTTTTCCATGATTTCCATACTTCTGTCTCTGGTAGCCTTGTCGGCAGAACCGAAGGGGTATTTTCTGTGACCGGATAAGCACATGCTTCTGAGGGGAACGCCAACCTCGTACATGGTTTTGATGAGATCCAGACGCTCTTCCCTGGTCCATTCAAGCCTGGAGAGCTTGTCATCGGTTTCGTCTATGGATATTTCGACGAAATCATAGCCGCACTCCTTTGCGCATTGCAGCTTCTCCTTCCAGGACAGATTACCCGGCATGGCCTTTTCGTAAAGGCCGATACAGTATGCTTTCATATCGTTCTCCTTTAATTGGATTAACTTACGCAACAAACGCTCATAAAACGAACGTTAAAAACAAATATAACAGGTTCAAAAATAAGGTGTATTGCCTTCGAAATCTGTTATTTTTTGAATTTTGCTGAAGCCAAAGCTATTATAATACAAAAAAATCTACTAATACAAGGTATTGATAACCAATATAATGAAAAATATGCACAAAAAATCGTGTTAAATTTTTAATGTGTTAAAAAATCAGAAAAACGAACATATAAAAATTTTTATAAAATAGTGATAAAACCGCCATTTAACGAGGTTTAAAGGGTGTAAAGAAGGAAAATACAGAAAAATAACGAACATAAAAGTAAACAATTAGTTATTGCGTAAATCACATTATTCTGTTAATGTTTTTGTAAAGGCGCATTGAGTTATTTAATGAATCTATAAAAAGGAGGAAATCTTTGATGAGCAAGATTTCAGAAATGACACGAGAGAGCTGGATCAATAGCACATTCCCTGAGTGGGGAACATGGTTGGTCGAGGATATCGAGAATGAGGTTGTTCCCGAGGGTCAGGTTGCCATGTGGTGGCTTGGTTGTACAGGAATCTGGTTCAAGACTCCGGGCGGCGCAAATCTTACCATAGATTTGTGGTGCGGCAACGGAAAGAGAACCCATGGAAACGGCAAGATGGCCGTTGGCCATCAGATGGCAAATATGTGCGGCGGACGTATGATGCAGCCTAACCTGAGAAATGTTCCCTTCGTGATCGATCCGTTTGCTTTCAAGCAGGTTGATGCAGTTCTTGCAACACATTATCATCAGGATCATATGTCAGCTGAGTGGGCAGCACATGTTATCAATTCAGGAATGACAACAACTGATGAGAACGGAAAAGAGATCCCTGTTCCTTTCATCGGACCACAGAAGTCGGTTGATACCTGGGTTAAGTGGGGCGTTCCTGTTGAAAGATGTAAGGTTGTAAAGCCTGGCGATGTGATCAAGATCAAGGATATTGAGATCGTATGTCTCGACAGCTTTGACAGAACCTGTATCGTAACAACAGATTCAACCGGTGAGGACAGAGAAGAGCTTACAGGAAAGTGTCCTACAGATATGGATGAGAAGGCAGTTAACTACCTTGTTAAGACTCCGGGCGGAAATATTTACCATTCCGGTGATTCACATTTCTCAATCTACTTTGCTAAGCATGGTAAGGATCATGACATTGATGTAGCATTCGGCTCATTCGGAGAGAATCCTATCGGTATGCAGGATAAGATGACATCTGTTGATGTCCTCAGAATGGCTGAGAATCTTCAGTGCAAGGTTGTTATTCCTATCCACTGGGATGTATGGACAAACTTCCAGGCTGACTGCGAAGAGATTAAGGTTCTCTACGATTTCAAGAAGGATCGTAACGAATATAAGTTCCATCCGTTCTTCTGGCAGGTAGGCGGTAAGTATGTATATCCTCAGGATAAGGATAAGATCTACTATCACCACCGCAGAGGATTCGAGGATTGCTTCGAGCATCCACAGAACATTCCATTCAGATCATGTCTGTAAATGAAAGGGGAAAACATATGGGAGTATTAGAAAAAATTGTTGAAACAGGTAACTACAGTTTCATCGATGGAGAGGGCGTAACATGGCAGGAAGCTGTCAGACTGTCAACACTTCCAATGATAAAATCAGGCACTGTATCTGAGGATTATTACAAACAGATTGTTGCATGTATCGAGAAGTATGGACCATATGTGGTTTTCGAGCATAACATTGCGATGCCGCATACTCAGGAAAATGCAACCGGCGCTTTAAAAACCGGAATCGGCTTCATGGCATCAAAGAAGCTTATCGATTTTGGAGAAGATGAGGACGGAGAGAAGAAAGAAGCTAATGTTTTCTTTACACTTTCTTCCACAAATCCTGACGAGCATCTGGATAATATTTCGCAGCTCACAGAGATTTTCTTAAATGATCCGCTTATCGATGCACTTGCAAAGGCAACATCACCTGAGGATATTCTTGAAGCAGCAAAGAAATATCCTTGCGAAGAATAAAAGAAGAAATTATTAAACGGAGGAAATATTAATGTCTATTCTTGTGGAAATTTGGAAATTTTTCACGACCTATATCTTAAGACAGGCTCCATACATGGTAGGCTTTCTTACACTTATCGGTTACTGCCTCATGGGCAAAAAGTGGTATGAGACACTCAGTGGTACTATCAAAGCTATCGTTGGTTTCCTGATCCTGAACGCTGGTTCCGGCGGATTGACAAGCAACTTCAGACCTATCCTTGCAGGTCTTCGTGAGCGTTTCAACCTTAACGCAGCAGTTATCGATCCTTACTACGGACAGAACGCAGTAGAGGCAGGTGTTGAAGAAGTATTCGGAAAGGGCTTCTCACAGGCTCTGACGCTTCTCCTGATCGCGTTCATCGTAAATATCTTACTTGTAAGATTCAACAAGATCACAAAGTGCCGTTCACTCTTCACAACAGGTCACGTTCAGGTACAGCAGGCTGCTACAGCTTACTGGCTCATCCTATTCGCACTTCCTGCACTCAGAGACAACGATATGACACTCCTTATCGTTATGGCTGTCATTCTCGGTTCTTACTGGGCAGTTGGTTCAAACCTTACAGTTAAGCCTATGCAGGAGCTTACAGATGGTGCAGGCTTTGCTATCGCTCATCAGCAGATGTTCGGTATCCGTCTTGCTTATATCGTTGCTGACAAGTTCTTCGGAACAGACGGTGGAAAGAAGAAGAGAGAAGTTAAGAAGGTTGGCGAGATGGAGATGCCGGGTTTCTTCTCAATCTTTAATGAGAACATGGTATGTACAGCTATCCTCATGACTGTATTCTTCGGAATCATCATGATGGTTATCGGTAAGGATTTCTTCGTTGAGAATGGTTCAATGAAGGTTGACAGCTTTGGTTTCTACATCATCAATACATCACTTCAGTTCGCCGTATATCTTGCAATCCTTCAGCTCGGTGTCCGGACCTTCGTTACAGAGCTCACAGCTTCCTTCCAGGGTATCGCTGATAAGCTTCTTCCTGCATCAGTTCCCGGTGTTGACTGTGCAGTTTGTTACGGATTCGGTGATTCAAACGCTGTTACATTTGGTTTCCTCGCAGGTCTTACAGGTCAGATCGTTGCTATCCTTGCACTTATCGTTATGGGAAGCCCGACCATCATCATCTGCGGATTCGTTCCTGTATTCTTTGATAATGCTACCATCGGACTTGTTGCCAACGAAAAGGGCGGACTTAAGGCTTGTCTTATAATTCCATTCCTTTCAGGTCTCATCCAGGTATTCGGTGCAGCTTTCATTTCAGGATGGGTTGGACTTGCAAACTACGGCGGATATCTCGGAATGTTCGACTGGGATACAGTATGGCCTTGCTTCACAGTTCTTATGCACTATCTTGGATATGTTGGTATCGCTATCGTTGTTGTTATCCTCTTTGCTCTTCCTCAGCTTGAGTATCGTCAGGATCCTGAAGGATACTTCCTTATCACAGAGGACTACGAGGCATACAAGGAGCACATTGCCAAGAAGAATGCTTAAGCCGGGGGTTTAAACATTATCACATGTAACTAATAAAGGAGTGACATATTTTTTTTAAAAGATGTGTCACTCCGGTATTCTCAAAGGAGGCTATAAAATGGCAAAGAAATTAGACAATAAGAAAATTCTTGCATGTTGTGCAAATGGAGCAGGTTCTTCACTTATGATGGAGAATGCTATCAAGAAGGTTCTTACACGTAACGGAATCAAGGTTGCAGAGCTTCGTCATGCACCTATTTCTGAGGGTAAGACAGCTTCCAGAAATTATGATGTTGTGTTCTGTGCAAAGACCTTTGTTAACACTTTTGAAGGTGTTGAGGCAAGCGGAACTGTTCTTATTCCTCTTAAGAATGTTATGTCAGATAAGGAAATTGAGGCAGCACTTGCAGAGAGAGGACTGCTTGATTAATTCTTCATTCAGATAACTAAGTCTTTGGTAACAGCGAAATTCCGTAATATAGAGTTTCGCTGTTATTCCATATAAAAAACAGATTGAGAGAGCGGCTATGGACAAAAAAGTATTGTTTCTTGATATAGATGGCACTCTTTTGGACGATCAGAAAAAGATCAGCAATGAAAATAAAAGTGCGATAGATTTGATGCTCCAAAAAGGGCATAAAGTTATCATAAATACCGGCCGTCCTCTATATGGGGTAACCGGAATCATAAAGGAACTGTCCCTCGAAAGAGAGGGCTGTTACGTTCTGGCTTTTAACGGAGGCCTTCTTTACGAGCCTCTTACTAAAAAGATTCTGTTTAAATCTGCTTTATCTCCTGAACTTATCAAAATGGTATCTTCTGAAGCAATAAAAGAGAAGATACATATTCATATGTTTGACGAATGGGATGTACTTTGCGAATCCCATTGGGAAGATGATGACTTGAAATACTATTTAAACCGTCTGCCGGGTTTAAAATACAGGATCATTCCCGATAATGATCTCGACAATGTTTATTCTTATAAGATCAGTGGTGTGGATCAATCATCTAAAGAGAGACTTGTAAAGTTTGGCGATAAGCTAAAGTCTGTATCTGAAGGCAGGATCAATGCATTTTTATCCCATAGTACGCTGCTCGAGATCGTAATATCCGGACAGAATAAGGGCACAGGGATTGATAAGGTTATGGAGGTTCTTGGGATAGATAAGAGCCTTTCCATAGCAGTCGGAGATGAAGAAAACGACATTCCTATGCTGGAACAGGCGGGAATAGGTGTAGCCACAGCAAATGCAATACAAAAACTAAAAGATTTGGCTGATATGGTTACGGAAAATGACAACAACGGTTCCGCAGTGGCGGAAGTGATAAACAAACTAATACTTAAGGATTGTAATTGATCAGTATTTCCGTATATACTAAGTGTGTTTTCCGAGTCGATGCATAAGTACCATTTGTGTTAACCGACTCTGCCATCTTTGCTAAAAAAGCTCTTGGAGATTACTAATGAAGAATACGCGAAAAAGTGTTGAGGAGCGACAACTGAATATCCTGAAAGCTGTTAACCAGCGGGGTGAGATAAAGGTAGAGGATCTGGTTGAGCTATACGGTATATCTGCCATGACAGCCAGAAGAGACCTTCAGTATCTGGAGGACAGGCAGATGCTTTTCAGGACACATGGAGGAGCCATGTCTCTTGAAAGAAGCAGATATACGAAACTGATTACTCCCGAGATTGCAGTTTATCGTAATAAGATATCGCGATATGCTTCAAATCTTCTTGAGGATGGGGATACCATCTTTATAAATGCCAGTAAAACTGCTTTGGGAATACTTAAGTTTGTAAATGACAAGCATATCACCGCAATAACAAATAACGGATGGGTATTTGAAGAACAGTATCCTGATAATGTTTCCATACACATTACCGGCGGACAAGTCAGAGGCAAGGCTATGGTGGGAGATTACGTTATGAGAAATCTTCTGGACATGTCTGTAGACAAAACCTTTGTGGGCTGTGCCGCTGTATATGATAATGGTGAGTTCAGGTATGACATACCCACTGAGATAGGTATAAACGAAGCCATGATAAGCAGGACAAGGGAATCATTTTATATCCTTGCCGATCATACCAAGCTTATGCATGGTTCAGAAAGAAGCAGCCTGTACGGAAGCTTTATATACGAACAACCGGTGACATTGATTACGGATGATATGGCAGATCCGGACATCCTTGACAGACTAAGGGGGTTTGGAATGGAAATAGTTGTAGTAAGTTGATTTTTGGAGGCATAATGCAGGATTTTACACAGTATTTTTTATATATACCGGGAATTGTGATATTTCTTCTTGGTTCAGGTCAGGTGAGGAAATGGATCACAAGCAACAGGAACGGTTTTGTAGACGGACTTGTAGTGCGCTGCGAGCATGTTGTAAAAAAAGACAGAAAGAACCGGGAAGCCTTCAACTATTTCAATACTACAGTCGAATATGTTAATCCCAAAACAGGAAACAAAGAAATACATGCCATAAAGACCCCGACAGAATATGCTGTGGGGCAGCAGGTACGCCTGACCAAAACATCGGAATTCGGCAATATCGTAATCAATGATGCGGATGAAAGTACCATATTTCATCCTGTAGCCGTTATGGTGGGAGGTGCACTTACTATACTGCTGGCTCTCTGGACAAACCAGGGAAACGAGGTTTATGCCATGGGGTGTCTGGCTGCTTTATTCATGGGAGCAGGAGCCTGCCTTGTGCATAATTATGTGAATGTTTCCCGTATGGGACTAAAACCATTTGAAGCAGAAATAATCGATACCTATAAGAGGCAGATATCCAAATCTTCAAAGATATTAAGAGGAGATAAATTCATATATTATCCTGTGGTAAAATATGAAATGAACAGAAGTGAGAACATAATGCGCCTGCATGTAGATTCTGAATATGAGAAGACATTTCCCATAGGAGATAAGATCACGCTGTTTTATGATGAAAAAACCCAACAGATCAGGGAAAAGAATGCACAACCAATACAACTTATTATTGGACTTATGCTTTTGATACTGGGTATAGCAGTAGCATTTTCGATATTGACTGCTATATAATTATAGAAAGAATCCTCGGGGTTCTTTTGAAGTACCGGGATAGTTATTATTAACAAACAGGAGGTTTTCCAATGTTAGAGGAACTTAAGAAAAAAGTCTATGAAGCAAATATACTTCTTCCAAAGTATGGGCTTGTTACTTTCACCTGGGGCAACGTAAGCGCAATAGACAGAGAGTCCGGCTTATTTGTAATCAAACCAAGTGGAGTTGATTATGAGACAATGACTCCGGATGATATGGTGGTTATGGATCTTGACGGAAATAAGGTTGAAGGAAAACTCAATCCTTCATCAGATACTCCTACACATTTGGAAATATACAAGGCATTTAAAGACGTAGGCGGAGTTGTTCATACCCATTCCTCATATGCTACAAGCTGGGCTCAGGCCGGACGCAGCATTCCATGCTACGGTACAACACATGCTGACTATTTCTATGGAGAGATTCCATGCGTAAGATGTCTCACAAAGGATGAGATCGAGTCAGCTTATGAGGAGAACACAGGAAAACTTATCGTATCCGAATTCCAGCGTATGGAGAAGGATCCTGTGGCGGTTCCTGCGGTTCTCTGCAAGAATCACGGTGTATTTGCCTGGGGCAAGGACGGCCATGAAGCAGTTCATAACGCAGTTGTTACTGAGGAAGTAGCAAAGATGGCATACAGATGCGAAGTTATCAATAAAGATGTAAAGCCTGCACCACAGGAGCTTATGGATAAGCATTATTATCGTAAGCACGGTGCTAATGCATATTACGGACAGGGAAAATAAAATGAGAATACTAAGTCCTTCTATCCTGTCTGCGGATTTCAAGAATCTGGGGCAGCAGAT
>JAILDF010000214.1 GCA_024689585.1 Oribacterium sp.
TTCTCATTTACAGAATGATTTCAAAATAGTCCTGAATGTAATCAATGAAAGCAGATACGGCATTTGAGATATACCTGTCCGGATGACTCAGGATGTAAAATGTTCTGAGACTCTCCTGATCCTGAAGCTTGAAATAGTTGAGATTTGAATCCTCATATTTTATCAGACGGTCACTTATAAAGGTGGCAGCAAAACCTGATTCTGCAAGATGCTGGGCAGTTACAAGCTGAGATAGCTGTATCTTTACAGATGGCGAAAAACCGGCATTTTCAAAAATCTTCATGGAACGGTCATGTAGGTTGTTTCCTTCTTCTAGCAGAATGAAATCAAGGTCTCTAAAGCTTGAAATAGAAACATTAGGATATTCCGGTGACAGGTGTTTTTTATTAATGATATCTGTTGCACTTAGAACATATTCAGAAAGGTTATCAGGAACAGACAGCTGTTTCGGAACAGCTAAAAGCAAATGATCTGTGAAAAGCTGAAACCCCTTGAAATTCACAATGATGTTTGGATCACAACTGATGCTTAAGTCGATTATTCGCTCTTTAAGCATTGACTCCATCTGATAAGCACTGCCTTCCATAAGACTTATCTTAAGATCCGGATACTCCTGATTAAAACCCACCAAAATGTCAGGAAGAATATAAGAGTTTATATAATTTGTTCCGCCAATAGATACGGTTCCGGTTTTAAGAGATTTAATGTCTTCAAGCTGTTGGGACAGATCCTGTTCCAAATTCTGGGTTTTCTTTATAGCATCGATATATATTTCCCCTGCAGGGGTAAGCCGCATAGGTCTGGTACTGCGGTCAAACAGAGGCATTCCGATGGAGGCCTCTGTTTTTTGTATGGCCATACTTAATGCCGGCTGGGATATGAAAAGCTTTGCTGCAGCTCTGGAAAAATTCCCTTCTTTATATAGTTCGTAAACATATTGCATATCCTGTTGCATGTTAACCTCCGATACTATAAGCGTTTACTTATATATATGTAAATACTATTGATTGGATTTTATAATGTCTCCGGCGTAAAGTAAAGCCATAGTCATTGAACACAAGATAAACAGTCTTATACGAAGGAGGCTAAGTATGCAGATAAATGCTTTGATGATGGACAACACTGATAACGTTGTAACCTGTATGACAGAGGTTAAAACCGGTGAACAGGTCAATTATATGAAGGATGACAAGCTTTATTCATTGGTTGCAAAGGATGACATTCCATTCTGCCATAAGATTGCTTTAACAGACATCCCTAAGGGAGGTCAGGTTATTAAGTATGGTGAGAGCCTGGGTGAAGTTTCTGAGAATATCGGAACAGGACACTGGATAGCTGATCATAACCTTATCAGTGTGGCAAGGGATTATGACAGCGAGCTTACAGGTGATGATTTTGTAATGTGCGCAAAGCAGTCCGAGGGTGCACCGGAACTCGAGGGTTTTAAATTCTGGGGTTACAGGAGAGCAGAAGGACGTCCCGGTATCCGTAATCACGTTTTGATCCTTCCTACCTGTGCTTGCGGAAGCGAAAGTTCCAGAATAGTGGCAAGCCAGGTAAGGGGTGCTGTAAATATAGTATTCAACACAGGCTGTTCTGATGTTCAGGCAAATACAGAAATGAGCCAGAAGGTGCTTACAGGCTTTGCCTGCAATCCCAATGTTTACGGAGTTGTGATAATCGGACTTGGATGTGAGACTGTGCCTCACCTTAAGCTTAAGGAAAAAATACAGGCAATGACCAGTAAGCCGGTTGTTTCCTTCGGAATCCAGGATGAAGGCGGAACCCTTAAGACTATAGAAAAGGCAGTAAGAGCAGCAAGAGATATGGCTTCGGAAGCTGCTATGCAGCAAAAGGAGCTTTTCGATGTTTCCGAATTCTTTCTCGGTATCGAGTGCGGAGGTTCAGATGCAACCTCAGGAATAGCAAGTAATCCGGCAGTTGGTGAGCTTAGTGACATCCTTGTGGATATGGGCGCTACTACCATGATGAGTGAATCCATTGAATGGATTGGCGGAGAGCATGTGCTTGCAAAGAGAGCTGCTGATGCAAAGGTTCATAACGAGATTATTGAGGTTTGCCGCAGCTATGAGGATCACCTCACAGCAGCCGGACAGGATTGCCGTGCCGGACAGCCTACTCCCGGAAACAAAGCCGGCGGTCTTTCAACACTGGATGAGAAGAGCCTTGGCTGTATCAGAAAAGGAGGCACCCGTCCTATAGTTGAAGTTCTTGAACAGGGTAAACGTCCTACAAAGAGAGGTGCTGTAGTGATGGATACAGCAGGCTATGATATTTCTTCAGTGACATCTATGGTTGCAGCAGGATGTCAGGCAGTGATATTTACCACCGGAAGAGGTACCCCTACCGGAAATGCCATCGTCCCCGTACTAAAAGTAACAGCCAATGAAAGAACCTATAAGAAGATGGAAGACAATATGGATATCGATCTTAGCGCCATCGTACGTGGAGAGAAAACCTTCCGCGAAATGGGTAAAGAAATGGTCGGAAACATTGAAGACATATGTAACGGAAAAATGACAAAGGCTGAAGCATTCGGATTCTCTGATATAGCAGTGGATCACGTGTGCAGATACGTATAAGGGAGGATGATCATCATGTCGCAGGCTACAATTACACTTATTATTCTGGCAGTTGCCATCACACTCTTTATAGTTGATAAATTCCCAATGGGATTAGTTGCCTTTTGTGTGCCACTTGTCTTGTATTTTACCGGCATTATTGAAGCTAAAGATATATTTGAAAGTGTTATTAACAGTAACGTTCTTTTGATTTTGGGAATGTGTGTTATCGGAGCTGCTTTCTTTAAAACAGGTCTTGCTTATACTACAAGCCGTTTGATGCTTAAGCATACAAAAAGTCAGAAAGGTCTGATGCTGGTTGTATTTCTTTTGGCAGGAATTATGTCAGGCTTTGTGTCAAACAGCGGTACTGTTGCAATCCTTATACCTATCGTTATGGGAATTGCTTCCGGAGCAGAGATCAAGCCTATAAAGCTTCTTCTTCCTCTTGTAGCCGGCGCTACAATCGGAGCTGATATTTCCATCATCGGTTCACCCGGAAACCTCATTGCCAAAAACACTATAGAAGAATTCAGCAATGGAACCATGACGGTAGGATTCTTCGAATATGCAAAGATTGGTATTCCAATGCTTATCGCAGTCTCAGTACTTTATTACTTTGTTGGAGATAAACTCATTGCTGACAGAGATGCAGGTGATAGTGTATCTAAGGAGCAGGATTACAGCAATATACCGCATTGGCAGAGAATCACAACACTTGTAGTTATGGTTCTGACTATCGCAGGTATGGTGATGAAGGATTACCTCAGTTTTCTTCCGCCGATACATATCACCGCCTGCTGTGGTGCTGTAGCAATCGTTCTTGCAGGAATTCTTTCTGAGAAGGAAGCTTTTGCATCCTTTGAGATACTGACAGTTTTCATGCTTGCATTCATGATGCCCCTTGGAAATGCATTGAACAGTACAGGTGCCGGAAAGATGATCGCCGATACAGTTATCAGCCTTACCGGTAATTCAAGCCCTACAGTTCTTATGGCTGCTCTTTGGATACTTACATGGGGACTTACCCAGGTTATGAGTAATACAGCTGCCTGCACACTTCTTTGTCCAATTGCCTGGACGATAGCAGAAGCCCTGGGTGCGGATCCAAGAGCTGTAGTAATTGCAGTTTTCATCGCCAGCAGCGTCGCTGTATGTACACCTATGGCTATACCTGCAAACTCAATGATCATCGGACCCGGAAATGTCAGATTCAAAGATTTCATCAAACCGGGACTCGCTGTAAGTGCAGTATGCTTTGTGGTAAGCATGATACTTCTCCCGATTTTCTATCCGTTCTATTGAAATCGTAAAAGCTTGAAGTGAAGGAAAGAAATACATAATATATCAGGTACAGAAGTGGGTGGCATACGTATTTGCCACTCACTTTTATTTTAGAATTTTTTTAGAAATAAAATGAAGAAAGCCTATTGACCTGGAGTTAACTCCAGGGTGTAGTATGACCATACAGAAACCGATATTAAACAGTAATAATTGAGGACATTTTTATAGAGGTAAGAAGAAATAAATGAGAGATATGGTTATAAAGAACGAAACTTTTGATGAAGAGAGAGCCCTTTATGGGAGCAGAGATATCATTGTGGAGGGCTGCAGGTTTGACGGTCCCACAGATGGAGAGAGTGCTTTTAAAGAGAGCAGAAATGTTGTGGTGAAGGATAGCTATTTCAACCTCAGATATCCGTTTTGGCATGATGATGGGCTAGAGCTTGATGGCATTGAAATGACTGAAAGCTGCAGGGCAGCTCTTTGGTATACAAATGATGCGAACATAAGAAATTCAAAAATGCACGGAATAAAGGCACTGAGAGAATGTTCCGATATAAATATTGAAAACTGTGACATTATTTCTCCTGAGTTTGGCTGGTCTGTGAAGAATATCAGTATGAAGGATACCGATGTTAAGAGTGAGTATTTCATGATGAGATCAGAGCAGCTTGAATTTTCAAATGTGACCTTGAAGGGCAAGTATTCTTTCCAGTACATTACGGATTCAGTTTTTGAAAACTGCAATTTTGATACAAAGGATGCTTTCTGGCATGCAAAAAATGTTGTTGTGAGGAACAGTGTGGTAAAAGGTGAATACCTCGCTTGGTACTGTGAAAATGTCACTTTTGAAAACTGCACCATCATCGGGACTCAGCCCCTTTGCTACTGCAAGGGACTAAAGCTTATAAACTGTAGGATGATCGATACAGATCTTGCCTTTGAAAAGTCAGATGTTGAAGCAACCATAACCACTCCGATGATCAGTATCAAGAATCCTCTTTCGGGTTCCATATCGGTTCCCGAGGTTTCAGAGATCATCAGGGATGATGAGAATGCAAAGGGAAAAATCATAATAGGCGGAAAGGAAAAGTGCGCTTGAGTGGAGGACGCCGGAGAATGTATGAGGCAATGAGATTGATATCTGTATGTTAGAAATAAACGGCGAAAAAGCATTTATATAGTCTGCCGGATTTGCATCTAAGTGTCAGATATTAAGGTTCAAAAACAGAGTTAATAGATAAGGAGAAAAGCTATGACTATCAAAGAAGTTTGTGAAAAGTACAATCTGACTCCCGATACACTCCGTTATTATGAGAGAGTTGGTGTTATTCCGGAGGTTACCAGAACAGCCGGAGGAATCAGGGATTATCAGGAAGTTGACATCGGATGGGTGGAGAATGCCGTCTGTATGCGTGATGCCGGAGTTCCGGTGGAAATGCTGATAGAATACGTGAAGTTATTCCGGGAAGGTGATAACACCATAGATGCCAGGACAAATCTGCTTAAAGAAGTAAGAGAGCAGATTCTGGAAAACAGGAAAAAGTATGATATCGCACTGGAAAAACTTGAATACAAGATAGGCAGATATGAAATAGCACAGAAAACAGGTAAACTTACCTGGGAATAAATTTAGGAGAACAACCTATGCCTAAAGTACTTTTTATAGATATTGATGGAATCTTGGTGAATTATGAACATGCCTTAGGAGGTGTAGACTGTTTTGAAAGGGCAGAGTTCAAAGGTAAAGCTGATTATTAAAATGCTAATACAAAAACATAGGAGAGAAAATGATACAGGATATAGCACCGAGCGTTCTTAACAATGGATTTAAAAACTATCTGATAAGACCTGAAGATATTGCGCTGTTTTTTGATAAAGAAGGTAAGCTTCTGGTACACGAAGATAATGGAAATCTATCCTTCCCTAAAGGAAGTGAAACAGAGGGCCTTGAAACAATATATCTATTTTCTATCGATGATACACGTTATTTTCTTGTCACTGATAAGGATGATTATATAAAGGATGGTTTTGTTTACAGATCTGTAAGAGACTTTCGTAAAGCCTGCACCGGACCTGATATTTATGCTGTGTTTACAGCCTATCATTTATGGAAATGGTACTCAGATAATCATTTTTGCGGAAGATGTAGTAAAAAACTATGCTTTGACAAAAAGGAGAGAGCCCTTCGCTGTGCAGAGTGCGGCAATGTCATTTACCCAAGGATCAATCCTGCAGTAATTGTTGGAGTTGCAAAAGGGGATCACATTCTTATTACAAGATATAGGGAAGGCTTTAGAGGCAATGCACTTGTGGCAGGCTTTACGGAAATCGGCGAAACTCTGGAAGAAACCGTCGCCCGGGAAGTAATGGAAGAAGCAGGCATCAAGGTAAAAAATATCAGATACTATAAATCACAGCCCTGGGGCATGGCACAGGATATCCTTGCCGGATTCTATTGCGATGCTGAAGACGATGCAGAAATCCATATGGATGAGAATGAGCTTAGATACGCTGAGTGGGTACATAGAAATGATATTGTTCTGCAGGAAGATAATCTGAGCCTGACAAATGAAATGATGAAGGCATTTAAAGAAAATCGCGAGAATAGTTAGTTTAAAAAATATCGATTCAAAACAAGTGATTTTGACAAATAAACTCACTAATACACACTGGAAAGCCGTGGGTATTATAAACCGGTGCAAAAATCAAGGACAGTTTTCAGCCAATTATTGCCCTTTGATGGAACCGAAATTGACAGCGATGGAATAAAAATAGACAACAATGGAATAAATTCACCTTCTGGCTCGGTTTTAAGGGAAACGTTCTAGGTGCGATCCTGCGGAAATTGACGATTCCCAGATGGTCCGTCTCAAGGCTCTTCAGATTATCCTCTATTTGCTGCCTGAGTTCCTCCGGCCTCTGTGCGGGTATCATCGGCATAATGCCATTACCGGGTTTTCACCGCTTTTCAATGGGATTATAAAAGGTCATGCTGATCTTCAACAGCACCATATGTCTTGATCATGTATTCTATCATGCTGAGATATTTTTTCTGTATTCCCTGTTTTTCGGTTTCTGCTTCAAAGGCAGAAACCTTATCGTTTACAGAATCGATGACTTCTTTTGAAAGATGCTTTTCTGCAAAGGGGTAGACTACATCATTTTCTTTCTTTATATGTCTTGAGAGAAGAGTTGCGTAGCCCATTGCAGCCTCTAAGATATCAAGTTTATAAATAGTCTTTTGTTCTTTGTCCCAAAGCTTAAGAGCATTTTCGAGGTCGTAGATGTGGGCACGACAGAGTTCATGCTCCACCAGCATACCGTGACGAATGAGATTCTGTCCGATGGCACCCATACGGGATTCCATTTCATTGAATAGGAACTTTTCTTCCTTTCCGTGATGGTGATGGTCTGAGTAGTTTCTTGCGAAATCAATGATATTTCGGAAGTCTCCCGAGACAAGCTCTGAACCGTCAAGAACCTTGCAGCACATACTGCGTACAGATGTTAAAAAGCGGAGGATGTTTTCATGCTCCTCCATCATGATATCGGTACAATACATAACGTTCTCCTTTGAGAGTTTCCTGATCTTTTAATTTAGACCAAGTTGCTGATTAAGATATGCAGCTACCTCGTCAGCATCCTTGCCGTGTACAAGTGCTGCATTTTCAAGTGATTCACTGAGTGAAGCGGGACAGGAAATACATCCCATACCGAGGTTCATGAGTGCTGATGTTGCGCCTTCATAACTGCTTACTATTTCTCCCATTATCATATCTTTTGTGATCATAATTTTTCTCCTTCAATATAATTCGTACATTCTGTCGCCGACTACTTCAAGACGGTGTCCTGAGTTTTCCAGCATGCCTTCGATAAATGCCATTCTCAGCTCATAGAAGTCGTCTCCGTCACCGCCGAACTTTTTCCAGTACTCAGTGTGGGTGTCCATGACATATGAAAATGCGATGCAGTTATCAGTTGAACCGGATATGTTCATTGCTCTGTCACAGGGCATCCCATCAAGAAGTATGTCGTTTACAGCTTGGAATGCCTCACGGACAGGAATGTCTTCAGTTATTTTGTTATCTTTACCAAACTTGCGAACGGTATCCTTGATTAGATTGAATCTTGATCCGTCACGGCGTAAAAGTCCGACTATAAGTTCTGCATAACGGCTTTCAACACCATGAATGAGGGAAGAAAGCGAAGCATGTATATTTGAAAGGTCGATGACTTCTTCGATTGGTGGGAAAATTTTTGGGGTAAAGCTGTCCAAAGGTTTTCCATTTACGGATGCTTCCCAGTTATTGTCTTCTGCGGTTTTAATGATATCGCCTATTAGTTCTTCTCTTGCCAGAACTTTTTGGTACATCCATTGATGAATCGGACCTAAAATTGCGCTCATTTTTGTTCTCCTTTTTTAAAACGCCAATTAAGAGGAAAATATCTCCTGTATGACATACTGTGCTTTGTTGTAATTTAAGATTCCTAAACACTTTTTTTTGTCATTTGGTTATGCAGATATTAATGTAATATGCCAAATAATGATGTTGCTTGCGCAACAAAAACGAAATAGAATTAAAACATGATGAAGAAAGAAATAACATTTAAAGAAATACCATTATTTGCTGATATCGATGAGCCGGATCTCAATCAGCTTTTCTTGTGTTTAAGAAGCTATATGCAAAAGTATAAAAAGGGGGAAAATATAATCCTTGAGCAGGACAGTGTTCATTACATTGGCGTAGTGCTCTCGGGCATGGTTCATATGCTTAAGGATGACATCTGGGGAAATCAGATAATGCTTGGGTATATGGAACCCGGTGATCTCATAGGTGAGAGCTTTGCAGTTCAGGATGTTTCCGAATCCTACGTAAGATTTCAGGCAGTGAAGGACTCGGAGATTATTTTTCTTGCAGCAGCAAGCATTATTCATAGTTGTCCGAGACAGTGCGGATTTCACGCTCAGATTACCAGGAATATGTTCCGGCTTATGGGGGAGAAAAACGTATCTCTTATGGAAAAGATTGAGGTGTCATCCAAATCATCTCTAAGGGATAAGATACTTGCATATCTTTCGATGCTGTCACAGAAACAGCATTCGCGTTATGTGGAATCACCTCTCAGCAGGACAGAACTTGCGGAGTATCTTTGTGCCAACAGGAGTGCCATGACCCGGGAACTTTCAAGTATGAAGGAAGAAGGGCTCCTTGATTTTGACAAAAATACTTATAGCTTAAAGAAATAAGAAAGGAAGTATAATAAATGCCACATTCATCGGGCGGGGGTTCTCACGGCGGAGGTTCCCACGGAGGACACTCATTTTCACATTCATCATCACATTCGGGTTCAGGCGGTTCGTCACACCGCGTATATGACCATTACGTGCCCGGAACCAACAGATACGTATACTACAAAGCCGGACAACCACATTATTATTACAGCGACAGAAAATATAAAAGTGAGAAAAGTCCGGTACCGTTTCTGATAATTTTCATGGCAGTATGGATCGCAATATCCATACCGTTTTATATCATGATATTCCATGTACCTAAGAAGCTTGTCATGGATTACAACTCAGAAGTGATCATAGAGGACGGGATTGATGTTCTGACATCCGGAGAAGAAACAGAGTTATACGAAGATCTGATAACATTCAGGGACAAGACAGGTATTACGCCTGCAATCATCACGGTAGATAATCGTGAATGGAAGGGTTATTACAATGATCTTGAAAACTATGCATATGACCGCTATGTAAATATGTTCCCGGATGAGAAGCACTGGCTCATCGTTTATTCGTCTGATCTTGCAGCAGGATTCGAAGACTGGTATTTTGAGGGCATGCAGGGTGACGATACTGACGGCATTCTTACAGAAAAGCTTACCGATGAATTCAATGAGATTGTTAACAAATGCCTCACGGCAAGAACAAAATACTCGGTAAAGGAAGCATTTACCGAAGGATTCAACTATGTGAGCGAGAATGGCATGAAGACATCTGCAGATCCGGAATTACTGCTGTTTATGATTCTTCATTCAAGCATAGGTCTTGGCATTCCATTGGCCATGCTGATATTGTTCCTGAATCAGAAAAAGGATCCGGATGAAAAGCTAAAGGAAAATGCAACCCTATGTCCTTCTGCAACAGACGCGCTGATGGAAGATACCTGCGAATATTGCAACGGTGTATATATACATGGGATACATACAAGTTGCCCTCACTGTGGAGCTGCAATAAAGGCAAAAAGCAGAACCATAGGATATAAACTTAATGAATGAGGTTCTGTATCCGGATGTGACAAAGATGTTCCGTATGCTGGATCAGGATGTGTCCAATGAGCTCATAGTAGGAGAGGGAATGATACACATTTATCCTATCTATCCAATCATAGAATCCATTCACGCATGCCATAAAATATTCCATACGGTGATGAGATAATGTGAAAAGCTCTGCCCCATTATAATCTGGGACAGAGCTTTTGTCTGTTGTGTGATATTTGCTAAAATGCTTTATCAGGAAAGCTGTGATGGCTTTGTTACCTTGTAGTCTGACCAGCTGCTAAGCTTGTTGGCACCTGACAGGTCTCCAGTTTCCTTATAATCACCGGTTACTGTAACAGTGTAGTTTGAATCACCTGAAACAATAACATTTCCGTTCTTGTCAACGATAGTCACAGCCTTACCTGATGCATCAACGATCTTACCTTCTGAGTAAAGGTTTGTAACAGTTGAGTTTCCTGTTACGGTCCAGGTTGAAGTGCTGTCGATGTAGACATTAGCATAACCGTTTCCGCCGTTACCTGCATCAGACTCGTCGTCCACGAAGGCACCCTTAAGTGTTGAACCTTCAGTCATGTAGAAATCAAGCTCAGAAATAGAATCCCATATAACATTACCCTCCATATCCTGAGAGATGGCAGTAAATGTTGTGTCTGCGCCGTTAGCGCCTGTGCTTCCCCATCCGCGCTCATTGCTGTTTCCGGTAACGCGCAGGAAGAAGTCATTATCTTCGGCATAGGTAATGTCTACATCTTTCAAAGTGAAGGTTGACTGTGTATTGGTTGAGTAGAACATACCGCCATTCTTGGCTGTGAGTGTTCCGCCGTCCATCTCAAAGGTTGAATTACCAACTTCTGAGTCGCCGGACATGGACTGATAGAGGATGACATTCCATGTGAGATTGTTCTGTGAAAGGTCAGCCATGTTGCCGGAAAGATCACAGTTGAAAAGTCTGATCTGGTTGTCGCCTTCGATGCAGATAGCTTCTGATCCGTTTGCTGTAAGGGTTGCGTCGTTAATGCTTATGTCGGCAGTTGAATATACAGCCGGAGAACCGCTGCCGTTTGAAACATAGGTTCCGCCGTCCACAACCATCTTTCCGCCGCCTCTGTCAGAGCGGATAGCTGCAGAGGATTCACCGTTTGTGGTTACGGTATCGTTCCATGCATAGAGAGTTCCGCCGCCTGCAACGTGGATACCGCCTGAAGTGTCCTTTGCTGTTGTGATGGTTGTATCAGCCACGTAGCTGACACCCTTATCGTATGCGAATACACCTGCACCGCCCTTGGCATCGGTTGTGATGGTTGAATTTGAAACATAAGCTGTACCGTCTGTGGCAAGTACAGCAGCACCCACACCGTAGAAGGAACTTGTGTCGCCGCCGGTTGAATCAGAGGAGTTTCTTGTGATGTTTGCGTTCCTGATGGTTACGGCTGCACCGTTTGATACGAGAACTGCATTCTGATCTGTTCCTGTTGAATCAATGTTTCCTGTGAGGTCTGCATCTGAAGTTATATCATTTACAGCAGAATAGCTTTCGGGCTTGGAGGATCCGCCGCCGGGCATTCCTCCCGGACCACCCTGGCCGTTTCCGCCGGGCATTCCGCCGGGGCCGCCCTGACCATTTCCACCGGGACCGCCCTGGCCGTTGCCGGGTTCAAAATCGCCTCCGCCATTTATGCCGCCGGGGCCATCATGACCATTTCCGTCTGGAGCGCCCTGCTCATTTCCATTAGTAGCACCCTGGCCGCCCTCGCCGTTTGGGCCGCCCTGACCGTTTCCACCGGGACCGCCCTGACTGTTACCATCCGGTGAATCCTGACCGTTTTCACCCGGTGCACCCTGGCCATCAGGCCTGTTGTTCTGCATGCCATTTACTGAGTTATCCTGTGTAGCCTCAACGGTAGTTGCAGTAGCAGAAGAAGCTGATGATCCGCACGCGCTAAGCATTAGCGAAGCTGTAAGTAATGTTGTTGCTGTGATTGCTATGTTTTTTCTTTTCATTATTTTTGTCCTTTATTTTATAGAGATTATTTGCTTTCGATGGGCACAATATAGAACAGAAAACTTAAACTATGCTGAAAAGAAAAAAAGATTTTGCAGATGGCTCAGGATTCGGATATGATTATAAATAAGAAAACTTAAGGAGGCTCACATGAAAAATACCAAAAATGCAATATGGACGTTCAATAAGGATATAGATTTTGAGGAGTGCGGTAAAGGCGTAAAGAGAAAGATTCTCAGTTATACCGACGAAATGATGGTAGTTGAGAATCA
>JAILDF010000274.1 GCA_024689585.1 Oribacterium sp.
TTATGTCAATATCGTAGGAAAATACGGTGTTCAGACCAATGCACTTCTTAAGAAGGCAGCAGCTCTTGATATCAGGATGATTCTCCCTCTCCACGGCCATCTCTGGAGAAGCGATTTCGGAAAGATAATTGATCTCTATACCAAGTGGGCGACCTATACTCCGGAAAAGAATTCAGTTGCTGTTTTCTATGGCTCGGTTTACGGAAATACTGCCA
This sequence comes from Oribacterium sp., assembly GCA_024689585.1. Taxonomy (GTDB): domain Bacteria; phylum Bacillota; class Clostridia; order Lachnospirales; family Lachnospiraceae; genus Oribacterium. The sequence continues at coordinate 216 of JAILDF010000274.1, forward strand.
ATGCCGCCGACATTCTCGCTATGGATCTTGCGGAGCTTGGTGTTAAGGACGTAAAGGTTTTTGATGTTTCCAAAACACATTTTTCATACCTGCTTTCCACAGCATTTGAGTATTCAACACTTGTATTTGCAAGTGCAACCTACAATGCAGAGATATTTGACCATATGCATACATTCCTTACAGACATTAAGAACCATAATCTGTCCGGAAGAAAGGTTGGACTTATCGAAAACGGCAGCTGGGCATCGATGGCAGGAAAGAAGATGACAGAGCTCCTCGGCACCATGAAGGACATGACCATCTTGGAGCCTTCCGTAAAGCTGACATCATCTGTGGATGATGCATCCAGGGCACAGCTTAAGGATCTTGCTGCAGTACTTGCCGAAACAGTTAAGTAAATTCAAATATTGCAGCAGCTCATCCGGGAATAGATTTCGTCTCATTTATTTCTTGCGATTTGCCGCAATAAAAGCGATAATGTATCTGTTGGTTTTTTATAAAAAACCAGACAATTTTAATCCATGAAGGTACATGGTTAAGGAGGAATCTGAACATGACAAACTGGAACAATCTTGATACTTTAAAGTCTTATCAGGAACTTAAAAATGTTAAGCACATTAATCTTGTGGAGGCTATGTCCGGTGCAAAGGGTGCTGAGAGAGTCGGCAAGTATTCTGTACCGATGGCAGCAGGTCTTACATACAATTATGCTTCCAAAGAGGTTGATGATGATGTATTAAAGGCTCTCGCAGCTCTTGCTGATGAGGCCCAGCTTACCGAAAAGTATCAGGCTCTTTATGAGGGAGAAGTTATCAATACAGGCGAGAAGAGAATGGTTCTCCATCAGCTCACCAGAGGTCAGCTTGGAAAGGACGTTGTTGCAGACGGAGTAAATAAGCGTGAGTTTTATGTCAACGAGCAGAAGAGAATAGCTGAGTTTGCAAACAAGGTGCACTCAGGTGAAATTGCCAATGCAAAAGGCGAGAAGTTCACAACAGTAGTTCAGATCGGTATCGGCGGAAGTGATCTTGGTCCCCGCGCTATGTACCTCGCACTTGAGAACTGGGCAAAGAAGCATAACACCTTCAAGATGGAAGCTAAGTTCATCAGCAACGTTGATCCTGATGATGCAACAGCTGTGCTTAATTCCATTGATGTTGCTCATTCACTTTTCATTCTTGTTTCAAAGTCAGGAACAACACTTGAGACACTTACAAACCAGTCCTTCGTTATGGATGCACTTAAGAAGGCCGGACTTGATGCTTCAAAGCACATGATTGCTGTTACTTCAGAGACTTCACCGCTTGCTCACAGTGACGATTTCATTACTGCATTCTATATGGATGATTATATCGGCGGACGTTATTCATCTACCTCCGGAGTGGGCGGAGCAGTTCTTTCACTTGCTTTCGGACCTGAAGTATTCGCAGACTTCCTTGATGGTGCGGCAGCAGAAGACAAGCTCTCAACAAACAAGGATGCTTTAAAGAATCCTGCAATGCTTGATGCTCTTATCGGCTTCTATGAGAGAAACGTACTTGGATACCCTTGCACAGCGGTTCTTCCATACTCTCAGGCACTGAGCCGTTTCCCTGCACACCTTCAGCAGCTTGATATGGAGTCTAACGGTAAGAGCGTTAACCGTTTCGGTGAGCCTATCGATTATGTAACAGGCCCTGTTATCTTCGGTGAGCCGGGAACAAACGGACAGCACAGCTTCTATCAGCTCCTTCACCAGGGAACAGACATCGTACCTCTTCAGTTTATTGGATTCCGCAACAACCAGTGCGAGAATGACGTAGACATCCAGGGCAGCACCAGCCAGCAGAAGCTTTGTGCCAATGTTGCAGCCCAGATCGTAGCATTTGCATGCGGAAAGTCTGACGAGAACAAGAACAAGAACTTCCAGGGCGGCCGTCCATCAAGTATCATCATCGGAGATCAGCTTGATCCTAAGGCTCTCGGTGCACTTCTTGCTCACTTCGAGAACAAGGTAATGTTCCAGGGATTTATCTGGAATATCAACAGCTTTGACCAGGAGGGTGTACAGCTTGGCAAGACACTTGCAAAGAAGGTTCTGGCACATGAAACAGAGGGCGCACTTCAGGAGTACAGCAAGCTTCTGAACATCTGATTGGTTCGGCACATTAGTGATGAATTCTTAGTTTTTTATTAAGAATACCTCGGATCATTAACAAAACTATTATGTTTATCCGGATAATTGTCGAAGTAATAGAGCAGAGCGACGTTATTATCTATAGAGAGGTAACATTATTATGAAAAAGAGAAACTTTGGAAAATCTGCAACAGCAGTAATACTTGCAAGTGCGATGACAGCTTCAGCGCTTTCAGGATGCGGCGGCTCAAAGCCTGCAGAGACAACAGCTGCAGCAACAGAGGCAGCTGCCACAGCAGCAACGGAAGCAGCAACAGAAGCTGCCAAGGCTGAAGCAGGAGCTGATGGTACTTATGAGGGTACCGCAGTAGGAATGGGTGGAGAGAGCAATCCTGTAAAGGTCGCTATCACACTCAAGGATGGAAAGATTGCCGACGTAAAGATTGAAGGAGCCGGTGAAACAGATGGTATCGGTACCAAGGCCATCGAGGCATTTCCTGAGGAGATGATCGAGAGAAATACTGTTCAGGTTGATGCTATTTCAGGAGCAACAATCACATCAAAGGCTATTGTAGAAGCAGCTACTGCTGCACTTGCTGAGGCAGGACTTAAGCCTGAGGATCTTGATTCTGTAGAGGCGGCCGCTGCAGCACCTGCAGAAGATATGTCAGTTGAAGCAGATGTAGTAGTTGTTGGTATGGGTGGTGCCGGAATGGCGGCTGCTATCACAGCTTCAGAGGCAGGTAAGAATGTAGTCATTCTCGAGTCACAGTCAATGGGCGGAGGAAACACTGTCCGTTCAACCGGTGGACTTAATGCAGCGAAGACAGCAACACAGGATGAAAATGAGTTCGGTGAGACTGACGGTGTAAACAAGACGCTTAACACGGCCAAGGAGTCCTGGGCTGATAATGAAGCTATAAAGGAACTTGCTGCTACAGTACAGAAGCAATGGGATGAGTATCAGGCAAAGCCTGAAGGATATTTTGATTCTGTAGAGCTTTTCGAGCTTGATACAATGATCGGCGGTAAGGGTATCAACGATTTTGAGCTTGTAAAGACACTTTGCGAGAACACATCAGGAGCAGTTGACTGGCTTAAAGAGCATGATGCTGAGCTTCCATCAGTTGGTGCTTTTGGCGGTGCTTCTGTAAAACGTATCCACAGACCTGTTAATGCTGAAGGAAAGACAACGGCTGTCGGTGCTTACCTTGTACCTATCCTTACAAAGAATGTAGAGGGCAAGGACAATATCGATGTTTACTACAACACAACAGCTAACAAGATCATCATGGAGGACGGTAAGGCTGTAGGTGTAATTGCTGAAGGCGAGACAGGCAATACTGTTACTGTCAATGCCAAGGCCGTTATTCTTGCTACAGGTGGTTTCGGTGCTGATCTTGACAGAGTAGTTAAGTACAACCCTGACCTTGAAGGCTTTGTTACAACCAATGCAGCAGGTTCTCTTGGACAGGGTATCGATATGGCAACATCTGATGACGTTAAGGCTGATACAGTTGACATGGAGCAGATTCAGATCCATCCGACAGTGACTGTTGATGCTGACGGTAACGCTCACCTTATCACTGAGGGTATCCGTGGAGACGGTGCTATCCTTGTTAATATGGAAGGTAAGCGTTTCTACGACGAAGTTTCCACAAGAGATAAGGTTTCTGCAGCCGAAATCGCACAGACAGATGGATGTGCGTGGATCATTCTTGACCAGAAGATGATGGATGCTTCATCAGTTTATGCTGGATATTACAATTCAGGATATGCAGTAAAGGGTGAGACATACGAAGAGCTTGCAGAGGCTATGGGTGTTCCTGCAGATGCATTTAAGGAGACCATGGACGGATGGGCTAAGATCTGGGGCGAAAAGAAGGATGAAGAGTTCGGCCGTACATCATTCTCAAGCGATAACGACCTTACAACAGCACCTTTCTATGCTATCAAGGTTTCTCCTGGAATCCACCACACAATGGGTGGTCTCAAGATCGACACTTCTGCAGAAGTTATCAATACTGACGGTGAAGTTATACCGGGTCTTTTCGCAGCAGGTGAAGTTACCGGAGGCGTTCACGGTGCTAACCGTCTCGGCGGAAATGCTGTAGCTGATATCATCGTATTCGGTAGAATCGCAGGTGACAGCGCAGTAGCATACATTGGATAATGTGTCTGACCTTTGGCGTCAATGATCGTAATATTTGGAGCCGTCACAGTGTGACGGCTCCTTTTTATCATTCAGCAGTCTCAGGTCACATGTTCTTCCGGAGGCATTTTCCTGGTTTGCATCCGTAAAAGTGTATCAGAAAGCTATATCAAGATACAGCAAATAGAATGGAGCTGATGCCATTCTCACAGATATCATCAAGAATCGGAGGTTCCATCATCCTTATAATCGGTTCACTGTTATTGTCGATTCTCGGAGGAATGTTATAAAGCATTTATGAAGTGCAGTAATTGTCAGAAAGAGTCAGATTATGAATACAGAGTTCTGGAAGTACAGACTCTTCATGTGAGATCACTGAAGGGTGACAATAGGGTTCAGGCTCTTGGCGATTTTCAGGATTACGGAATATGCAAAAGGGGACTTCATGGTAATGTATGAGCTTATCCCCGAGATTGTTGAGAAGGCCTGGTCGCTTATCAATCAGGATTTTTCTGAGGCGGAGAAGAACGGCACAGAGGCTCCGGCTGAACTGTTACAAGCTGTCATATGATGTCCGGATATTCATAGAATCATCTCCATATAGTAAACCTTTACGTAATCATACTATTTGTGAAATCGACTGTAAAATATATGATCCTTGAAAAAAAAGAAAGTGCTGATTTGATCAGCACTTTCTTTTTTATTCACCGAAGACCTGGGTCCGGTATTTCTTTCCTGTAGGGGTAGCTGCAAGTCCACCTGTGGCGGTTTCCTTAAGGTCTCGTGACATTGCATCACCTACTTCACGCATTGCGTCGATGCACTCGTCGGCAGGGATCTTTGCTTCGATTCCCGCAAGAGCCATATCTGCGGAAGAGAAGGCGATTACAACGCCGGAGGCGTTTCTCTTGATGCATGGGATTTCTACGAGACCCGCAACAGGATCACACACCAGACCTTCCTGATTCACTATAGCGATGGCGAGAGCGTCTGCACACATTTGTGGTGTGCCGCCCATGAGCTCAACGAGAGCTGCCGCTGCCATTCCTGAGGCACTGCCGCACTCTGCCTGACAACCACCCTGTGCACCTGCGATGGAAGCCTTCTGGGCAATGATCATACCGAAAGCCGCTGCAGTAAATATAGACATTACTATATCTTTCTTTGGCATCTGCCTTTCTTTATATGCTGTGATAAGACAACCCGGAAGTATTCCGCAGCTTCCGGCAGTAGGAGTTGCCACGATCTTACCCATGGCAGCGTTGCAATTGGAAACCGCAAGGGCACGGGATACGGCCCTTGACATCGGCTTACCCATGAGACCGCCGTCCTTTTCGGCATACTTCTTCATGAGATATCCTTCGTCTCCGGTGAGGCCGGAGGTTGATCTGCGCCCTTCCTGTTCTCCCCATTCTGCGGATTCGCACATGGTGTCGAAGCATTTTTCCATCTGTTCGAAAAGCTCATCTTCGGACTTGCCCATTTTCTTTGCCTGGTCTTTGATGCAGATATCACTGATGCGGCATTTGTTCTGAACTGCCAGGTCCACCAGCTCTTTTACTGAATTATATGTAAGCATTAAATATCTCCTCTGTGAAACGCGTTTTATTTCGCTGTTTATTTCTGACGTGCAGATTTAATCGGTTCCTTGATAAGGTGCATCCTTTTGCTGTTTAATCTTAAATTTGGTGTCGGCCTATCGATTATCTGACATTTTAAATCGCGTGAATAAGTAATGCATTATCGATATTATCCATTTTTTTGAGGTCTGTGATCAGCTGCTCAGGTGGGAGGTCATCCAGCTCCAGAGTCATAAGAGCATCACCGCCCGGTTCCTTGCGACTTAAGTGGAATCCGCTGATGTTCAGGTCGCCGTAGCGCCAGTACATAAGATTTGTTACATTGGCGATGACACCGGGTTTATCCTGATGGAGAACAAACAGAGTGTTGTTTTCTCCGCTGAAACTTACTTCCATGCCGTCTATATTGTCTATTCTAATGTTTCCGCCTCCGATGCTGGCACCTTCAACTACACCGGTTTTTCCGCTTGCGCAGGTGAAGGATATTCTTGCGGTATTGGGATGAGCTCCCGGAATGTCTTCAGCTATGAACTCATACTTAAGTCCGCGTTCATTTGCGATATCCATGGCATTTCTGATCTCTTCAGACCAGCTTTTGTAGCCCATGATACCTGCAAGGATGGCTCTGTCTGTGCCGTGACCCTTATAGGTACGTGCAAAGGAACCTGACAACTGGATTTTTACTTCTGTAAGGGTATCATTATCAACTATTTTGTTGACCACTGCGCCGATTCGGCAGGCACCCGCAGTGTGTGAACTGGAAGGACCGATCATAATGGGCCCTATGATGTTGAAAATATTCATTTTTATCCGATAACTTTCTTTAATATACTTGAGACTATTTTGCGTAGCTCTACAGAAATTCCTTTAAAAAGATAAATCAGTGTTCCCGTTATTAAGGAAACACTGATTTTAGTTTATCGCATAGCCGCCGAAGGGTAAATATCATAAAATGCTGATTGGCACATAGTTATCAGCGAACACCGATGGACGGTTTGCATGGGAACAGAGTTCCCGGGTTTTTAAACTGTCTTGGCGGTAGCCGGTTCAGCCTTAGCCTCAGCATCCTTTAAGATGAACTTCTTATAGATCTGATCAACCACAACGCCGATGGCATTATCACCTGAAACATTGCATGCTGTTCCGAAAGAATCCTGTGTGATGTAAAGAGCTACCATAAGTGCACAGATAGGACCGTTAGGGTCACCTGCAGTTGTTCCGAATACCATGTAAAGGAATGGAAGAGCAGTCATGATAGATCCGCCCGGAGCTCCCGGTGAAGCAACCATTGCTACGCCAAGGGTCATGATGAAAGGAATAACTGTTGCAAGGCTGATAGGAAGATCATTCATGAGACATACTGCTGTGGCGCAGGCTGTGATGGTGATCATGGATCCGCACATATGGATGTTGGCACAAAGAGGTACAACGAAGTTTCTGATCTGAGAGCAAACGCCGTCAGCTTTTGCACACTCAAGGTTTACAGGGATGGTTGCAGCTGAAGACTGTGTTCCGATAGCTGTTGTATAACCCGGAATCTGGTTCTTAATAAGTGTTAACGGATTCTTGTGAGCAATACTTCCTGCAAGTGTGAACTGCATAAAAATATAAATAAGGTGCATAGCTATAACTACCACAAACACCTTCCAGAGAATGCTGAGGATAGTAAATGTCTTGCCTGAATATGTAAGGTCAACAAAGGTACCACAGATATATAATGGAAGAAGAGGGATGATAGCTGTGTGAAGAACAGAATCAATTATAGCTGAAAAATCCTTCATTCCGTTGTAAAGAGATGTACCGATGGTCTTACCGCGAAGAGTTGACATGCAGAGACCAAGGATAAAAGCAAGCACAACTGCTGACAGTGTATCGATGACTGCCGGAAGTGAAATGGTGAAGTAGGAACCAACACTCACGTCAGCTGTTGCCTGAATCTTCTCGAGAGCATCAGGAGACATGAAGTGAGGGAAAAGTGTGTCGGAAACTATGAATGAGAGGCTTCCGGCAATAAGTGTACTTGAATAGGCAATAAGTACTGTCACTACAAGAAGCTTTCCTGCGCCCTGTGAAAGATCTGCGATACCCATGGTAACGTATGCAAGAATCATGAGAGGGATGACGAATTTCAGGAAAACACTGAAGTTTGTTGATAAAGTAACTACAGTTTTGCAGAACCATAATGGAGTGAACTGTCCGATCAAAATGCCCAGAATGATTGCAATGATGAGCTTTGGAACGAGCCCTAATTTGAATTGTTTCATAGTAAAATCCCCTTTGAATTATCTGTGAATCTATCACATGAATTTCGACTCAGTAATGAGAAGACGTGCACCTTTCTTCTCATTCATTTTGTATATAGCTATAATAACTCTGCGGCATATATTTGTTAAATTTATAGATTTAAATTTATGTATAAACAAAATTTATGTATAAATTGCTGATAAAAAATATTTTTATGTTGTCGATAATAATCATTTTTATGTCGCCGATTTTTGAGGGTTGTGTTATCATAAAAGTAGAGAAGTCTGTGATGATGCAGACGAACAGTTCGTGATCGGAACACTGCAGTACATAAGGATATGTACTGACAATATTGATGAAAGGAGGCAAAAGATGTCAATAAGTGCTTTAGGCGGTGTAGGTTCTTTTGATTTTTACAATTCCTCAAGCATACAAAGCATGTATGATCTGATGAGATACCAGTACAGTATCAATTCATCACTTGCTTCGAGAAATGCATCCAGGGTTTCGTCTTATCTTGGAACTCAGGGCTTGAGCACATCTACCTCCGGTGTCGATAATACCACGGCTTTTCTCAGTCTTTACAAAAGTGACCTGACGGGTATGGAGAAAGCGGCTGACAGGCTTAGCTACTACAAACCGGGAAATGTCTTCTCTGAGTTTACGCTTGGATCCTCAGACGAAGGTGTTGCAGAGATATCCACAAAGTCTCTCAGTAGGGCAAAGGAATTTACAGTTGATGTTCAGAATCTGGCAACAGATACTGAACCGGCGAGGTATTCCATTACCGAGAATGGCAAAACGACCCAATATACCTCAAAGTCCAATACTATCAGCTTAAGTAATGCTGATGCGACTATGACTCTGAAGGGTACGGGAACAACCAGTATTTACACCGGTGTCGATGAAGATAACATTGTGTCCGCCATGAAGGATATGGTGAAAAAGTATAACGATACCATGGAGACACTTTCTGTAGGTAAGAGTCTGGGCAGCGGCGTTTACAGTCAGATTTCGGATATGTCAAAGAGGATTTCCAACGGAACGGTTCTCAGTATGGTTGGATTGTCTTACGACAAGAATGGTAATCTGAGTCTGGACGAGGCCAGACTAAAATCTGCTCTTGAAAAAGATTATGATACTACCCGCGAAATAATCGGAGGTCAGTATGGAATCGCAACAAATCTGAGTCAGAAAGCCGATGAAGCATTATCGAAGTCCGTAACCAGTATTATGGGCAGAAGCCTGCTTGGTAATGAAACCGGTCTTCTCGGAAGTGGCGGAAGTATCTTTGGTCAGTCAGCAGACCTTGGACAGGATTATCTGAATTTGATGTTTGATTATTCAAAGAAGACACCTTACGCTTATAACAATCTCTATGCTGTAGGGTCTATGCTGAATCTTCTTGGATGATCATGTTTATGTACGCGAAACAGCGCCGGGGCAAAAGCTTCGGCGCTGTTTTTATATGGAAGTCCACAGGGATTTTTGATCAGTGGAGTCATGCCTGATTATTTTTTGAAAATATCTTTGATTTGATCTAAAAGTGATTTTTTAGGTGGATTTATAATATCTTCTGTACGGGCTTCAATAAGAGAACCCATAGTGGAATTTGCAGCTTTGACTTCATTTACCACCGCTGCCAGAACAACGGGGTACTCTCCGGAAGTTTTGTCATACATCCAGATATCGGTAGGAACAACGGTTCTTCTGAATGACACAAAACTGGGATTATCTATTCTCACCTCCCAGGTTTCATCCGCGCCGGCGAAATTCACAACTATCTGCAGACTTTTTTCTTTCTCGTTTTCCGATTTTACGGTGAAATTAACAAACGGAGTTACATAATCTGCCCGCATTGCATCGGCATCAACAGCGTACTTTGGTGTGTAGGCACTGTATTTGTCTTCGGAACTCTTCATAAGATAACCATAAGTAGACCACACATTTGTATCCTTGTTTTTATTGCAGATGGTGATGGATTTTTTCTTATGACTTGGCTGGTACAGTACGCCCAGAGTATCATCAAGATAAAGATAGGAAGTTCCCGAAGTGTCATCCATTCTCATAACCAGAGGATTGCTGATCCTGTCCTGCATGATGGCATGGAGTTCTGCCTCAAGAGATTCGTATTCCGGTTCTTTTTTGCTGCAGCCGGTAAATAGTAGAAACATACATATGATTATAGCGGCTACATAAATGGATTTATATTTTGACATCGGTGATACCTCTCTGACTTGTAGAAAATGCAAATTTTGGGGCATATTCCCTGCATTTTCCAGGTTGAAGAAACTAACGTTTCTATATTATCATTCGTCCAAAAACTTTTATTCATAAGAGTATCGGATACCTTTAGCTTGAGATTCCTGTGTGTCGTATGTTATATTCTGTCCTATGAATTTTTACGATTACCTTATGGAACATGATATACGACTTACTGAGCAGCAGCGTGCCGCGGTTAATGCCGTCGATGGTGCGGTGCTGCTTCTTGCTGTGCCCGGATCCGGTAAGACAACAGTTCTTGTCGCGAGACTCGGGTACATGATTTATGTGAAGCATATAGATCCGGGCAGTATACTTACACTTACCTATACTGTTGCGGCGACAAGGGATATGGCGGAGAGATTCAGAAGTCTTTTTGGAGATAAATATACGGAGAGTCTTGAGTTCAGGACCATCAACGGAGTATGCGCCAGAATCATTAACTTCTATGGGAGACGTATCGGGAAGCAGGCATTTACACTGGTCACTGATGAAAAGGTTACCACAGAAATGCTTGGCCGGATATTTCAGCAGGTGGAGAAGACTTATGCAACCGAAAGCGATCTTAAAACTGTAAGAACGCTTATTACCTATATCAAAAACATGATGCTGGACAAGGAGGAGATCAGGAGTCTCGATGAAACAGAAGACATAAAGATTTCCGCAATTTATACAATGTATCAGGAGGAAATGCG
>JAILDF010000005.1 GCA_024689585.1 Oribacterium sp.
CGCTCAAGATTTGAACTGATAAGGATATCCATGGAAGGACTTGAGGTCAGTATGAACGGACGGTTTCTGTCATACTTTCCGGTTCCGAAGAAGTCGGTAAGTACCCTGTTCTCGTTGGAAGCACAGATAAGCTTCTCGATAGGCACTCCCATATGCTTTGCGAGATAAGCCGCAAGGATATTTCCGAAGTTACCTGTAGGAACGCAGACATTGATCTTCTCACCGTCAGTAATCTCACCCTTTGCGAGAAGCTTGGCATACGCATATACATAGTAAGCAACCTGGGGAACGAGGCGTCCGATATTGATGGAGTTTGCGGAGCTCAGGATAACTCCCTTGTCCTTCAGCTTCTTTGCGAACTCCTTATCTCCGAATATCTTCTTAACTCCTGTCTGGGCATCATCGAAATTGCCGTGGATAGCAGCCGCATGGGTATTGAGCCCGGGCTCTGTGCGCATCTGAAGCTCCTGGAACTTTGATACGCCTCCGTAAGGATAGAAAACGATGATCTCTGTTCCCGGCACATCACTGAAGCCTGCCATGGCAGCCTTTCCGGTATCGCCGGAGGTGGCTGTAAGGATAACGATCTTGTCGGTAACATTGTTCTTTCTTGCACTTGTCACCATGAGGTGGGGAAGTATGGAGAGCGCCATATCCTTAAAGGCAATGGTTCTTCCGTGGAAAAGCTCAAGGAAATATGCGTCGTCCTTCTTTACAAGGGGAGCTATCTCCGGTGTCTCAAATTTCTCATCATAGGCAGAATTGATGCAGTGACGAAGCTCCTCCTCTGTGAAATCCGTAAGGAACTCCTTCATAACCTCATAAGCGAGATCCTGGTAGGACATGCCGCTGAGCTCCTTTAAAGATTTTGAAAGCTTAGGAAGTGCTTCCGGCATAAATAATCCGCCGTCATCCGAAAGTCCCTTAAGTATAGCCTCTGATGCCTGTAAGCCTGTTTCTCCTCCGCGTGTACTGTTATAAAGCATTGGTCTCTCCTCCTATATTAACGTTGCTTTTTAGAGCCTTAATTCTGACATACTGACAAGATCCGGTCAGCCCCTATATCAACACTGTTTTTGAGCCTTAATTCTGACATACTGACAAGATCCTGACGGTTCCTATGTCAAAGCGTATTTTTCGTAAATTCCCATATGAAAATGTCGGTCTAATCGGCTCCATTTTCCAAAAGACTTCTGATCTTTGTTTTCATAAGATCAAATGCCACATCATTAAGTCCGCTGTTGATAACTATATCCGCCTTAGCCTTTGTGGGCTCAACATAAAGATAATGCATCGGCTTTACGGTTGTGAGATACTGGGTGGAAATGTCTTCAACCTGTCTGCCACGTTCCTTTACGTCACGGATGATTCGTCTGATGATTCTTTCATCCGCATCTGCTTCAACGTAAATCTTGATGTCAAAAAGCGAACGAAGCTCGGGATTCTCAAGAACCAGGATGCCCTCAACAATGATTATCCTTGAAGGCTTAAGCTCTATGGTTTTATCTGTACGGTTGTGCTGTGAATAATCATATACAGGACACTGTACCGATTCTCCCCTTCTAAGTGATTTTAAATGCGAGATCAGAAGATCCGTCTCAAAGGCTTCCGGAGAATCATAATTGTTCTTCTGACGTATCTCAAAGGGGATTCCGTCGTTGGATTTATAGTAATTGTCATGATAAATAACAGTTACCTTGTCTCCGAATTCAGCTTTGATCCTGTTTGTAAATGTAGACTTGCCGGAACCTGAACCGCCGGCGATGCCGATCATAATACAGCTCATAAATATTACACCTCTGTGTTTTTGTTGAAGCAATACTGCCACAGGAGCGTGCCGGCGGTATGTTATGCCTCCGGATCACCTTTCCCGTAGAGTTTCTACATCATTATAATCATATCCATAAGTCCTTTTCAACCGAAGACAAAAGAAAAACCGGGGTAAAACCCCGGTTGTATAAATCCCAGTTATAGTACTGATATATTCAAAAGCTTTGATGATCATTCACCGGACCCGCATGATGTCATGGCCCGTTTCAGGATCACCGGCACATGCCATCCCGGAGACCTTTCACTTCTTTCTGAAAATCCTGCATAGTGCAGAAACCAAAAGGCATCCGAACAGCACTCCCAGGGAATCGATCAGAACATCGCTGATCATCCCGGCTCTTCCCGGCACAAACAGCTGGTGAAACTCATCCGTGGCCGCATAGGCTGTACCCGCAAGAAAAGCATTCTTAAACGAAGCTTTGAGATTCATGCCAAAGCTTTCACGGCATGTCATAAATAAAAGGATACCAAGTATCGTATACTCCGTGGCATG
>JAILDF010000009.1 GCA_024689585.1 Oribacterium sp.
TCAAAATGGCCTATACCCTCTTACATCAAGTTTCTATGTAGCCTACCGAAAAGACAATCCTAATCCAAATGTTAAAAACCTTGTGGACTGGATTCTGTCTCCGGAAGGACAAAAACTCATAGAAGCGTGCGGTTACGTGGCGATAAATTCCCGATAACATAATGAGGCAATTCAAAGATTACCGAAATAAAAGGTCCCATCAGATCAATTCCGATGGGATCTTTTATTAACGGAGGTATATTTTATTATGAGAGGTTTATTATTATCTTTTTATTAGATTCCGAATTCCTGTGCCCAGTATGTTCTGCCGTTCTGAGTTGTTGTTGAGATTGCGCAAGTTGTGAAGTCAGGCTTTAAGATGTTTGCTCTGTGTGTAGGTGATGCCATCCAAGCGTTTACTACGTCGTCTGCTGTGTTGTAGCCTTCTGCAAGGTTCTCGCCGTACTGAAGATCTGCATTTACTGTGTACCAGTCTGTTCCGTCCGGTCTTGTGTGTGAGAACTTGGTTGTGATCTCGTTTGCTCTTACTACTGATGTTGTCTCAAGTGATGCGCTGTACTGAACTGCTGAAAGTCCGTTTGCCATTCTTATCTCATTAACCTTTGCAAGTGCCTGAGCCTCAAGGTCAGTCTGTGCAAAAGATGTAAGTGTCATCATTACTGCGAAGAAGATTGCTACGAATATTGTTCTAACGAGGTTTCTCATTTTCTTTTCCTTTCAAGTGCAGCTGGCTGACCTTTCGGTCCCTGTAGCTTTGCGTCGCCGGATTTCTCCGGGTTTGCTATTTAAGTGAATCGGGATAAATAAAAATGGCACCGGGTTTTGTACCCTGTGCCAGTTAACCTAGAACCTTCTTGAATTAATTCTGATTCGAGAACTAACCTTCGGAGCTTGTGCTCCATGAAGATTGCAACTGGCTGGCCTTTCGGCCCCTGTAGTTTTGCGTCGCCGGATTTCTCCGGGTTTGCCCAACTAAGATCTAGGTTGGATCTTAGTTTAAAGAGAAGCGAACCGTTTTTCTGGTTCCATTCTTTTCTCATCTCCTCTTTACAATTCTAATTATACTATAGATTTTTTAAATTGCAAGCTTTTTCTTAAATTTAGTCAATTAATTTTTGATTTTAATTTGTGTTTCGGTACCCATTTTTTAATAATATCAGATTTCACGTATTTTGTCATCTTAAAGATGGCTATAATTCAGGGGTTTAAATGAGATTTTATAACTCGTCCAGATATGCATTCAGAAACTCAGCAGCAAGACTTCCCGGTTTAATATTTTTTCTTGCATCATCAAAGGAGAACCAGTTAAATGAATCAATTTCTTTATTTGTGGAAAGCTCGCTGTCGTCTTCAACATATACTGTAAAATTGCACATCAAGGTGTTGGATGGCTCAAAGAATTTAGTTCTGTTGAATCGGATATGTGATGCAGTCATACCGGTTTCCTCTTTAAGTTCTCTTACTACAGCATGCTCTAACTGTTCACCTCTGTTGACATATCCGGCAACAAGGATATAGACATCCCTGCCATATTGCTTGATGAGGAGTATCTTATCAGTCTTTTTATTGATAACGATCATGCTTACAGCCACATTGTACATGGGGAACCTGAACTCATTGCAGGAAGGGCAAAAAGGCACCAGGCCTTCTCCTTCCAATTCCTTCTCAATTAATTCAGAACCGCATACCTGACAATATTTTTCGCTCATACTTAACTCCTATCGTTATTCCTATATTCATCGTTCTTAAAATATTAACTATATCGTAACACAGTTTACTGATAATAGGATTTATAAAAGAAAAATAAGCGGTTAAAAATCCGAATGTACCGGATTTTAACCGCTTAAGTTCTATAATAAATATGCTAGAGTGCATATTATCTGATCATTGATTCTCTGAGGGTTGCCGGCCTTCACTTGCCAAGAATTGCATCACGAAGAGGTGCTGCGATTTTCTCAAGTTCAGCCTGATCCTGTATCTTTTTCAGGTTCGGATCCATGGCGAAGGTTCCGCCCCACTCGAACTGATCCTTGTACTTTGGAACCAGATGCATGTGGAGATGACAGCCTGTATCACCGTACATTCCATAGTTTACCTTTTCCGGCTTGAAAACCTTGTGGATAGCATCAGCAACGGTTGCCACGTCTGCGATAAATGCGTTACGCTCCTCGAGAGAAATGTCCAGCATCTCAGATACATGATGCTTTGATGCAACTATACATCTACCCGGATGGCTCTGTTCCTTAAAAAGATAAACTGTTGAAGAAGGGAGCTCGCAGATTTCATAACCAAACTTTTCTACCAGCTCGCCCTTTGCGCAATATGCGCAGTCCGGATGCTCTTTCGCCATATCATGTGCCATAATAATACCTCCAAAAAAATAAATGCCAATTATGTAAACGCTTACATTTTCAGATAGTATATCACCTTTACCTTCCCTATAAAAGAACAATTTTAATATTTTTAATAACACCATATTTCTTAAACAGGCATAACTCAAAAGTAGATATAAATAATAAAAGCCATCCGAAGAAAAAATGACTTTAACTTCATTTACTTCTTCGGATAGCTTTTGATCACCTGTTGTGCTGCATCATACCCTGATAAAGTGCAGCTGTACCGCCGGATAATCTCCCATGGAGAGGTTCATTGCATAGCCTCCGTGCATCAGTGCGGCACCGGACATTTTCTGCTCTGTTCCTTCGAGTCTGTAAACTGCTTCCTCGTCAAGGCCTCTGAGCCTTATGTTCTTGATCTTTGCATTAGCCTGAGCTTTCTTGACTACAACATTAACCAAAGCCTCAGATTTATCGGCTGCTGCAAACTCCCAGGCCTTATAAATCTCCCGCTGACTCTCGGGTGTGATCCTGTAGTAATCACCCTTCTGGATAAGGGAGTAGTATCTGTTGAAAGTCTTTATCTGCTCCTTTACGGTCTCACGCTCCTCTTCGGTAAGCTTCGTTATATCAAGCTCATAGCCAAAGGTTCCTGACATGGCAACGATGCCGCGGGTCTCAAAAGGTGTGCTTCTTCCTGTCTGATGATTCGGAACCGCTGAAACATGGCTTCCTACAGTGCTTACAGGATAACCAAATGAGGTTCCCTCCTGGATCTCAAGTCTTTCGATGGCATCGGTATCATCTGAGCACCAGATCTGAGGACAGTAATACATCATTCCCGCATCAAAACGTCCGCCACCGCCTGAGCAGCCTTCGATCATAAGCTCCGGATAAGCCTTTAAAAGTCGATCCAGCAGTGAGTAGGTTCCCAGCATAAATCTGTGGGCAGCTTCCCCCTGACGGTCTGCGGTCAGATTGTTGGAGTAAACATTACATACAGATCTGTTAAAGTCCCACTTAATATAGGAAATATGAGCACTTGCAAGGATTTTGCTGATACAGTCGAAAAGGTAATCCTCCACTTCCTTGTTGCTCATATCCAGCACCATCTGGTTTCGTGACATGTTCGGGAGTCTCCCCGGATCCCTCAAAGCCCACTCGGGATGCTTTCTGAAGAGTTCTGAATCCTCATTGATCATCTCAGGCTCAAACCAGAGACCGAACTTCATACCAAGCTTATCGGTTTCGTCTGATATTCTCTTAAGTCCGCCGGCAAGCTTCTTTTCATTAACAAACCAGTCGCCGAGTCCGGAGTTATCATCGTCGCGCTTTCCGAACCAGCCGTCATCAAGGACCATCATTTCTACTCCCAGTTCCGAGGCAGATCTTGCGATGTCTATGATCTTCTCAGCATTGAAATCAAAGTAAGTAGCTTCCCAGTTATTTATAAGAACAGGTCTCTTCAGGTCTCTATACTTCCGGTCGCAGATATTATCACGGATAAGGTTATGGTAATTGTGGCTGAGCTTTTCGAGACCCTGATCCGTAAAAGTCATTATGGCTTCCGGCGTGTCAAATGATGCACCCTTTTCAAGCAGCCATGAGAAACCTTCATCGTTTATACCCGTAACCACACGCACGGCCCCGGCCTGATCCTGCTCGATCTCGAACTTGTGATTGCCCGAATACATAAGCATCATGCCAATGCAGTCGCCTTTTGTTTCTGTAGCCTCATGATCACAAAGTATCACGAAAGGATTCTGATGGTGACTGCTCATGCCTCTCTTCGAGCTGATGACTCTGATGTCCTGATCAAGCTCATGACGGGTCATCTCACGCTCCATGGCATGCTTTCCCACAAAGTGGATCTCGTCCCAGCTTCCGTAAAGAATGTCAAGGGTAGCTGAGGCAGCCTTCTCCAGACGGACAGACTTGTCTGAGGCATTGATAAATCTTGTGTGTCTTACGATTATATCTTTTTCAGCAAATACAGAATAGTAAAGTTCAACTGTCAATCCGATGATCTTGTCTTCTAAGGTAATTACAAGTGTACTTACTTCATCATCGTACTGTCTCACAGAAGGAAGCCCCGGTATCTCAGGCTTTTTCTCAAGCATCTTATATGATTTATATCTCAGATCACAGCTTCTGCTGCCATTCTCAGCTATGAGATTTAAAGAACTGACTCTAAAATCTCCAACTCCGCAGCCCGAAAACTCCTGTGGGAGAACATCTATGGAACGTCCTCTGTCGAGACGGTACTCATAAAGATTTCCTGAAAAACCTCGGTCTACCGGTATGATCTGATAACTCATATCTGTACCGTAAGTCGGTTTTCCATAGTATGTATGTAAGAGAAGCCCGATGTCATCTATCTTCATCTGGTACTCTGTGTTTTTGGTAAGCAATCTGAAATATTTCCCGGTTTCGTCGAATACTATTGCCATAATGCTGCTCCTTTTGCAATGCAAAATTTTTTCCATGTACGATGAATCAACATCAAAATCCCTAATCCCCTTCCATGGAAGAAGTGTATCACGCCTAGTATATCCAATCCCGCTGAAAAATCCATATGAAGTGAAAAAAAAGTGGGGGCAAAATCATTTGCACCCCATTTTCACAGATATTTCATTAAGCCAAAGACGGCTCTTTCTTCATTTCAGCCTCTTCCGGATTCTTGGTTCCGAGAAGCTTCTTTACGCAGGTGACTGTCACAAGAACACCCAGTACCATAAGGAATGCCGCAACGATGAGCTGGAGGCCGTTAACCAGGAAGGTTGCTGTGCCGGCTCTGAAAGCATTGACATTGCCGATGAAGTTGAGAACTATAGCAGAAAATGTTACCACAAGCATGATAATCATAGGAACATAAAGCATTACACTCTTACGGCCTGTAGCTCTCAGGAATACTGCGATTCCGATGAGTACGAGAGCAGCAAGCATCTGGTTTGCGGAACCGAACAGGGCCCAGACATTGGCATAACCGCCAAGGCAGAGAAGGTATCCGAAGAAAAGTGTTATGGCTGTTGCAAAATACTGGTTAAGGCAAAGCTTCTGCCATACAGGTATCTTTGACTTGTCTGTTTCGTCTGTAGCGAAAAGCTCCTGGAAAGACATTCTTCCTATTCTTGCTACAGAGTCGAGGGATGTAAGTGCTAATGCTGACACACACATGGTCATGAAGACATTGGCAACACTGTTTGGAACGCCGAAGGTCTCAAGGAATCCGGCAACACCCTGTGAGAAAATCTGGAAAGGTGTCAGGTCAGCCGGAACTGCTCCGTTGACTGCAACCGCGCCGCAGACAAGAAGTGAGCATACGCCGAGAAGTGTTTCAAGTGCCATTGCACCGTAACCGACTGCCAGCATATCCTTCTCATTTCTTACAGTCTTTGATGAAGTTCCTGAGGATACCAGGCTGTGGAAGCCTGAAACCGCACCGCAGGCGATGGTTACAAAAAGTGTCGGGAAAATATAGCTGTGAGAGCCGTTCGCTGCTGTGAGAACAAAACCGTTGAAAGCATTGAGCTTCATCTCAGGATGTGCTACCACAAGACCGAATACCGCACCGACTATCATGCCGAGAAGCATGAAGGTTGTAAGATAATCTCTGGGCTGCATAAGGAGCCACATAGGTGTGACTGACGCTGCAAAAAGGTATACCATGATCACGTAATTCCACTGAGGTGCAGTGAGATAGATCGGCGCTGCCATACCGAATGCAAACATTGCCACAAGAAGCACGATGGCTATCACAACTCTGGTGCTTTCCTTCATATTCTTATGATGCTTTTCCAAAAGACCGAAGGCCATGGCCACAAAAATGAAAAGCATTGAGATGGTTGCTGCGGCGGCACCGTTAAAGTTAAGTGCTGCGGATCCGTCTGCTGCTTTGGTGAATCCGTTGAAGGTGCTTGATACCATGGATGTAAATGCTGCGATAACGAGAAGTGTGAAGAGCCAGCAGAACAGTGAGAAGAAACGTCTTCCGGCTTTTCCGATATACTTTTCTATGATCATTCCGATGGACTTTCCGTCATTCTTCACTGATGCGTAAAGTGCTCCGAAATCCTGTACTGCACCGAAGAAGATTCCACCGAAAAGAAGCCAGAGAAGGCACGGTACCCAACCGAAAGCCGCTGCCAGGATAGGTCCCTGAACAGGTCCCGCTCCTGCTATTGATGAAAACTGATGTGAAAATACTGTAAGCTTTGATGATGGCACATAATCCTCACCATCCTCATACTTTGTGGCAGGAGTAACTGCCTTTTCATCGATACCCCAGGTTTTTGCCAGGTATCTTCCATATAACAGATATCCCGCAAGAAGTGCGATACCTGCTACGAGTAAAATAACTAAGCTATTCATTATTTTCGCCCCCTTATAAATATGAATAAAATGAATAATAAAAGCTCTTTCCATTCACTTTAGTACTTTAAATCGTCGGATTCAATTATTATTAATTAATTCGTGAAAACACATAAATTTAAGACTTCCGGAGGGTCAAAAAGTCTCAAATATGCCATACAGTTATGTTATAAGTGGTATTTTGCCAGTTCATGATAACTTATTGTTATGCAATCATTAATTTCCACTTATATGCCCATCTGGAATTACGTTTCTGATCTTTTCGTATATCTATTCATCTATCTCGAAAAACCACTCATCTTTCTGTATAAAAATATCTTCCTCGAAAATTTTTTTGTTTTTCAGTTTCATTACAGCTTCGTTTTTTATAGTGATGCCATCCTGAAAGGGAAACAGAAAACTGAATACAAAAAATGAATTGTGGCTCCGGTTTCCGAAATACAAATATAATAACCGGGTGCCCACGGAATGGAGATCAAAATGAAAAAGAATATTTTAAAGAACAAAATCGCAGTTATCGGTCTTTGCACACTTCTCGGTGTAGCTTCTGTAGGTGCTGTGGCTTCATTGGCCGACGAGACAACTACAACTACCGAGGCAGCTCAGCCACCTATGAACAATGGTATGTACATGGGTAAGATCACCGCTATCGAGAGTGGTTCTATCACAATTGAAACCATGGGACGTGGCGGAAGAGGCATGGGAAAGCCTGACGGCGCTATGCAGGCAGACGGTACTATGCCAACCAATGCTTCAGGTGAGCTCGAGACTCCTCCTGCACTTCCTGCCAATGCTTCAGGCGAAACAGAAACTCCTCCTGCAGCTCCAACAAACGCAGCCGGTGAGACAGAAACTCCTCCTGCCCATGCTGCCGGCATGGGCGGCACAAATGGAATGGGAGAAATGGGCGGCACAACAACCATGACCTTCACCATCGACAGCTCTCTTACAAGCAGTTTTTCTGTAGGTGATATGGTAGACATCATTTCTGAAGACGGCGTTACAGCAACAGCTATCTCCGCTTCACAGGCGCCTCGTGACATGGGTCAGACAGCCGCTGCAACAGCGTAATCATTCCGTAAGGGGGTCAGACCCCCTTGCAATATTCTTACATCTGCATATAATGATGCAAACTCACTGAGGCTATTCACATCTAAAATGAATAGCCTCTTTTTTTATCATTTTCTTCTTAACCTGTGGTATCATGTCAGAAGCGCATAGGACAATCTCGTTTTTTGTGTTACTGATATTAAGGAAACGCCCACAGGGATTTCCTAAGTTGAATAAATTTACGTACAGAATGGGGAATGAAATGACAGGAAAAAATATCTTAGATTATTACATCAGAAGCCGCTTTGTTGAGCATTGCGGCATTGAATTTGAAGAAAAGCAGGATGGTTCCATTATCACCATAACGGAACTCATGCCTATGCACATGAATGGAAGCGGCCACATACACGGAGGCATGCTGTTTACTATTGCAGACACCACAGGCGGTGCCAACGCCCGCCGTTACTCAGATCATCTCACGACACTTGACAGCGATTTCCATTTCCTTACAAGTAATACCACAAGGTATCTGTATGGATCTGCCGAACTTATCAGAAACGGCGGAGCTATTATAGTAATGAAAGTATACATCAAAGATGATAACGGAGAGACCTTCGCCGAGGGAACCTTTACGTATTACAAGCTTTGATTTCGGAATATACTCAAATGGTTGCTGAATAAACATAAACGGGGCGTTTCTTCCTGCCGCACTTCCGTGTGTGACAGAGAGAAACGCCCCGTTAAAACTGATTAACCATATGCTTTCAACTGATTCTTTCCGGCGTTTTTGGCATCATAGAGTCTGGCGTCGGCTATCCTGTATAAGTTCCACATGGAGGATATATCTTCAGATCCTGAATCAGCCATCCCGACACTTATAGACATATAAGATTCCATGGAATCATGAAGTATTTTATGTTTAGATATCTGCTCCCGTGTCATATCCATCTGTTTTACAAACTCCCCGTATGGTATGGCTGCGGGATTAAGCACAACAAATTCGTCTCCACCCATTCGTATCAGATATATTCCGTCAATTTTTTTTAAACAGGTTTTTAAGTGATCAGCCAATTCCTTCAGTACAGCATCTCCGTAATCATGACCGAATTCAGTATTAAAATGCTTGAAGTCATCTATGTCAAAAAAAGCCATGGAAAGACCGGTAGTTTTCCGGGCATCACTAAACAGCTCTTCACTCATGATATTATAGAAGGATCTGTTCAGAAGTCCTGTCAGACCGTCAAGATAGACTACATCGTTTATCAGATCTTCTGTCTGATCAAGCATGTTTCCGATATCTTCTATATACATATTTATCATGGAGATTCTGGCAGACATTCTTTGGCTGCTTTCCATCATATGTTGGGCAAATGCCTTTATCTCCTCATGATCATCCGTATCCAAAAGTTTCTTCAGTGTACGCTGTACTGACTGCACATTCTGCAATATGGCAGTTTCCTTACTGACTATATTGTCTTTTGTAGTTTTGACATAATCCAGCATGAATTCCAGGGGATATATCCTTGCATGCAGATTTTCTTTACGCTGCTGACGTTCCAACTGGCTGATTTCTGTGGAGAAAGCATCAACAGGACAGCTCTCCGGAATGGTATCGGAAGTGACATTATCTTCAGTATCGGATCCTGCTTCGAGTCCACCGCGATCAAAGATGGCACTTATCATGGTCTGATTACAATGCTGAAGATCATATTGCTCACCTGCACCTATTATCCCCAGACACCTGAGACCTGAACCGTTAAGCATATTTGTGTACCAGTCAAGTGTACCCTCCTGTTCAAACAACATATATCTGTATATGCAATCTATGGTAAAAATAGTTGAAGCCTCAGGAATATCTGTTTTCAGCCGGTTAAATAGAGTTGTAATTATGTTTTTATAATCATCAAGATCACCTATGCATAAAAGATCGTTCTGATTGATCTGTTTACAAAGTTCAAGAGATCCGTCATCATGGGCATTCCTTATGGATACAAGATATTCCTGATCACCTATGCATTTGATCAATGGATGGTAGGGATATGCAGACGATATGTCATTTACATTTATCCCGAGTTCTTCGCAGTAAACCTCCGCAGCGGGACGACCATCAAGTTCAAGTACAGTCTTGGTTTTCCTATCCACCCTTGTAACTATATATTGCTGTCCTTCTCCGTGATGCTTGTAGATATTCTGGGAATAAGTAGCGATGTGACCACAACAGTTCTTTATAAGCAGGTAAATGCAGGCATCATCATACAGCTCACCATTATAAAAAAGAAAATCCGGAAAAATGTTACGAACAGATTCTGCTGTGGCACCAAAAACCGTAATGCCATGGTCTTTCATAATGGCATTTAATGTTGTTAAAAGGTTTTCCTCACCATTTGTACAAAACTCCAGACATATTGTATCCTTTTCGCCGGGATGTATGGCTGCAATCTGTTTCTGAATGCTCAGTGTGTTTTTCACCGGTGCAGCACTCACATTTTCAATAAGGCCATAAGCATACTTAAAATCCAAAGGCTCATTTTCGATCATCATAATAACAGTACCTTCTTTATCGATGGCACCGTGTCTGAACATAAAAGAATGTAAACCCATAACAACTTTGTCTGAAAAAACAGAATATATCTTTGGTGATACAACGGTAATGTCGCCGGCGGTTATAAAAAGAATAAGCCGGGCATCAATATCCCTATCCTTGTATTCAGATAAAAGATCATCCAGCTTTTTATCAGCTGTAGTTTCAGCGTAAATCATGTAAAGCCTCCCGGAGTATGTACGTCTAATGACTTTGGCGAAAAAATATTCCCTATCAGATAATTTATCGTCAAAAAACCATATTTAAATTAATGTCTTATGGATGATATTTTTAATACTTGCTTCAAACGAACATAAAAGTTGAGTGATTATACGGCCACATGAGTCGTCATACGGAATAGTTGAGTGAATTTACGGTTCGTCATCCAAATATTGTATCTTAATCAGCTTCATACACTATATAGAAGACGAAATAAGTTAAACAAGCCGGTACAAACGTAAAATCACTTACTTTTTAAATATTCCGTAAAATCACTCAACTTTTGTGTAACAGTTCGGTCGGTGGCCAGGGGGACGGGGTTGGTAGAATTTCGTTGTCACAGCCCGGTTCTCCACAGAACGCCTTGCGTAAATCCCATATCCCTTTTCATTACAAATAAGAATATTATTTTTTACTATTCTTTTTTGATTCCGGGTGTTAAAATACTCAAGATTATCGAAAAAGGAATAATAACTTTTAATAATTATTAAATTTCTTCATTATTTATATATTTTTAAGAGGCTATTATGAGTTACTATACAGCTGTAATTTTTTTGTCGTGTGCAACACTATCCATGTTTGCAAAATTAGCACACGACAATCAACAAATAGATAGAATAACAAAAACGAACTTTTTCCGGACTTCTTTAGTGATCATTATCGCTATGCTGGCTGAATGGGGCGGAGTTGCACTTAATGGGGCACCGTCATGGACAGTTCCACTTCATATAGTGATTAAAGCAGCAGACTATGTTTTTACACCTCTTTTGGGCCTGGAACTGGTTAATATAGTTATGCCTGACGGCAGACTTCAGAACTATCTCAAGTATCTGATGATAGGTAATGTCCTTGTGGAAATCGTATCGATTTTTAACGGCTGCGTATTTTATGTAGATGCACAAAACGTATATCATCATGGGCCATTATTCCCGGTATATATGCTGACCTTTGTATTAGCGCTTTTCAGTGTGCTATGGGCTTACCTTAAAGCTTTTAGAGATTCATCAAACTCCTACGATATTTCTACGGTATATATAATACTGATGACTGCTGTAGGCATCGGCCTGCAGATGTATTTCGGCGGCGATATGCGAACTATTTGTCTCGCTATCACTAACGGAACCATACTTTTATTCACACATTACCAGGCGTTTTGTCTTCGAAAAAAAGAGATGGATCTCTCCGAAAAACAAAAGCTCCTTGAGACTGATGTTATGACAGGACTGAAAAGCCGTTTTGCATACAGCAATGTTCTTGATAAGTACGAAAACCTTGATACGCTTCCGGATAATTTCACTGCCATGGTTTTTGATGTAAACGGTCTTAAACGTGTCAATGACAGTCTGGGGCATAAAGCAGGTGATGAACTGGTTCAGGGTGCAGGAGAATGTCTGAAAAAAGCCTTCAGCGACTACGGTGAATGCTATCATATAAGCGGAGATGAGTTCGTAGCTCTTTTACAGGTAGAGCCGGAATCTTTGAATGAAGCATTGCTTGGATTCAATGACATTCTTGCTTCCTGGAAGGGTGAACACATAGACAGCATAAGTGTTTCTGCAGGTTATGCTGTTGCCAGGGACCATCCGGGTTCTATCAATAATCTCATCTCTGTAGCAGACGAGATGATGTACGAAAATAAGCGTAGTTTTTATAGCAGAAAAGAAAATTGCAGACGTAAAAAAACAGGTTAAAATCAAGAATGTCCCGACTCTTCGTCCCCAATGGATTCAGAGTCGGGACGTTTTCGTATAACCAATCAATAAAATCCATAAAAAAATTATAAATTCTCTTAAAAACGGATGTAATTTCCCAAATGTTGTGTTATTATAATTCCAGAAACACAAGATATAGTAACCTGAAACCAATTAATGCACTGTGACCAATCCAATGGCAGTGCCCGTGCGAAAAAGGATCCGCCAAACATTTTCTCCCCCTCCCCTACTGAGAAAATGCTGCGGATCCTTTGTTATTCTACACAATACCACCGGGGACGGTTCTCGCCGGCGAGAACCGTCCCCGGTGGTATTTAGCCAACTGATCTGACGAGAGATCATTAATATCTAAATCAAGCGGAGGCATCAAACATCTTTCCGAGTCCGGTATCCTCAGCCATAGCCTCTGCCGCTTTTTTATCCACAGGATACTTTATCTTTGTGGTTGTTTCACCTCCGGCAACATAAGTCGTCCCACACTCAGGACAAATGGCAGTTTTTATGGAAACCGACGCCTGCAATACCTTTCCGCCTGACTCCTCAGCTTTTTGGTAAGCATTGGCAACATGCTCCTGTTCATGAGCCCGAACCATTGCAGGAGCATCTTTAACAGAAATATGTGAAGCCGACTTGAAGGAAACGTCCATTTCATTGGAGCCGTCCTGATACTTGCGTTTTTTACAGGTCTGACATTCGGAAGGCGCACTTGTCCTTCCGGCCTTTTTTACCGTATCATCACTACTGTTTACGGAGTTATGATCGTTACCGGGCATCATCTGTCTGTAGTTCAGATAATTCCGGGAATTCCCATAGTACGCACTGTAATAACTCCCATATGGATTACTACTCGTCTGTCCTGTGCCGATCGCACCGATAGGATTCATTGCCATATCATACTCCTTTCCCATAAGATTACACGTTAGAAACGACTGAAGATAATTATATTTATTATACCATGTCCCTCCGGCTGTCTGTAAATAGATCTCTGCCGCAAATCCAATCATTTTTAAGAGGTTTTATACATTTTTTAGAAGTTTAGCAGAGTTTCCCACGTAAGACATAGACATTCAGCCCAAAATGTTCACTTAAAAACCATCTCCTGTACCTTATAATAACATCCCCGCCTGCCGATATAGTAGTATCGTATCTTGTACTATGTCATATTTTTAAGGAGTTTCAAGTGACCGATAGGGCCAATGAACGACAATTAAATATCATTTTCCTGCTTATCATCGGTACCTTTACGCTGATTCTTCTTTCTTTTGCATATCTTAGCAACACACTTTTTCTGAGATATCTGGAAGCCGATACAAAGCTGATTTCCCATGAATTGGCTCGTACTCTGAATGAAAAAGCCTTAAGTATTTCATCTCCGGATAAGGATGCCGAGCTTTCAGAATACTTCAGAGACCAGTCTTCGGTTTATACTGAACAAGGGTTTTCACTTTGGCTTATTGATTCATCCGGAAACATCGTGGCAGAAGCCTCCGACAACACACTGGAATTCAAGTCATACTTTTTGGACTCTGTCAAAGAGTCTGATAAGATTTTTTATGATGCGAATAATGGCGGAAACTCATTATTTTTTGCTGATAAGACTCTTTATATCGCACGACGATTTGCCAGCAACAGATATAGTCTGATTTTGGAAAATGACGGTTCCAAAGAGCGACAGCTTCAAAGGATGCAGTATGTTGTGATTTTTTCTATAGGTGTAATTTTGATCATTACACTTCTGGTTCTTATTTCCAACATGTTCTCCAGATACAAAAATAAGCTTATACAGCTTGCCACAACAGATGAACTGACAGGTCTTGCCAACAGAAAATACTTTACGGCAGAATTTAACCGCAAACTGAAACTGTTCACAGATGAATCTCATGATTATTCAATGTTTCTTCTGGATATAGATTTATTCAAGCAGATAAATGATAAGTACGGACACGCAGCCGGTGATGCTGCTTTATCGATGCTTGCAAATTATATAAAAACCACTGTATCGAAGGCAAATGGCTTTTCCGGAAGATGGGGCGGAGACGAGTTCATCGGTGTCATTAATCTGCCTTTAACTGAAGCCAAAACCTTACTTTTTGAACTGTGCAATAATATACGTCTGGATTCTCCAAAAGAAGGAGCTCCTTTTACAGTAAGTGTTGGTATAACTCCGGTAAATAACAATATGACCTTATCGGAAGTCTGTGAAAATGCTGATCTTGCCTTATATCAGTCAAAAGAGAATGGAAGAAATACCGTTACAGCCTTTTCTGAATCCATGACAAAAGCAGAGAAAGCAACCTCTGCTTTCACCGAGAAAAGTACAGTACCGGGTCAAACCAGACCTGAAGCCATATCTTTTGAAATACCTACTGAGATTAATGTTAAATCGGAGGAAGCAAGCCTCAGTCTCAAGCAGGTTCTGCAAGAGCGATTTCTTCCGGGAATCATATTTGCCGTTAAATGGATGACTCCATTTGTGGCAGCCGGAGGTATACTCATAGCATTGGCATTCCTGTTTGATGCCGCAAGCATTGACCTTTCCTCCTTGTCAGCTGATGAAAGATCTTCCCTGGGATCCATGACTTCCATATCCACCTATCTTAAATACCTTGGGGATACGACCTTCAATTTTATGCTTCCTGTTTTTTCGGCCTTTATGGCTTACAGCCTTGCAGGTGAAAGTGCTTTTATGTCAGGACTTGTAGGCGGTTATATGGTGATAAATACCAATTCGGGATTTATAGGCGCTGCCTTAGCAGGTCTGGCCGCAGGGATAATCAGCAGAGAGATCAACCTGTTCACAGACCGTCTGCCGAAATTCATCCGTGGAGCTGCCCCTATAGTTATATATCCGATATTCAGTCTCACCATAGTACAGGCTATTTCATTTTTTATGATACAACCCGCCGCTTTGGCACTGGGATCTGTATTTAACACGTTATTGGATTACTCCAAAACCATGAGCAAGCCTCTGGTATGTACGCTGGCAGCCGGAATGATGTCCGTTGATATGGGAGGAATCATTAATAAAATAGCTTATAGCTACGGACTGGCGTCCATTACCGCAAAAGACACCCAGATTATGGCAGCAGTCATGGCCGGAGGCATGGTTCCACCTATCGGAATCGCCATATCAATGGCTCTTTTCAGAGAAAAATTCAGTACAGAAGAAAAGAACGGCGGAATACTTGCACTCTTCATGGGACTTTCCTTCATCACAGAAGGGGCTCTTCCTTATGTGATCACAGATTTTGCAAGAGTGATTCCTTCCTGCATTGCAGGCTCTGCAGTTTCCGGGTTAATGTCTTCGCTGTTTGGCTGCAGGCTTCCTGCTCCACACGGAGGAATATTTGTATTTCCTGTGGTTGATCATCCACTGCTGTACCTTATATCAATCCTGACAGGCTCAGTGCTTACCGCCCTTATCCTGGGATTTTTGAAGAAAAAAAAGTATACTTCATAATAATATGAACAGAGCCGGAGGGCATCCATTTATAAGCGAATCTCTTATAAATGGATGCCCTCCGGCTTTGTTCAAGGTTTAGTCACGTTAAACTATTTTAGCCCCTTACGCTTTCTCTTATTTTCGTAAAGCATGGTATCCGCCGATTCCATATAAGAGGACATATTCTTCATGGTATTAAAATCTATTGGAAATTCCATGTATCCAATGGATATTCTCAATTTAAATGGCTTTCCGCTTTTTTCATTAAACTCCTCCATAAGCTTATCCACCTTTGGAATCATATCCCCGGGTTCCACCACAACAGACCCATCCAACAGACAAAAGCCTAAAAACTCATCACCACCCTGTCTTCCCACAAGACCTTTGCCAAAGGCTTTCGACAGAATTTCTGCCGAATTCCTGATTGCAAAATCTCCGTCATCATGGCCATATGTATCATTGATCTGCTTTAAACCGTCCATATCCATGTAGAAGATGGCTGCTTTCGAGTTGGATTTATCATACATAATGGCATGGTTGATACGCTGTTCCAGATTATTCATGAAGCCTCTCCGGTTGAAAACACCTGTCAGCATATCATGTTCTGACTCCCGTGAAAGTCTCAGATTGTTACGGTTCAATACTTCGATTAGTTCCTGTTCATGATGTATAAGCTCAAGATGCTGCATACCCACCGCCATCTGATGATATACCCTGATGAGTTCAGTGGAATCAATTATGCTTGGCCCCACGATCAATACACCTATCATCTCCCGTCCGGTAAGGAGAGCACCGACAGTAAAACTCGGATCCAGCTGAAGCAGCGCATGTTTTGACATATCCTGTGACATAAAGTTTTCCACAAGACGGAAAATCTTATACGATTCCGGGGTTTCAGGTACCCTGATTTCCCCATCTGACAACGCCACCTCAAGATACAATGTATCTCCCATATGAAGTGAGTTATGGTGGAAGTACTCTATAGGTTCAGAAAAACTCAAAAGAGCAGCATCCTTGACTCCAAGGTTGATAAGATTCTCAAACATCGCTTTAAAAGCTTTCTTCCTATCCAGGGAATTCATCAACGCATCCATAGTGATACGGGTTATATAGTGCTGTCGTTTCTGACCTTCCCATATACTCTGATCATACTGTTCAACGATGTTTTTTCTAATTATACGCTGAAAACGCGCCTGCTCATTCAGTATCCATATCCTTTGGTCTCCTTCCAAACGGGATGCTGCGTAATCATAACAATCCGTAACTGCATCACCAAATTTCTTGAGAGAGAAGAACTTACTGTAATCATAACGGAATATATCGACGATATCATCCTGGCCCACAATATGACCGGATCCCCTATTCTCCCTGTCCATGAGAACGTTATAGATTTTATCGATAAAATTCTTAAAGCGTGGATAACATTCCTGTTTTACCTGTTTAGAAGCTGCTTCCGCCACATCCTCAAGCAGCTGTCTTGCCATGGCATCACGATCAACCGGCGTCTGAGACATAAGCTGTACAAGCTTAGAATCATTCTCTTTTACTATCTCTCCACAGGAAAGTCTGTGAACAAAAAGACTTTCCATGCAATGCGTTTCCTGAGGTTTCCCCTCACAGAGACGAACCACCTCATATCCGGCTTTATAAGCCATCTCATACGCCGAAAGGCGCACTGTGGTAAGCGGTGGAGTCATTTCAGCAGCCCCTATAATATCATCAAAACCGGTAACGGCTATATCCTTTCCCGGAGTAAGGCCATGCTTTTTCATTACACGATAAACAGTTTCTGCCATATGGTCGGAAGCACAGGCAATAGCTTCAGCATCAGGATTTTTACTCAGAAGCTCCTCAACAACTTCATCACAGGCACCTGAAAAAAGCCCACGGGCAAACATACGGTCTTCCACAGGAATCCCATGCCGCTCCATCTCTTCAAAATAAACAGTCTCCCTTTCCTTTGCACCAAAGCTTGTTGCAGGTCCGCTTAAAAAACAAATCTTCCTGTAACCATGATACTCTATGAGATGCCTTATCAATTGACGTATTCCGGGTTTATTATCCTTTGCGATGCACCTGTAACCTTCATGGAATTCTTCGAGAAGAAAAGTTTTTTTCGGATCCAGAAGTTCCACATTTTTCATGGCGGAACCACCTTTAGAACGGGAATTAAAGGCATTGACAACACCTATGGGAACAATATAAGCATCAAAATCCATCTGGGCGGCCAGCTCAAATGCTGCATGAATGTAATTGTGTGACCATTCCAGAAAAGTATTGGACGGCAAAAGGTCCATTATGTTTATGAGATTATGCCCCTGTTCCTCTATGGCGTTTCTTATACCATTCTGAATTCCCAGGGGATACCCTATTGTTTTATGAGAAATAAGATATGCTATATTAAACCGTTTACCCATTTTGTTACTCTCTGATCAACTATTCCACTAATACTCGATACTCCACTCTATCAATATAGTCGTCGACAAAAATCAGGTAAATATTTCTATAATTTGAAAATTTTTCATTTTAGAGGACCTCTATCCAACGTATATCCACCGGGGACGGTTCTCGCCGGCGAGAACCGTCCCCGGTGGAATCCTCATGTGAACTTACGGTTGACCTGCTTACAAAGTCATCCTCGGGCATAGGGTATCCTTTTGAGAAAATCTTTTTGAAATTACGATTTATGTAATCTATCTCAAAGAGCTTTCCGTAGTAAATGATCTTATTAGGAGACAACACCACAGATACATTGTAAAATGCCTGGGCAAGCATCTTCTTAACAGGTATCGGTACATCCCAAAGATCCTCCATCCCTCAATCTTTTTACACGTTAAATTTTAGTCAATTTTGACAGACTATAACATTACCCGTGTTTCTTATTTCATATAGGGAATGTTCCTTATATGTGCTCATCAAAAAAGTCCGGATGCAACGGTTCTGCCGCTTTTTGAATTAAATATCCTCTATGTACTATTTTATGAAATTTTCATCCTTTTTAGTGGTATAATAGATAAAGTAATGAAACTAAAACCGGTATGGGGAAAAGATTCCTGAATCTATCAGATTTAAATCTTAAGGAGGATATTTATGAAGAAACATTCACTGGTTTTGATCATCGGGGCAGTGACGATCATAGGTCTCGCTTCCTGCAACAGCGGAAGTGGCGACAAGAATAATGGTCCGGCTCCAACCACCAAAGCAGCTGAGACAGAGGCTCCATTCGTCGAAGAAGAGCCGGCGAAGAACGAGCTGGATTCCGCGTCACCTATCCCCGGGATCAATAAGGAATATGATCTCACAGAACAGAAATTTGAAGATGAAAATCTCATCCTCAGGCTGCCTGAAGGCGTCAGCGCTGTTAATGAAGGCAAAGGGGAAAATATGGGGCACATTACAGTCACCGATGAAGAAGATGGTTGGAAACTAATGTTCCGCCCTGATAATTTCTCACTTAACAACATAATAAACAATGTGAGTAATACTGTTATCTACGACGGAAACGAGGTAAAAACAGACTGGTCACGTGACGTATCAGGGACTCTGGCAGGATTCCCTGTACGGGTGTGGGCCAATAATACACGAAAGGGATGGCTCCACCCTTCCAACGAAAGTGATACACCTGCTGTTGATATCGTCATGGATTACGGCGAAACCCTGGTAGGAGAATGGCTGGGCATGCATATCCGTCTGGAAGCGCTGAAGCCAACCGATGATACAAACATTTATCACTACCTGTATAACAGTAAGCTTCGTGCCGTACTGAACAGTTTTGAATGTATAAAGACCGCAGATGGCAATGAATATTCCGTAAACGGCATCACCGCCACCTTCCCTGCCCGCTGGCCCGTAAAAACAGGTGAGAATTCCATGGTGGCAAATCTGCATTCCAATGCTCTCACCGGCGGTATCACCATGACAACACAGTACACCCCGGATCCTCAGCATCATGCAGATATGTACGAAGGGGATCAGTTTAACCGTACCTATGGAAGCAATGACTGGCTCGGTGTCATCGCAAAACATACCTTTGAAAAAGAAGGCGCTGATGAACCGACCATCCTTTACTCCATGTACCTGTTCTCAAAGTTCAGTGACAGGATGTGTGCCTGTGTTCATGTTTCCAACAACAGCTTCGGACCTGAGGAATTCAAAGCATTCCTCGACAACGAACAGTTTGTGAATCTGATGAATTCTGTGAAACTTGATCCTGAGGCATGGCACCAGCCGGGTACAGCAGAAGTAAACGGTCTTCTTTCCGACGGCGGCAGTATCATGTCATACTCCGGTACTGATGAAGAAGTAACTATCCCTTCTTTTATCGGTGATTACAACACAGTCAGCGTGGGATTTAATGCATTTAAGGATAATACTTCCATCAAGAAGATAGTTATCCCTGAAGGCGTCACCGAGATCCAGGGCAATGCTTTCTTCGGATGTACAAATCTCGAAACGGTCGTTCTTCCCGAAACCCTGAACTTCATATATCCTTACGCTTTCCGTAACTGCCCTAACCTTAAGGATGTAATACTGCCTGATGGTGTTTCTTATGTAGGATCCGGTGCTTATGAAGGTTCCGGCACAGGAACATTTAAAGGCAGCGCCGCAGAATATGATTATCACGCATTTGATGAAAGCGGATTTGATAAGATAAGTTTTGCAGACGGTGCGATCCTTTCGGCTGATTATATTTTTGACGGAGCATCGCTTTCTGAGATAGAGCTGCCGTCAGACCTTAAGGAACTTGGCAAGGGAGCATTTGTAAACTGTCACAACATCCAGAAGATCGAACTTCCGGAGACAGTGACAACCATAGGTGAAGGTGCATTTTCATCCATGTTCGGACTTCCGTATATAAATCTTCCGGAAGGTCTCACCGAGATTCCTAAGGGCTGCTTCAACTCCACAACTTTGGACACTCTTGTCATTCCTTCTACAGTAACAAAAATCGGTGACCATGCAACATTTGGCGCTGCTTGCATCATCATCCTCTGTCCTGAGGCAGAGATAGGCGAGCGCGCAATACAGGCTGACTACGTATATCTGGAAGATGCCTATAAGCATGTATTCTCAAATCATGAGGAACTTGAAGGAAGCTGTCTGTATCTCGATGATGTTTATGACCCTGCTTCACAGATTCAGGGAAATTTCTATGATGCAACAAGCTTCAATTATCAGATCTACCTTCCGTCTGACGCAACCATTGAAGAGTCTGATAATCTTGATAAGTACCTGCTTTCTATCGGATATCCGGAGATTGCATGGATGGGTTCTTCCAGAGATTTCATCCCTGACAGCACCTTTGACTTTGACTGTATCAATCCGGGAATTATAACCGGATATCACGGCAACAGCGATAAGCTTGGTATCCCCAACTATCATATGTATACAGAGGATGGCTGGTGGCTGACAGGCAATGTATATGGAATCGCGGATGAAGCCTTCAAGGATTCTACATTTACTTCTGCCTACTTCCGAGGACAATGCGGAGACGGAATCGGTTCAAGGATCCTTGCAGGAAATACAGCTCTAAAGGATATATGGTTTACTACTTCCATCATGAATGAGATAGATGACGGGAATGCCATAGACGGAGTTCCTCACTATCAGCCTGATACCTTTGAAGGTATCCCTGATGATGTAACTGTTCATCTGCCTGAATCTATTCCGGGTGATGCGCGTTCCGGCGTCGAAGATGGTCTTCGTGCCCATGGCATCCCTTCCGGAGCAACATTTACATATTACAGTCTGAGATAAGCCGATAAAACGCTTCAGTGAAATAACCAGCAAAATGGACGGGGTTAGTGGTTAATTGTAAAAAATAGCCACTAACCCCGTCCTGTCTAAACCTCTTCAAGTTCCATAGGATATTTGTACGAAGGGTCCGGATCAATCCACAGCTTATCCGGCTCAACCTTACATCTCAGAAACAATATCTTCACGCCGGCATTTAAGGCATCATCTATGGCCTCTCCAAATTCAGGATGCATCTCCCTGTGAGGTCTCACTTCGGATACCCCCTCCATCTGTATAACATATGCAAGGATAGTTCTGTACCCCCTGGCTTTGGCCTTTATGAGCTCCCGTATGTGCTTAACTCCACGCTCTGTGGGCGCATCAGGAAAATATCCCATACCGTCTATCTCCAGAGTGCAGCCCTTGACTTCCATCAGAAACCTTTCGTCACCCTTTTCCATATAAAAGTCGATCCTGGAGTCACCAAAGGTGAACTCCGGGATCACCCTGTCAAAGCCTTGTTCCGAAAGCCATTCCTTCACCACCTTATTTGGCGCCTGACTGTCGATATTGAACAACACCCCTGTGCTTTTCCTCACAACCACAAGATCATATTTTGTTTTTCTTCCCGGAGTCCCCGGCGCTGTAAGCCATACCTCACACCCCGGTACCAGAAGTTCTCTGCACCGTCCCGTATTTTTCACGTGAACCGTTTCCTTCCGGCCATCTATCTCAACCTCCGCGATAAAACGGTTCGGCCTTTTCAGGAAAACTCCGGGGACTATATTTTCATAATTCATAAATAACCTTATTTTGTACTACCCATGCCGGAGATATATTTTAAAAGGTCTCCTAACTCTATTCCTGCATCAGGAGTCTGTGATTTCTCTTCGGTTCCAAGCATCCTTATGGTAGCATGATTTCTCATCATCGGAAAGCTCCTTCTCCTGACCTTCGAGCAGCTTTCCCCAGCCAAAAACATTATTTTCCTTTGTCCAGACAAACTCCCCGGCATATTCATTCCTGTAAATGTCATCTCTGCCACCGGTACGGCAGTCAAGCATAGGATATATAAGAACCTGACCCTTCAGAGGAACGCATACCTTATCACGATTATAAAGAGCCAGACATGCAGTCAGACCTCCACCGGCACAGTTAAGCCATTCATAATCTCATAGCCTTCTGCCAGAAGATGTGCGGATTTCGGAGTCATACTTTTTCCGCCGAAATAAACTTCACAAGGCATGTTGAAACTGAATCCCTCATGCTCAGCAGTGAGTTTGTTGACACCATCGAAAAGGAAAGGCCAGCTTGTGGTTTCATAAGAGTTTCCGGTCAGATGTCCGTCTTTACGCACATAGTAAGCAAGCTCCGGTACCGGATCCGGTGTGTCATCGGTGATTCCGTGCGCTGTACTGAACTGCTGAAAGTCCATAAGTTTTGTCATCTATCTTAGCCCACATGATTCTAAACCTTCCTTTCAAATACAAGTTCCCTGTCAGTAGAGATGTCATTCCTGAATACATATCCAAGACTGTCAAAGTTCTTTATCTCATTTGGATCTTCTATCTTGTTCTCTGCCATGAACCTTACCATCTCGCCGCGTGCCATCTTTGCATATGTACCCTTTGTCACAAGCTTTCCATTTACAGTCTCGCCAAAAGTTACAGTTATGAATGTATCATCCGGTCTCAGATACTTTTCTATACATTTTGAATATTCCTTAGACGCAAGATTTATGATAATTCCGGTTCCATCACTTACTTCATCATAAAGTCTCCGTCCCCAAAAATCATATAAATCTTTATGACCACTTATACCAACTTTTGCCTGCATCTCAAGCCTGTATGGAGTCACACCATCTAAAGGCTTCAGGACTCCGTAGAATCCTGACAGAATCCTAAGATGCCCCTGAACATAATCTATGGAGCTCCTCTCAAATACTGCAGGTGCCATGTATTGATAGGCAAGACCTTCATATGAAATTATCGCCGGAGTTAATCCGCTGTGTAAATTCATATTCCTGATACGTTCATAATTCTGCTTTGCTATCTTCTCATTACAGCCCCACATTTTTTGTAGTTCCGATAGTGAATGATCACGGAGCCAGGACAGGATATGTGCTGTCTGTTCAAGGAATACGGGAAGATCCTTATAGTCCAGTTTATCAGTATCCATATTCATTTTTTTAGCAGGCGATAAAATAATTCTCATGAATAAATCCTTTGCATTACCCATCTGCACTTATTTTTTCTTTGCAGCAAACCATACACTAAATATATCTTTCCTGCAAAAGTGATTTCCTGATTTTTCCCGGGTCCGGGATCTTCATAACCTTTGTCATACAGAATGTAGAGAAGCCCAGTGCCACAATGGACAGAACAGTTACCACATAATTCAATATTATATCCATTTTTAGCCCACTCTATTACATAGATTAATTACTATAGTTACCTGCCATTTTGCCACTTGAGCGTATGTTGCTACTTTTCCCTTTCCCTTCTTCATGAGACCTTTATATATGCACATCCCGGCTGCAGGATAAAGGCAGTAAGAAAAGTAGGACCCATATGTTGCAAAAAAGGCTCCAGCTAGAAACTTCTTAAAAATAGACAAGTTCCATTTTCAACAAATGCAGCTTTGGAACCATATGAAGAAATCAAACTTACTTTACGGCATTTCCCCTGATACATAAAGCTAATATGCACTTCATCGCAAAGCTTATCGTCTATTATCTTTTTTGCTACGAATTCATCATTGGCATCATATCCTTTATCCATCATTATTGTGAGATTATCTTTTGAAATAATAAGAGACACCGCTCCGTCTATTTCAGGAACGTATTCTCTTTCGCAAGAATTGTTTATACTTGCATTGACAAGTTTAAATTCATCGTAGTAGTAATACCAGATAGTCCCTGTCTCACTTATATTCATAGCATAGCAATCATAGATATTTTTGTCTGCTTGCCATATATCCTGACCGCCTCTTCCCCAGACCCTGACACCACATGCACCTAGCGGATTATTCCATCCGTAATTTCCAAAGACACCTTCATCAAAGTACCCGATAACAATTCCTAAATCAGGATGAACAAAGCAATGAGATATCCCATCTCCAAGACAGAATTCATCGATTATATTTCCATTAAAATCAACTATTGCAGCATTATTTTCCGGATTTCCTTTATTAAATCTGCATCTCGAAGATACCAAAAGAAGGCCCTCAGAAATTGGCTGGACAAAGCTGTAATTCATCTTCTGAACACCAAGATCATAATACTTTTCATTCATTATTTTTTCTTCATTCCAGTCAATCTGTAATAGCAAAACAGAATAATTACTGTTTGACTCTGTTGGAACAAACATTCCATCTATTCGTTCCGGAATGTTTTTATTGAATAAAATATAAACGTTTCCATCAAAGCCAATCTGCATTGTTACATACTCATCGAAGCTGTGATTATATTTTTTTATCAGATCCCCCAAATCGATATGATTTTTAAACTCTATTAATAATTTCTGATTCATAAACTTGTTCCTCCGTCCCCAAAATAATCATCATACTCGCCTTCGATGGTAATCCCCGTCAGGTGCTCTGTCGGTAATTCCCAGATTCTTGTACTCATCACCAAGTTCTTCATACAAATAGTCTTTATCTATAGTATGTAAGATCGTTATTATTACACGTAAATCATTATCGATAAATCATTCTTATATTATATATCAAATCAGCATTTTTATGAATTTCACACCACTATAATCAACTCCTGTTTTCTTTTACTTTAAACTGACCACCTTGAGTCTTATTTCGTTGGTCTTCTTTACTTGAAAATATCGTAGCAAATCATGTGAAAAAAATGTACATGAAAAAGGAACGTATATTCGAGGCAATTGGTGCCGGAATCCAGATTCAAGTGACGTTTTATGTACATTATAGGCAAATATTATTATCTCCATTGATTTTTTGTATGCAAAACGGCGATGCTATAGGCTGATTGTATGGGTATAAGTACAATGAGCCAAAGTTATATGTAATATAATCCCTTCATGCCATGGTAAAAATTTAACAATCATATCGGGAAACCGACTTTTCGTATCATTATTTTTGAGGGGGAAATCAAAAATGAACAAGTCAATGCTTCGAACAGTAGCTGTTGTTTCAGCACTGTCCATTACAGGTTGTGCATCTACTTCTGTGCCGGTTGCTACTACTGCGGCTTCAGAGGCTTCTGCAGAGGCAGCAACTTCAGCTGCAGCAACAGAGGCAGCTGAATCATCTTCTTCTCTTACTGACGGTACATATACCGCTAAAGCAAAGGGAATGGATGGAGACATTACCGCTGAAGTTGTAGTAAAGGATGGAAAGATCGCAGAGATCAATTACACAGAGCAGAATGAGACTGCAGGTGTAGGTGATAAGGGTATAAAGCTTATGGCCGATTCCATCATTGAGCATCAGTCACTGGCTGTTGATGCTATTTCCGGAGCAACTATTTCAAGTTCTGCTGTTCGTATGCTTGTAAGCGATGCTATAGAGCAGGCAGACGGAGATGTTTCTGAATGGAAGAACCGTGAAGTCAGTGTAGAGGTTAAGGATGAGACTCTTGACTGTGACGTTGTTGTTGTAGGTGCCGGAATTGCCGGACTTGCAGCTGCTCAGAAAGCAAGCCGTGAAGGTGCTGATGTTATCGTGGTTGAGAAGCTTGCCTTCGGCGGTGGAACATCTATCTTCTCATCAGGATCATTTATCGCAGCTGATACAGCTGAAGGTGTTCCTGAGCTTGTTGAGAAATGGGTAAAGCGTAACAAGATTACAGAAAGAAATCCTCTTGATATGGATAAGATCAACACAGCCTGCGCAGTATCTCCTGATGTTCTTGAACTTCTTACTGCAGCTAATGTTGACTACAAGCTTAACGATGAAGGAACTATGGTTCCCGCAGCTTCAGAGCAGGCAAAGAAGAACGCCGAGAACATTCACCTTGCAACAGCTCAAGTTAAAGTAAAGGGCGGTCAGGCTCTTGTAAATCAGCTTGAGGATGACCTTGTTGAAAATGGTGTTCCTATTTACTTCAACACAAAGGCAACAAAGCTTATTACTGACGCCGAGAATCATGTAACCGGTGTTGTTTGTGAATCAAAGACAGGCACAAAGACCATCAATGCCAAGGCTGTAGTTCTTGCCTGTGGTGATTATGCATGGAATGACGATCTCACAGCGGAGCTCGCTCCGGATGCACTCCATAACTTCACTTCAACTGCTGTTTCCAACACAGGTGACGGTATCAATATGGCTGTTGAGGTTGGTGCGGTTAAGTCAGCATTTGGCGAGTCAATGAGCGGTTGCTTTGCACCGGATCCTTACGATATGCCTGTAGTAGGACAGCCACATAACAGCTATCCATTCGAATGTCTCCTTCTTGATAACAAGGGCAACCGTCCTGTATCGGAGGCTCTCGGAGTTCACGATCAGATGATCTACTTCATTAATGAAGGTGAAGCTGATTACGGTTGGGTTGTTATGGATCAGGAGATTGCTGATAAGTTCCTGAAGCTTTCGGAGTATCTTGAGAGAACCTCAGAGGGTTCTGTTATCCAGGCATACAAGGAGGATTCCATCGAGGCTCTTGCCAAGGATATGAACCTTGATCCTGCAACAGTTCAGGCAACAGTTGACCAGTACAACAAGCTTTGTGAGGCCGGTGAAGACACAG
The DNA here is from genome assembly GCA_024689585.1 of Oribacterium sp. GTDB lineage: Bacteria > Bacillota > Clostridia > Lachnospirales > Lachnospiraceae > Oribacterium. The sequence goes on from JAILDF010000009.1 coordinate 27,164, forward strand.
ATCACGGTAAGGATGCTGAGTACCTTTCAGCTATAGATGCAGGTCCTTTCTACGCTGTAAAGGAGTATGACCTTACAAGAGGAAACTACGGCGGAATCGAAACAAACCTCGCAGGTGAGGTAACTGATAAGGATGGTAATGCTATCCCCGGTCTTTATGCTGCAGGTATCATCAGTTCAGCAGGTTTCTTCGGTGATTACTACCCAGGTCGCGAGGCTCTTGGAGTAGGTGCTTACATGGGCTTTATTTCAGGTGAAAATGCTGCTAAATATGCTGCACAGTAATCAAAAATTTATCACAAACGGGACTTTCGCTTTGGATGAATCACCCAGGCGAAAGCCCCGTTTTTTTGTTTGTATTCTATAACAACTTATGTAATCTTAAACTCAAAGAAATAAATGCGTTTTCATCCATACCTTTCCTCATTTAACAATATTATTCTTGCAGTATTTCAAGCATATCAAGCAGGCTTTTAAATGTATCCTGACCATCAAGACAAGTATCCATAAGCCAGCCTTTCTCATTACGCCATTCAGAAAGACCTCTGTAATAATAGCTCTTCTTTGCATCCTCAATAATGAAAGGAATGACATTGTAACGAAGACACTCTTTTAATGCGACGAGCCTTCCGACACGGCCATTTCCGTCCTGAAATGGATGGATATACTCGAATTCAGCATGGAATGCTATGATATCTTCAATGGCAACATTATCCTTGGCGTTATATCCATCTATCAGGGCTTTCATATGCTTATGCACCTCAGACGGTTTTGAAGTTTCTCTTCCTCCAACAATATTAGCACGCTTTTTATAATCTCCTACTGCAAACCACCCAAGAGTCGAATCCTTGGTATCATGCTTGAGAATATAATGAAGATGCTTGATCATATCTTCTGTAAGCTGATCCTCAGCAACGTCTATTACATAATCAATCGCTCTGAAATGATGAACTGTTTCCAGAATATCATCTACCGGAATCCCGTCGCCTACATCAATTGTATTTGTTTCAAAGATCAATCTTGTCTGATCTTCTGAAAGTTTACTTCCTTCGATATGATTGGAGTTATAAGTCATTCTTACCTGAAGCTCATGATAAAGACCTCCCGGCATCCTAATAGCCTTCTCATCACGTAGTACCTGAAGAATCCTGTTATCGGAAATCTCCCTCATGATCACATCGGGTGATTCACCTAGATAATCGGCAATCTTCTGTATGCTCCGTTTGGAAAGCTTCACTCCTTTTTTTATCTTTGCAATCGTTCGAGTGGACAGTCCAAGTTCCGTGGATAGTACTGTCTTTCCTATGCCCTTTTCCTTTAATGCTTTTTCAAGACCCTCATACGAGATCATAGCGAGCTCACCTCCATATATTCTTTACTTATTTTATCGTGTTGCGCTAATAAAGTAAAGATATATAGCCTTGTGAAACATAAAAGTAAAGATTTCATCTTGTGATGGTTTCAAGTTTCAACAAATATAGGAAGCTTGATTAAGAATTAAATAGAGTCCTGTCATCCGATAGATGCTGTCTACCATTTCATATAAATCATCATACTCACCTTCGATCTGTCTCAATCTTTAGCAGTACGGTTTTGGAAATATCTATAACTTCTTCAGAAGAACTCTCTGAGTGGTTTTCAGTAGTATTCGTTTCAGCTGGTTTCGTATTTGATTTCCCACAGGATGTGAGTAATGCTATTAAGGTCAGGCATAATACCTGCGTGATAATTCTTTTCATAAACCATCCCTTTCTTTCTCACCTGTAATCTTTCCATAGAACCCATCCATGTACTCCCTGATCCTTTTACCCTCTTCTTCATTTGCAATCCGATTTGCTTCTTCTGTACCGAGTAGCATGAGCGGTGGTTTAATGCCTATATCGGAGAAAATATCACAGGTATACTTGTATCCATACCCGGCATTTTGCCCTACCATAGATTTCAGATAGCCAATCCCTTTAATAAATCCATCTTTCCAGAAAAAATCGTAATCATCATCCCAGAAGATCAGATTATCATCCTCACTGTTTTTAAGAAGCATTGCAGAGGCATAGTACATCTTTCTGGAGAAGTCATTGGCATCCCTGGCATTAAGCTTAAACTTTTCTCTGAGCTCTGCTCTGGCAGCCTCGACCTTATCTTTAAAAAGTTCTCTTTTCTTTCTGCCTGCCGCAGTTCTGGCTCTGGCAGCTTCGATATCACACATGGAGTAGAGGATCATCTCTTCGAAGACATACGTAAAGGTCAATCTGATTTTTATAAATAGCCTGATTTGCAGCTTCAGTAATTTTTATCGTACAAGCTACATAAACGCTAAACATATTTCTTGAATACATTGGAAAAAAGAACTGCTTTGTCTATCATCTCATTCATCAGACTGTCATAGTTTGAGTGATCATCGAAATTCAGACCTGATAAACGATAAAGTACCCTTGAGGCCTTCTTTCCATCTAGTCTCTGCCAGTCAGGCTCCAATCCAAGCTTATTTTCTATTTCTTCTTTCTGAGCATACAATTTATTAAAAAGATCTTTGTTATCACTGATATAGAGTTCTATTCCAACATAGCCCTCTTTGTTTACCAAAGTGAGAGATACATGAGCATCACTGGTTCCAATCGCAATATCATACCAGTGATCTGTGGTAGCCTTACGCACGTTAAAAGGCTTGCCTCTCTCTACGAGAATTTCATTAAATCTTGTCCAAAACTCTATACGCTCGCCTTGCGACTTGTTATAATCGCCGGAACCGGATGATTGTGTTTTAGCATTTTTAATAAAGCCATTCGGTTTTTCAACCACCTCAAATTTTGGTGCACATAAAGAATCTCCGATTTGATATGCGTGTATCTCTATCAAGAAAAAACTAAGCTTTTCAGGTGTATTATTATTTAACCATTCAATAGCACTTCGATGTTCCTCACGTGCTTCTTTAACAATCCAGACTACAACTTTAGCATCTAATCCTGACGCATACGTGATGATTTTCCCCAGATGGTCATGATTAGACATTTCAAGTTGGTTTTCTATAATGACTTTATCTCCTGTTGTTTCATCTGTTCCTACGAGATCACAGCGATAAGCCCCGACATAAACCTCTTTCTCTACTTCGCTTAAAGTAAGCCCAATAGCCTCATTAAGAAGTTCCAGATTTTCAGACTTAGACAGCCACTCAGAGAAATCATATTGTTCATGACTCCACAGTTTTCTGATATCAACTTCTTGCAACTTCCCTAGTTTCATTGTTGCCATAATCTGATCCTCCTTACTCTATAGGCTCCAGATACATAACCTCTTTCCCTTGTCTCTTTGCATATTCAATCTCAGATCTTGTGCTGTCTCCGATATAACCTCCGACATTGATGACATATATGGAGTCAGATAGATCTATCTTCCTTTTATGCATGTCATCAAGCATTTC
>JAILDF010000034.1 GCA_024689585.1 Oribacterium sp.
AACCTGGACGGCGCCAATGACAACAACAGCTGGAACTGCGGAGCAGAGGGAGAAACCGACGACGAAGACATCCTTAGCCTTCGAAGAAGGCAGATGGAAAACCTGCTGACCCTTTTGTTCCTGAGCAGAGGCGTGCCCATGCTTCTTTCCGGAGATGAGATGGGCAACACCCAGAAAGGCAACAACAATGTATATTGCCAGGACAATGAAATCTCTTGGATCGACTGGACGGGACTTAAAAAGAACGGTGACTTCCACAGCTTTGTGAAAAACATTATCTCCTTCAGAAAAGCCCACCCGGTATTAAGAAGCGAAGACTTTTTCAGAGGTCACAACGGCACCGGCTACCCGGAGCTTTCCTTCCATTCGGAAACTCCCTGGCAGCTTGACATGAATGCCCCGACCCACACCTTCGCCTTCATGTACGCAGAAGACCATAAGAAATTCCGGGTCAAAGAAGACAGCTACATCTACGTCATGGTAAACGCCCATTGGGAACCACACACCTTCACCCTGCCCATAATCCCCGAGGGCTTCACCTGGCACCTCGTGACCGAAAGCGCCGGACGCTCCTACCCCGCCGGCAAAGAAAAAGACATGGGCCTCCCCTCCGAATGGACCCTCGGCTGTCGCATGAACGTCGTAATGATAGCCAAAAAGAGACAATAAAATTCACGGTTCATTAGTGAAGTAAATTGGGCCGGATAGATGCCCTCCTGCTCCGGCCCTTCATTTTATTAAATAAATAATATATCTCACAAATACTTATCAGAAAAATATTCTTGCCGATAAGGAAATTGTAGAAACTAAAAAACTGTTGAATCTCAGGCAAGGATTGCCGGAAGTAAGAACAGTACGGAACGTTACAAGGCCAAAAAGCAAGTACGCTCCATATATTCGGGTACAACATAGCTTAGGACAGCGCAGGAGGAAACAAGATGCAAAAGTTCAGGAACATGAAGGTCAAAGACAAATTCATCACAACCATAGTGATCATAGCGGTTGCCATCATCGTACTGGTTGGAATTTCATTTGGCTCTTTCTCAAAGATGAGTAGAATGATGAAGCAATTTTCAGGTGTACAGTACAAAAACACCAAAGCACAGATGGGAATGCGTAAGGATATACAGACAATCAACAAACGTCTGCTCCTTACCATGCTTGATCCCGAAAACAATTCTGTGGCCGACCAGAGAGCGGATTTTGATGAGCGATTTGCAGACATGCAGGACAGCATCGATTCCATCTCAAAGACCCTGGGAGACGCTCAGCTGACCTCAACTCTGCAGACGAGATTTAATGAACTTAAGACCGACTCCTACAAGATCCTGGATATGATGGATGCGGGAGATATGGAAGGTGCGGCAGCCTACTATAAGGATGGATTTAATGTCATCACCTCCGAGAACTTCTCAGGAGCCCTTGGAGATGTAGGAAGCCTTTCAGATAAACAGGCGGCTGACCTCATCGAGAAGTCTGAAACATTTGAAAAATTTGTAACAGTACTGCTTGCAATCCTCGGAATTGTGGTAATCGTTTTGGTGATTGTGGTATTCATGAGCCTTGCAAACATGATCATCCAGAATGTCAAGCTTGCCAATGCCACTATGGAAAATATCGCACAGGCAAAGTTCGATACCGAAATCGACAGAGACAAGCTTTCAAAGGATGAGCTTGGTGTGATGGTAGGCAACATGGCTGACCTCAATATGAAGCTCCAGTTGCTCATCGCTGACCTCAGCACCATGCTTACAGCCATGAGTACCGGAGATTTCTCCGCAAAGCTTAAGAATCCTCAGATTTATGTTAATGATACAGCACCTATCAGAACAGGCTTCGAAAAGATTTCCGAAAACCTTTCAGACATCTTCGCCAATATGAATGAAGTTGCCGCAAGAGTTCAGAACGGATCTGAGCAGATCGCAGCAGGATCCATGGCCCTCAGCCAGGGTGCCACAGAGCAGGCAGCTACCCTTCAGGAGCTTTCCGCAACTGTAGGATCACTTAATGCAAAGGTTAAGGACAGCGCCAAGTCCGCACATGATGTTGAAGATTTCTCCGCAGGCGTTGCCGATAAGCTCACCGAGCAGAATGAACAGATGGCAAGAGTTCAGGATGCAATGAAGGAGATCGAAGACAAGTCCAATCAGATCGAGAATATCATCAAGGCTATCGATGATATCGCCTTCCAGACCAACATCCTGGCACTTAATGCAGCCGTTGAGGCAGCACGTGCGGGAGCAGCCGGCAAGGGCTTCGCAGTTGTAGCTGACGAAGTAAGAAATCTTGCAGGTAAGTCTGCAGATGCCGCAACAGAAACTTCAACTCTTATCCAGTCTGCAATTGAGGCTATTCATAAGGGTTCCAAGATGGTTGGATCCGCTGCCCAGGAGCTGGATACGGTTAAGGATAATGCTATCAAGTCCAAGGAGCTGGTTGCTTCCATTGCAAATGAAATGCAGAAGGAAGCCGAGTCCATCTCCGAGATCACCACAGGTCTCGAGCAGATCTCTCAGGTGGTACAGCAGAACAGTGCCACAGCAGAAGAGAGCTCTGCTTCCAGCAACGAGCTTAACGATCACGCAACACTTCTCAAGGATATGGTTGCAAAGATCACTTACTAAAAAATATCATAGAGAACTTATATATAATAAGTAAAAACACAAGAGCTGCCACCCGGCAGCTCTTTCCTGTTTTAAGCATTTACCGGTGGTTTTCTCATCCGGCGTATATTGCTTGTTTTAATGGCACAATTTAAAACAACACAAAAACTTTGTGCAAATTATCTTAAAATTCAGCGTTAATTCACCGAAATTTAACTACTTTCATAATTTCCTTATTGCATGGTTTTTTGAATCATGTTATAGTGATATTAATAAAAAACTCATAATTTTTAATAGAAATTATAAGTTATTTTTTACGTGAGTAATTTAATAGTCTGCTGCAGGGAAGCAGCAGAGATCATCTTTTAGAGAGGGACGGATCCAAGTCTTGGGCATTCAGCCTCAGGAACCGTGTATTGACTCCATGAAAAGTTAGTTTCCAAGGACGGGCGAAACACACTAAACGCTATTTATAAAATTTAGCGTACTATTTGCTTAGTTAAAAATTAGGTAAAATTTACAATTTTTAAGATTTAAGAGGGCCTTGAGTATGGAAATTAATGATCAATTTATCACACCAATGAAGCCGTGGGATCTCACTGAAAAGGGAACCATTCGTAACCAAAGACCGCAGGAGACTGAGAGCGCAAAGCTGTTCAAGGATGTTTTGGATCATACCGTGAACAATGTTAAGACTACTCAGGCAGACGTTGAGAACAAGCAGTATCTCCTTGCAACAGGACAGCTTGAGGATGCACATTCACTTCCTATAGCTGAATCTAAGGCTGCCATAAGTCTAAGCCTTTTGGTGACATTACGAAATAAGGCATTAACCTCATATAACGAACTTTTGAGGATGAACTCTTGATGGGGATGGGGTTCAGAGTGGAGTGAAATTTGGAAAACTTTAAAGAACAATGGGGGAAGTTGTCTAAACGGAGCAAGATAGCCGTTATAGGCATCATCGCAGCAACGGTGATCATCGCTGCTGTGGCAATTATTTATTTAAGTTTAAATAACAAACCGAAATACAGTGTTTTGTTTACGGGGCTGAGCACTGAAGAAGCATCACAGGTGGCAGGCCTTCTGCAGGACGAGCAGATCCAGTATACCTACAATGCTTCCGACGGATCCATCCGGGTTCTTTCGGATAAAGTAGAAGCAACGAGAGTTTCCCTTTTAAGTAAGGGTTACCCGAAGAGCGGTTTTGCTTATGACATGTACATAAGTAATGCCGGTCTCATGACAACGGAATCGGATAAAGAGCTTTACACCCTGTATGACCTCCAGGATCGTCTGGGAGCAACCATCCGTCTCTTTGATGGAGTGCAGGATGCCAAGGTAACCATAGCCCAGGGGTCGGATGACAAGTTTGCACTGAGTACCACCGAGACGATAGATGCCTCCGCATCGGTAGTTGTTACCATGAGGGAGGGGAAAACCTTATCGAAGGCCAACGCCAATGCCATAAGGAATCTTATTTCAAGATCCGTTAAGGGCATGAACTTCACAAATGTTTCAGTCTTTGATGCCGAAACCATGGAAGAAGTCGGCATAGATAATGAGAATGAAGATACCAGTAAGCTGGTTCAGGATCTGACCCGTAAGGTTGAGAAGGAAATAGCAAACAACATTAAACACGTTCTCGGAAAGCTTTACGGAGATGACAATGTAGCTGTATCCGTAAAGGGTACTCTCGATATGACAAAGCTTATATCGGAAAATACAGAATATACTGTTCCGGATCAGCCGGAAACAGCCGAGAACAGAGAGGGTCTTCTCAACACTGAGAAGTACAACCGGGAAGATTCCGGTACAGCCGCAGACGGAGCCGCCGGTGTTGTAGGTACTGATGCCAATGCTGACACTCCGAGATATGTTAACCAGAATGGAGAAAACACAACCGTAAACGGTTATTCGTACAATGCTTACGAAAGAGAATGGCTGTTCAATGTTCTTAAAGAGCAGAGGGAAATCCCGCCGGGAGCTCTTAAGGATGCCTCGGTGGCGGTTGTTATCATGACAAGTGACACCGCAGTTCAGCAGAAGGATCTCATCAACCTGGTTGCTGATGCGGGAGGCATACCGAGACTTGAGGCTGCAGACAAGATAACCGTTATCCGTTCAACTCCTGCACCTGAACCTACTGAAGAAACAGGAGAAGGAACAGAAGAAACAGAAGAAGCGAAAGTTCCGCTGGTTGCATTTATTGCAGCTATTGCAGGAATCATACTTTTACTTCTTATCATTATCCTCCTCGTTCTTCGCAAGAAGAAAAAGAAGAGACTTAAGCGTGAGGCAGAAGCTAAAGCTCAGGCAGAAGCAGAGGCACAGGCAGCTGCAGAGGCAGCAGCAGCGGAAGAGGCAGCTGCAGTGGCGGCAGCAGCGGCAGAAGCGGAAGAAAACAGCCGCGAGAAGCAGGAGGAGAGAGAAATCGGAGCAGAAGAAGAAACCAGTGCGGCAATGCAGCATGGCATGCGCCTGAAGCAGAATATCGGAGAATTCGTAGACAACAATCCTCAGGTAGTAGCTAAGCTTATCCAGAGCTGGATGCTTGAAGATGATGATGTAGAGGAGACGAACAACAGTGGCAGACGAAAAGACCGTTCAAGAAAGTAAATCGGACGAAACCATTTCGATCGATCCCGTGAAATACATTGAAAACAGGAAGCTGACCCGTAAACAGAAGGCAGCTCTCGTCATAGTATCTCTGGGAGCAGACCGTGCATCACAATTATATAAGTATCTCAGTGAGGCAGATATAGAGGAGCTGACCTATGAGGTGGCAAGACTTGGAAAGACTACGAACAAAGAGGTAGAGGATACCCTGGACGAGTTTTATAAGCTTTGTCTCACTCATAAGATGATGACTGACGGTGGAATCGACTACGCAAAGGTAGTCCTTGAAAAGGCCTTTGGCGAATCCACCGCCAAGAACCTTCTCGAAAAGGTTTCCAAGACCCTGGCTTCAAAGCCCTTCAATTTCTTTGCAAAGGGAGATCCGAAGGCGCTTCTGTCACTCCTTGGAAACGAACGACCTCAGGTTATCGCACTTATCATGTCCTATATGGAGGCGGAGCAGTCTGCCAAGGTTCTCGAGAACCTTCCCGAGGAAAAGCGTATCCCTACAGTTACAGCCATGGCAAACATGGACCGTGTTTCACCGGATGCCATCGCCATCGTTGAAAGCGAAATGAAGCGTAAGTTTAGTTCTATCATCACCAGTGATGAGAACATGAACCTCGGTGGTATCGATTATGTAGCTGATGTCATGAACCATATCGACAGAAGCTCCGAGAAGAAGATCTTTGATGAGTTGGATGTATCGGATCCCGACCTTTCAAAGGACATCAGAGACAAGATGTTCGTATTCGAGGATATCCTCTTTATGGATGTTCGTTCTGTTCAGAGATTTATCCGCGATTGCGATACAAAGGATATCGTATTTGCCATGAAGACCGCAAGCGAAGATATGAAGACCATATTCTTCAACAATATGTCCAAGCGTCAGGCTGAGACGGTTAGAAGCGATATCGAGACTACAAGTAATGTCAGACTCAAGGATGTTGAGGAAGCTCAGCAGCGTATCGTTAACCTTATCCGCAAGCTTGAGGAGCAGGGCGAGCTTGTAATCAATAAGGGAGGAGGAGATGATGAAATCATTGTATAAGGTGAAATCGTCTCGATCCATAATAAAAGGCGGACGCAATGTAAGTGTCCAGACATTTATACCTCCCCTGGAAAGCTTCAATAAAGATGAAGCGGAGGAGGAGCCTGAGGTTATCGTCAGTCAGGCAGAACCGGAGCCCGAACAAAAAACTGATGAGGCTTACCAAACCTACAAGGATGTGCCCGTAACAAATCCCGAGCCTGAAAAACAGAGCGAGGAAATAAAATCCAACGAAGAAATAGCCATCATGCAGCGAAAGATGCTGAGGGACGCGGCTGAAAGGGCGGAAAAGATCATTAACAGGGCCAATCTGGAGGCGGAACAGATAAAAAAGGAAGCCTATGACGAAGGTTACAATGCCGGACATCAGGAAGGCATGGCGGACGGTCACAGGGCGGCACAGCAGCAGGCAGAAGCTGATTTCAAGATGACTATAGAAAAGTATCAGTCAGCTGTAGCCCATTCCATCATACAGATAGGAGAGGAAAGAGAAGAAAGCTTTCACAGATACCTGGATGAGTTGAAGGATGTGGCCATAGCCGTTGCCGAAAAAGTCATTCATATAAGTCTCGAGACCTCCGGCGAGATCATCAAGCGTATGATCATAGCTGAGGTTGAGAAGATGAAGAAAACCGAGTGGATCAAGATTTACATAGACAAGTTTGATTATGAAAAGCTTCTTTCGGTGGACGAGGATGTTGCTGCAGACCTTGCCAGAATTTCAGACAATGTTAAGTTTGTTGTCCAGGACAAGGAAAGCCTGGGATATGCAGTTATAGAAACACCAAGTGAGATGATCGATATCGGAGTTTCCTCACAGATTGAAAATATCAGAGAGAATCTCAACAGTATCGATATCATGGAACAAAACGAAGAGGGCAGTGAGTAATGTTTGAAAAGCTCCCGGAGCTGATCCGGAAGTCGGATACAGTGGGACATGTGGGGAAGATCGAGAATATCGTCGGTATGGCAATCGAAGCCTCCGGTGACAGAGCCAGTGTCGGTGATATCTGCATGATCCATAATGAAGAATTGAATAAAAGTATCCCTGCCGAGGTGGTTGGTTTTAAGGGGGACAGGATCCAGCTTATGACTTATGAGGCTACATCGGGTATCACTTCCGGAAGCTTTGTAAGAAACACAAAGCACCGACTCAGAGTTCCGGTTGGGAATTTCCTGAAGGGCCGTATCATTAACGCTCTCGGACAGCCAATGGACGGAGGCCCTGCATTTCCCGGAAATGCTTCTACCTATACGGTTAACAGCGGATATACAAATCCTCTTGACAGACCACCTATACGATCAAGGCTGGATTTCGGCATAAAGGCCATCGATGGTCTCAATACCATCGGAAAAGGCCAACGTATCGGAATCTTCGCGGGATCCGGAGTAGGTAAGTCGACTCTCATGGGCATGATAGCCAAGAATGTCAAGACAGACATCAACGTCATAGCCCTTGTAGGCGAGAGAGGACGAGAGGTTTTGGAATTCGCACAGAGAGACCTAGGGGAGGAAGGTATGAAGCGTTCGGTGCTGGTGGTGGCTACATCAGACCAGCCGGCGATGCTGAGACTTAAGTGTCCGCTGGTTGCCACAACCATTGCAGAGTACTTCCGGGACAGAGGGATGGATGTACTTCTCATGATGGATTCATTAACCAGATACGCTATGGCACAGCGAGAGATTGGTCTCGCCACAGGGGAACCGCCCATAGCAAGAGGTTATACACCATCCATTTAT
>JAILDF010000051.1 GCA_024689585.1 Oribacterium sp.
ATCATGAGCGCCGCTATGGACGGAATGAAAACCGCGGAGGCGCTTGTAAAACATTATAATTCATTGTAAACTTCTGCATAAGTCCGTGTCAGGCAGCTATTCGCAGCAGAGCATTGTGTGACTTATGTGCCTGTGTCGTGCAAATCAGATGGAGGTCTATATGACAAACGAAGAAATGCGCACTTTACTTAAAGATAAAAAACGTATCGTTATCAAAGTGGGTTCTGCAAGCATTACCCACGCAAAAACCGGCGGGCTTTACCTTTCAAAGATCGAAAAGCTTGTAAGAGTTATTTCCGATCTGAATGGTGAAGGTAAAGATGTCATCCTGGTTTCTTCCGGTGCCATCGCAACCGGCAGACAGACCCTCGGCATACACAGACGCCCCAGGACTATGGAGGAAAAGCAGGCATTTGCGGCAGTCGGACAGGCCAGACTTATGATGACCTACCAGAAGCTTTTTGCGGAGTACGGTGTCATTGCAGCCCAGGTACTGCTCACCAGAAATGTCATGTTGATTCCGGAATCCTGCAGTAACACAAGGAATACCTTTGAGGAACTCCTTAATCTGGGAACGGTTCCTGTTGTCAATGAAAATGACACCATCTCGACCTCTGAGATCAATCAGGTGGAGACCTTCGGTGACAACGACCAGCTTGCAGCCATAGTGGGATCCGTTGTTAATGCTGACCTCGTGATTCTTCTGTCGGATATAGACGGACTTTTCACCGACGACCCTCACGAGAACCCGGAGGCAGAGTTCATACCGTTTATTCCTGAGATAAATGAAAGGATCCTGGATATGGGTAAGTCCAAGAGCGGTTCCAATGTCGGTACCGGCGGCATGTCCGCAAAGCTTGCGGCAGCCCGCATCGCAACGGATTCAGGTGCCGATATGGTCATTGCCAGGTTTACGGGAGCTGAGGTTATAAGCGATATTCTGGAGGGCAAAAACATCGGCACACTTTTTGCTGCCCACAAGAATAAGGATTTTGACCTGATGGAATATGTGGGACAGAACGAATAAAACGAGGCAAGGGAAAGTGCTGTGGTGTCAACATTCAGACAGCAGCCTTTCGCCCGCTTATCATAAAAATATAAAAGCAGAATGAGGAAATAAATGATTACAGAGAAAGAAATAGCAAGGATTAACGAGCTTTATCATAAATCAAGGGAAGGCGGCGGACTTACTGCCGAGGAAAAGGAAGAACAGGCAAAGCTCAGAAGAGCCTATATAGATTCCGTTAAGGCAAACCTTGGTGTATACCTTAAGGATATAAAGAATGCAAGCGAGGATACCTCGACACCGGGAGATGTAAAGGAAAAGGTTCAGAAGGCTATGGAAAAGACCGATGCAGAGCTTGCAAGTGAAGAGAAAAGCGCTGTTAAATCCGGAAATCCTGAGATTTCCAGCCATCTGCATATTTGACAGAGTGAAGTATATGCATGTAGGTTATCCTGCGTCAGAGGTATAGTTCATATGATTCATTGGCACACGTCCCGGTTCATTTCCGGGAGTACAGTTTGAAAGAGAGGTTGCTATGACGGATCTTTTGTTGATCGGACAAAGGGCAAAAGCGGCATCCCGCAAGCTTGCCGGGCTTTCTTCGGATGAGAAAAATGAGGTGCTTTTAAAGGCGGCGGATGCACTGGTGACAGACGGGAATATACAGAAGATTCTGGAAGCCAATGCAAAGGACCTTGATAATGCCGAAAAATCCGGCATGAGTGACGGACTTAAGGATCGTCTCCGTCTTACAGAAGAGCGTCTCCGGGACATGGCTGATGCATTGAGAGACATTACAAAGCTTCCGGATCCTGTGGGAGTGGTGCTGGAGACCATAGAACGTCCCAACGGACTTAAGCTCTTAAAGACCTCGGCTCCGATCGGGGTTATCGGCATCATCTATGAGGCACGTCCGAATGTAACCAGCGATGCCTGGTCACTTTGCTTTAAGTCATCAAATGCCGTTATTCTGAAGGGTGGTTCCGATGCCATCAACTCAAACATTGCCATAACAGAGGTTATACGGAAAGCCATGGAGGAAAGAGGAGCAGATCCCGACGGACTTATGCTTATCGAAGCTACGGATCATGAGACCACAAACCGCTTCATGCAGATGAATGATTACGTTGATGTGCTGATCCCCCGTGGATCAAAGCGCCTCATTCAGGCAGTGGTAAAGAATGCTTCGGTTCCCGTTATAGAAACCGGCGCAGGCAATTGCCATATTTATATTGAAAAGACCGCAGATATCGACAAGGCGGTTCCTATCGTTTATAATGCTAAAACCCAGAGGATAGGCGTCTGCAATGCCTGTGAGTCCCTGGTGGTTGACAGAGAAGCCCTGGAAAAGCTTGTTCCTGTGATTAAGAAGCTTCAGGAAAAGGATGTTATTACCTATGCGGATGAAGCGTCCTTTGAGGTTTTGAAGAAGGCTTCAGAAGATGGCTCCGGAATACGTATGGAGCTTGTAAAGGAGGCTTCTCCCGAGGACTTTGCCACAGAGTATCTTGATTACAAGATTTCCGTCAGGACAGTTGACAGTGCAGAGGAAGCTATAGAGCATATTAATCTGAACAGTACACATCACAGTGAGGCCATCCTTACAGAGGATGCGGAAAAGGCTGAGAAGTTCCTGAACGGCATCGACAGTGCCTGTGTTTACTGGAATGCTTCTACCCGTTTTACAGACGGAGGCTGCTTCGGCTTCGGAGCGGAGATAGGTATCTCCACGGCAAAGCTTCATGCAAGAGGCCCCATGGGGCTCAGGGAGCTTACAACCTATAAATATAAGGTATACGGAAACGGACAGACGAGATAAGCGGATCCGGATACGCCTCCTCTATTAACGCTGCTTTTGGGAGCCTTAATATCTGGCATACAGATACAGATCTAGTTGGCTTCCCATTATTTATTGCCGGAAATATTGCACGAACATATTGAGGTTCAGTGCTTTAATAAATTAATTATTTTACAGAATCCCAGGGGATTTTCGTCCCCTGGGATTAACAATGAGGTTTTATGGAATACATTATCGATTACAAGGAAATAATTGAACAGGCACCAACAGAGGAGCCCGCAAGACAGTATTACTTTATGGACAGGGTACGTGAGCTTGTTGAGATTAAGAAGCAGGAAGGATACAAGGCTCACTGTATGGTTGAAGTCATGGGATGCCAGATGTCTGCCAAGGACGGCGAGAAGCTTCTGGGGATCCTTGAGAAGTGCGGATACACAACCACTGAAGATGACTGGGATGCGGACATCGTGCTTTTCACGACCTGTACTGTAAGAGAGAATGCAAACCAGAAGCTCTACGGCCGTGTGGGAAGACTTAAGCATCAGTATGAGAAGCGTGACGGAATGATCATCGGTATCACCGGCTGTATGATGCAGGAGAAGGATGAGGTTGAAGGCATATGTAAGCATTATCCTTATGTAAAGCTTGTGTTCGGTACACATAATGTCTACAAGCTGGCAGAGCTTTTATACAAGTCACTGGTTACCGGAAAGCGTACAGTCGAGGTTATCGACGATACAAAGATGATCGTTGAGGATCTTCCTTCTGACAGAAAGTTCAGGTTCAAGGGCTCTGTAAACATCAGCTACGGATGTAACAATTTCTGCACCTATTGCATCGTGCCTTATGTAAGAGGCCGTGAGAAATCACGTAATGCAACTGATATTCTCAGGGAATGCGAGAAGCTTATAGAAGACGGCTGTCTCGAGATCATGCTTCTCGGTCAGAATGTTAATTCCTATGGAAATGACATTCCGGGTTCAACAACCTTCCCGGAACTTTTAAAGGCTGTTGCAGAGCTTCCCGGGCTGAAGAGACTTCGTTACATGACTTCAAATCCCAAGGATTTTTCAGATGAGCTTATCGAGGTGATGAGATCTCATCCTATCATAGAGAGACATATCCACCTGCCTCTTCAGTCAGGTTCAAGCGCTATTCTTAAGAAAATGAACAGACATTACACCAAGGAGAGCTATCTTGAGCTTGTGAGAAAGATAAGAACCGCTATTCCCGAGGCAACTCTCACAACAGATATCATTGTAGGTTTCCCGGGGGAGACCGAGGAAGATTTCCAGGATACCATTGATGTCGTTAAGGAATGCAGGTACGATGCGGCCTATACATTTATCTACAGCAAGCGTACCGGCACACCGGCTGCAAAGTTTGACGATCAGGTTCCGGAGGATATCGTTAAGGACCGCTTCGACAGACTTCTCAAGGTGGTTCAGGACAGCTCGGCTGAGAATGAGACAAGAGACCTGGGCAAGGTAATGGAGGTTCTGGTTGAGGATGAGAACAAAAACCAGGAGGGTTATGTCACAGGCAGACTTTCAAACAGTGTGCTTGTTCACTTCCCCGGAGATAAGAGCCTCATCGGGACCATGCAGATGGTGAAGCTGACGGAGAGTAAGGGATTCTATTACTTCGGTGAGTTATCCTAGTTGCGTCAGCAATTAGGATGCCGCCCAGCATTTAGTTAAGGAGAGATAGATGGCTGAAAAGAAGATGTCACCCATGATGGTTGAATATCTGGAAACGAAAAAGCAGTATCCGGACTGTATTCTGTTTTACCGCATAGGTGATTTTTATGAGATGTTCTTTGAAGACGCAAAAACCGCATCCTCAGTGCTTGATCTGGTACTCACCGGTAAGGACTGCGGAATGGAAGAACGTGCACCTATGTGCGGTATACCTTTCCATGCAGCAGACGGATATGTGGCACGTCTTGCCGCAAGCGGCTATAAGGTTGCTATTGCCGAGCAGCTTGAGGATCCAAAGCTCTCAAAGGGTCTTGTGAAAAGGGGGGTTATCCGCATTATCACACCGGGAACCCTGACCTCTGAGCAGGCACTGGATGAAACAAAGAACAACTTCCTCATGAGTATCTTTTATGACGCCACAGGCTTTGGCGTTTCCAGTGTAGACATTACCACAGGTGAGTTTATGACCACTACCTGCGGCAATGAAAAGGATGTTATGGATGAGCTCAGCAGATTTTCTCCCGCGGAGATAGTCTGCAACCAGGCATTTATGATCTCCGGTATCGATACCGATGATATCAAGAATCGTTTCGGACTTATCATCACGGAACTTCCGGATGAGGTTTATGATGATGGAAAGGCAACGACGCTTCTGGAGGAGCATTTCCATGCAAGCATCAGCGGAATCGGTCTTTCTGACAGAGACCTTGCAAGACTCAGTGCCGCAGCGGCTCTCAGATACGTTTATGACACACAGATGAATGCTGTTGAGCATATTGCAAATATAAGGTATTACTCCAGCGACCAGTACATGATCATTGACACTGCTACCCAGCGTAATCTGGAGCTTTGCGAGACCATGAGAGAGAAGAAAAAGAGAGGCTCCCTTCTCTGGGTTCTGGATAAGACAAAAACTGCCATGGGCGCCAGAATGCTGAGGCGTTTCCTGGAGCAGCCGCTTATAGACAGGGCGGCTATACTTGCCCGTCAGGATGCGGTGGAGGATTTCTGCTCTCACTACATTGATCGTGAGGAGATTTCCGAGTATCTGAATACCATTTATGATTATGAGAGACTTCTCGGACGGATATGCTATAAGTCTGCAAATCCAAGAGATCTTATAGCATTTAAGCAGTCACTTAAGATGCTTCCGGATATCATTCAGGAGCTTTCAAGCTTTGACTCCGCGCTTGTAAAGGAAATACATGACGGCATTGATCCCATGGAAGATCTTTATGAGCTTATAGACAAGGCTATAGAGGAAAATCCGCCTTTATCCTCAAGAGACGGCGGTGTCATAAAGGAAGGCTTCCATGAGGAAGTGGACCGTTACAAGGATTCCCGTGTCAGCGGTAAACAGTGGCTCGCGGATCTTGAGGCCTCGGAACGTGAAAAGACCGGGATCAAGTCTCTGAAGATAAAGTACAACCGTATATTCGGGTACTGCTTTGAGGTTACCAATACCTTCCGGGATATGGTGCCGGATTATTTCATCAGAAAACAGACACTTACAGGCAGTGAACGTTATACTACCGATAAGCTTGAGGAGCTTCAGAACACAATTCTCGGTGCTGAGGAGAAGCTTAACCAGCTGGAGTATGAGCTGTTCTGCGACGTGAGAGATACCATTGCCGGAAACATTCAGCGTATTCAGAAGACCTCCCACTATGTGGCGCTTATCGACTGTATAATATCTCTTTCCAAGGTGGCTACGGATAACAATTACTGCCGTCCGGAGATTAATGAAAATGGAGTGATCAACATTAAGGATGGAAGACATCCGGTTATCGAGAAGCTCATAAGGGATGGTATGTTTGTGTCCAATGATACTGTCCTGGACGACAGCACCAATCGTATCGCTGTTATCACGGGACCTAATATGGCAGGTAAATCCACCTATATGAGACAGGTGGCCCTTATCGTCCTTATGGCCTCCATCGGTTCCTTTGTACCGGCGCAGAGCGCGGAGATATCTATCTGTGACAGGATATTTACCCGTGTCGGAGCCAGTGACGATCTTGCTTCCGGTCAGTCTACCTTTATGGTGGAGATGAATGAGGTTGCCAATATCCTGAGAAATGCCACAACCAGGTCACTTCTTATTCTGGATGAAATAGGTAGAGGAACCAGTACCTTTGACGGTCTCAGCATTGCCTGGGCGGTGGTTGAATACATCGCAAAGGTTGTTAAGGCGAAAACTCTTTTTGCCACCCACTATCATGAGCTCACAGAGCTTGAGGGTAAGCTTGAAAGCGTGAACAATTACTGTATCGCTGTTACAAACCACGATCAGGACATCGTGTTCCTCCGTAAGATAATCCCGGGAGGCGCCGACAGGTCCTATGGTATCGATGTGGCGAGTCTTGCGGGAGTTCCGAAGCCTGTTATCGACAGAGCGAAGGTTATCGCAGCGGAGCTGAGTGATGCGGATATCACAGCGAAGGCGAAGAGTATCGAGACAAGTGAGAGTTTCACGCAGGAAGCATTTGACGAAGAAGGCTTCCTTGCAGACCGGAATGAGGAAAAGTCGGCTCAGGACATCGGAAATGAAGCCGGATACGGTGCCGATATCCGAGAAGCTCTTGAGTACCTTAAGGCTCTGGATGTGAATCACATGACACCTCTTGATGCCATGAACACTCTGTATGAATTGAAATCAAAATTTGGTGTATGATTCTGATGCAATGCAGTACCTTTGAGGGGTACTGCATTTTTTTTACACATGAAAATATAACTTGCATTTGATATAAAGGATATGATTGAATTATTAATTGGTCAGAGGTGAGGAATAGAAATTGTTTTCCTCATATATCAGTTGAGATATTATTTCGTTTAGACTGAAGATACAGGCAGGACTATCAATATGAAGATTAAGGTTTTAAGTGACGAAACTATCAACCAGATTGCAGCAGGTGAA
The DNA here is from genome assembly GCA_024689585.1 of Oribacterium sp. Taxonomy (GTDB): domain Bacteria; phylum Bacillota; class Clostridia; order Lachnospirales; family Lachnospiraceae; genus Oribacterium. The sequence goes on from JAILDF010000051.1 coordinate 7,422, forward strand.
GTTATAGAGCGGCCTTTAAGCGTTGTTAAGGAGCTTTTGGAAAATGCCATCGATGCGGGTTCCACCTCGGTTACCGTGGAAGTGCGGGACGGAGGCATCGCTATGATACGAATAACCGATAATGGCGGCGGTATCGACAAGGATGATATAAGGAATGCGTTTCTCAGACATGCAACCTCCAAGATAAGGGAAGCCAGGGATCTTGAGAATATTCAGACTCTGGGGTTCAGAGGCGAGGCCCTGGCATCCATAGCAAGTGTTTCGAGAGTTGAACTCATAAGTAAGACTCCCGGGGCACTTATGGCCTCACACTATGAGATAGAAGGCGGAGTGGAGAAGGATTTTTCCGAGATCGGTGCTCCAAACGGCACAACTTTTATCGTCAGAGACATTTTTAAAAATGTTCCTGCCAGAAGAAAGTTTCTGAAGAGTCCTCAGACGGAAGCTGCCCGCATTCAGGATATTCTGGAGAAGGAGGCATTGGCACACCCCGAAGTGGCGTTCCGATATATTCAGGATGGCCGTCAGAGACTGGCGACTCTTGGCAACGGTTCGCTTCTGGATGTGATTTACTCCATTTACGGCCGAGATGTGACGAATCAGCTTATCACTGTAAATCGCCAGTATCAGCGTTCCCAGCTTACGGGACTTCCGGCGGTAACGGTCCGGGGGTTCATAGGAAAACCTGTGATCACAAGAGCAAACCGCAATTTTGAAATATATTTTGTAAACTCGAGATTCGTGAAGAATCCAATGGTGACAAAGGCCATCGAGGACGGCTATCATGCTTTTCTTATGCAGCATAAGTTCCCGTTTACCGTTCTCATGGTAGATGTGAACCCGGAAATAGTGGATGTTAATGTTCATCCCCAGAAGCTGGAAGTGAGATTCTCGGATGGCATGCTCATATATAATTCCATTGTGGATTCTGTACAAAATGCACTCAGGGAAACCGAACTGATTCTTAATACGGATCTGGAAACCTTCGGAAGAGATGAGAATACCTCAAAGAAAGCGAATTTTGACCCTCATGTGGAGATAGAAGAAAAGGAAAAGACCCTGCCTCATGTGGAACCCTTCGAGAAAAACCGTAAGGAAGAAACAAACCGGCAGTATGAGGAAGCCCTGAGACCGGAGATTCATCCGGAGGCGGTACCGAAGTCGGATATATATCTGAATGGGAAAAATACTGCCGGCACAGGTGTAAGTGAAAAAAACAGTTGGTCCGGTAATGCGGTTGGGTACAGTCAGTATCGCAGGGACTATGCAACAAAGCACAGCAGCGAAGGCATCGGAAGTTCATCAGGAGATGCGAGAGTGGCCGGGCATAAGTCAGGGTTCGGACTTTCTGACTTCAAAGAGGCAGCGGACGAGGTTGATAAGAACTATGGTCAGATAAACAGACTAAGCGGAAGCTCTGCAGAGTCTGATGCTTATAACATTGATAAATCAGAAATAAAAACTCTTTCCGGTACATCGGATGACTCAGCAACAGCAGGTGAAGCATCAGAAGCCGGTAAAGGATCTGAAAAAATGCTTATCACGAAGCCTCAGCAGGAAACATTATTCTCTGAGAAGTTTTTGAGCGAAAAAGCAAAGATTCAGCACAGGATCATAGGACAGGTGTTTGAGACCTACTGGCTGATAGAGTATGGCGACAAGCTTTATATCATTGATCAGCACGCAGCTCACGAAAAGGTAAATTTTGAGAGAATGATGAAACGCCTGAAGGAACGTAAACCGGCAAGCCAGTATCTTAATCCGCCGATTCTCGTGACACTTACCTCGGAAGAGGCAGTGCTTCTCAACGAATATGAGGAATACTTCCGGAATCTGGGATTCGAGATCAGTGACCTCGGAGGCAGGGATTTCAGCATTTCTGCGGTTCCGACGGATCTTCCGGAGATAGGAAAGAAGGAGCTTCTTCTCGAGATGCTTGATGGTTTAAGTGACGAAACCGGCATGACAACACCGGATTCCATATATTATAAGATTGCCTCTATGTCCTGCAAGGCGGCGGTGAAGGGCAATAATAAGCTTAGTCTGATGGAGGCGGATACACTTATTTCAGAGCTTCTGGAGCTTGAAAATCCCTATGCCTGTCCCCATGGACGCCCTACCATCATTTCCATGTCAAAATATGAGCTGGAAAAGAAATTTAAACGTATCGTTTAAAAACGAAAGGTATTCAGTTTGAGCAAAATAGATTTAAAAAAGAAACCCCTTATCATCATCGCAGGGCCCACGGCTGTCGGAAAAACCTCCACTTCAGTGGCTCTTGCAAAAGCTCTTGACGGTGAGATAGTATCGGCGGATTCTGTCCAGGTATACAGAAAACTTGATATAGGCAGTGCAAAGGTCACAAAAGATGAGATGGAAGGTGTGCCTCATCATCTCATAGACATTATCGACGTGACAGAGGATTATGATGTAAGCCTCTTCCAGAAGATGGCCTCCGATGCTATCGAAGGGATATATGAGAGGGGACATGTGCCCATTCTTGCGGGAGGCACCGGATTTTACATTCAGGGGCTTCTTTATGGTATAGATTTCACGGAAGAGGACGAAGGTACCCATAAGGAGATAAGAGACAGACTGGAGGCTATGGCAAAGGGACCCGGAGGTCCCGAGGCAATGTATAAAAAGCTTTCAGAGGTGGATCCCAAATCTCTGGAAAAAATCCATGAGCACAATATTCGCCGCGTTATAAGGGCACTTGAGTTTTATGAGCTTCACGGTTCCCCCATTTCAGCCCACAATGAGGAGGAGAGGGAAAAGCAGGCTGTATATTCGCCCGCATTTTTTGTACTTACGGATGACAGAGAGGCTCTGTATGAACGCATTAACAAACGTGTGGACCTGATGGTGGAACAGGGACTTATAGAAGAAGCCAGGTGGCTTTACGATCTTCATCTTCCTAAGGAAAGGACATCAATGAAGGGTATCGGCTACCGTGAGCTTATTGCTGCCTTTGAGGCCATTGATAAAGGAAATCTTGCGGCATCGGAAAAAAGTGCTATAATCGTTCAGGCTGTCGAGAAGATAAAGCAGGATTCAAGGAATTATGCTAAAAGACAGATCACATGGTTCAAAAGAGAACGCAATGTGAATTTTATAAATATAAAGGATTTTGATTATAAGAAGGACAGGATTACAGAATGGATAACAGAGAAATGTTTGAGTCTCTTGGGATAGCACCGGAGGTTTATGATTTTTGCGAGACAGAGCTCCGTACACTTAAGGACAGATTTCAGGAGATAGATGACATTGCCGAATTCAATCAGCTTAAGGTTATCAAGGCAATGCAGGATGCCCAGGTTTCTGAGGCTCACCTCTATGGAACCACAGGCTACGGCTATGATGACATCGGCCGTGACACCCTGGAAAAGGTTTATGCCAATCTTTTCGATACGGAGGATGCGCTTGTCCGCTCACAGATCGTTTGCGGTACACATGCACTTTCCACAGCGCTTTATGCTAATACAAGACCGGGAGATGAAATTCTTTGCCCTGCAGGAAAACCCTATGACACTTTGGAGGAGATTATCGGCATCAGACCTTCAGTGGGAAGTCTTCAGGAGTACGGAGTAAGCTACCGCCAGGTAGATCTTCTTCCGGGTTCGGAATTTGATTATGAAGGCATTAAGGCCGCAATAAATGAAAAGACAAAGCTTGTGGAGATACAGAGATCAAAAGGATATGCCACAAGAGATACATTCTCACCGGAGAAGATAGGTGAACTTATAAAGTTTATAAAGGGAATCAAGCCGGACGTCATCTGTATGGTGGATAATTGCTACGGTGAGTTTGTAACAAAGGAGGAACCTTCAACCTTTGGAGCAGATATGGTTGTGGGTTCACTCATCAAGAATCCGGGCGGCGGACTCGCTCCTATCGGAGGCTATATAGCCGGAACAAAGGAGTGTATCGAAAGATGCGCGGTTCGTCTCACAACTCCGGGACTTGGAAAGGAAGTAGGTCCGTCTCTTGACGTTAACAAGAGCTTCTATCAGGGACTTTTCCTGGCGCCTACCATAACGGCAGCAGCTGAAAAGGGAGCGATCTTTGCGGCTAAGGTATTTGAGAAGCTTGGCTTTGCCTGTCACCCCACTGCTGACAGCACGAGATATGACATCATACAGGCTATTACACTTGGCTCCGAGGAGGCGGTGGTTGCCTTTTGTCAGGGAATACAGGCAGCAGCCCCTGTAAACAGCTTCGTAACACCGTATCCTGATGATATGCCGGGATATGACAGTAAGGTCATCATGGCAGCAGGTGCTTTCGTTCAGGGCAGTTCTATCGAGCTTTCTGCAGATGGTCCCATTAAGCCGCCGTTTAATGTTTATTTCCAGGGCGGACTCACCTGGTACCATGCAAAGCTCGGCATCATGATGGCAGTGCAGAAGATGTACGAGAAAGGACTTATCATCATTTCGAAGAAATTGTAATGTTTACGCTTTAAACGCTTTATGTTACAATAATCAACCGTGGGCTCCTGCTTCTCTTTGGAACAGGAGAAAAAATGAATTTAAAAACAAAAAAGCTTACACAGGATGAGATGCCTTACGAAAAGTGCATCAAAAACGGACCGGAGGCCTTGAGCGACGCTGAGCTTCTGGCTGTGCTTCTTCGTACCGGAACACAGGGATCTTCAGTGCTGGAGGTTTCCCAGAAAGTTCTGGACATGAACCCTCTATATGACGGCCTCGTTGGAATGATGCATTTTGGTGCCGAAGAGTACATGAAGATCAATGGCATCGGGAAGGTGAAGGCTATCCAGCTGAGTGTTATCGGCGAAATAGCCCGCAGAATCTGGAATCGTAAGAAGCGTATAAGACACATGCGTTTTACGGATTCGAAACAGGTGGCGGATTATTACATGGAGGATCTCAGATATCTGGACCACGAAGTTGTTCGTGTACTTTATCTGGATCATCAGATGCAATTGATCAAAGATGAATTGCTTTCCGCAGGTACAAGCTGCAATTCTGCAATATCTTCAAGAGAGATATTTATTTCGGCGCTTAAGCTTAGCGCATCATGCCTTATTGTGGTGCACAATCACCCCAGTGGTGATCCGGAACCTTCCGGGGAGGACATTCGATTTACAAAGGAGCTGTGTGAAGCCGGGAAAGTTATCGGCATTGGACTCATTGATCATGTTGTGATAGGGGACAATGTCTATTTCAGTTTCAGCGAACAGGGATTAATCAGTGGATAATAAGAAAAGCAAGTATATATTCATAGTTCTTTCTGTGGTGTGCATAATGATGATAGTGCTTTCTTCCGTAAAGGACGGCATCATGAATCCTATACGTAACACTATAGGATATGTGCTGGTTCCTTTTCAGAAGGGAGTCAATACCCTTGGATTCGGAATATATGAGAATCTGAAGGAACATCGCACGCTGGAAGAAGTGCTTGAAGAAAACAAAAAGTTGAATGAGAAGATAGGTATTCTTGTTGAGCAGAACAATCGTCTTACTCAGGACAGCGGAGAGCTTCAGAGACTAAGAGAGCTGTATGATCTTGACCGTGACTATATGCAGTATGAAAAGATTGCTGCAAGAGTCATAGCGAAGGACTCGGAAAACTGGTTTCAGGTTTTTCGTATAGATAAAGGGTCCCAGGATGGCATAAGGGTTGACCAGAATGTTATGGCTAACGGAGGTCTCATAGGTATAGTGACTGACGTGGGTCTCAATTATGCTACGGTTCGTTCCATAATCGATGATGAGTCAAGGGTTTCTGCCATGGGCATACAGGCCAGTGATACCTGCATAGTAGCCGGGGATCTGACTTTGTATGAAAAGGGACGCCTCAGGATCACTGATATGAAGAAGGATGCCTCCATACAGGATGGTGACCGTATAGTCACTTCTTCAATTTCTGCAAAGTTCATGCCGGGAATCCTTATCGGATATGCGGTTGATGTAAAAGAAGATGAAAAGAGACTTATGAAAGACGGTTATTTGATCCCGGCTGCGGATTTTGACGATCTTTCGGAAGTTCTGGTAATAAAAGAAGTTAAGAGTGACAGCTTCCTGGATGAGAACAATGGGGAAGCGGCCTTAAACAGAACCAAAGCCAAAACCGGAGATACTTTGCCGGAGACAGCCAATGTTACCGCAGGTGGCAATGTAAAGTCCTCCTGGGCAGGTATGGAAGGCCTTACACCTCTGAGTGAAGTGGTGGGAAATCATTCTGCCGATACAGCGGATGACTATATCATTACCGCAAAGGATATAACCGATGTACCGAGTGTCACAATAGGTTCCGTTGAATCTGAAGACGACGATAATGAGGGAAATCGGGAAAACAGATCTTCCCGTTCATCGGCGCATGAAGATAATGCCGGGGACGAAGGTGCTTCACAGAGTAGAAACACAGGCAGGCAGGAAGAGGATGAGGAAGAAAACCGGGAAACCGAAACTACTTCTTCGCCTGAAACAGACAGTAGGACTGAACAGGTTTCTCAGGAAAGAAATAATGAAGAGGAAACCGTCAGGGAAACAGTGGCTGAAGAGGTTTCATCAGAAGAACTTATCGAAGAAAATCCGGGTTAACCAAATATAATGAAAAAATTTTTTATAAAGACTTCGTTAAAAAAGAGTACAAAGAACAGATTAAGGATCCTTTCGTATGTGTTATCACTGGTACTGGCATTTCTTATTCAGACCAGTGTCATGCCACTGATCCCTTTTTTTTCTGCGTCTCCGAATTTATTGCTGATCCTTACATTTTCAATAGGTTTTATCCATGGCAGTCTGCCGGGCATGATCTATGGTCTCGGAGCAGGACTCCTCATGGATATGTTCTATTCCGGTGCCTTTGGTTTTTACAGCCTGATATTTATTTTTATTGGATATTTAAACGGGTTGTTCAGTAATGTTTATTATGAAGAATACATTACTCTGCCTATGATCATGTGTGTCATCAATGAGTTTATATATCATGTGTATATTTATGTTTTCCGTTTCCTGATCCGTCTTAAACTGGATCTTCCGTACTATCTGATACATGTAGTGCTTCCGGCAGTGGTTTTTTCATTGCTTGCTACATTGATCCTTTACAGATTTGTATTTACGGCAACGGAAAAGATAGATAAATAGGAGCATATACATTGATCAAAGAAATTTTTGAAGCAATCAAAGAATTTACTGTTCGATTTGTAAGTTCAAGACTTTTTGCGCTTGGACTTATTTTTTCGATTTTGTTTATGGTTCTGGGGTTTCGTTTATTTGATCTTCAGATTGTAAATGGTGAAAAATACCTGTCAGATTATCAGAATCGTACTCTTGCAGAGATAACAAGCAACGGAACAAGAGGCAATATCTACGACAGGGACGGTAAACTGCTGGCCTACAATGAGCTTCAGTACAATATCACGATTACAGATAACGGTTCTTACGACACCTCCACAGAAGGAATCAACAGCAGAAACCGCATGCTGATGCGTCTTGCCCAGATCATCGAAAAACACGGGTATGACATTGACGGACAGTACAAGATAAAGCTGGATGATTCCGGAGAATTTTATTTCACCACAAGCTCGGAGGATGACCGGAAGAGACTTATTTCAAACATAAGAGGCAGAAACATAGAGGATCTTTCCGAAAAGGATTTCAATGTGACTGCAAGACAGGCCTTTGAGACATCTAAAAGCAGATACAGATTTGACAATATGTGGGATGAGAAGAAAAATCCCATTGTTCTGTCGGATAAGCTGGCCCTGGATATGATCAATATCTTTTATACCATGCGTCTGACTGCCTACCAGAGATATCAGACCACAACCATAGTGAAAAATGTTTCGGAAGAGTGTACGGCAGAGATACTTGAAGCAAAGGGCGAGCTTAAGGGCGTAGACATTGATAATGTTTCTGTGAGAAAGTACAATTATGCGCCTTATATGAGCCATATTGTAGGTTATACAGGTCAGGTCCATGCAGAACAGCTCGAGGAGCTGAAGAAAACGGACGATTCCTATGAACTTAATGATGTTGTGGGAGTCTGGGGTATAGAAAAGAGTATGGAGTCAGAGCTTAAGGGTAAAAAAGGACATCGCCAGATGTACCTTAACTCCGTTGGTTCCATTCTCGAGGTTGTTTCCGAGACTGATGCTGCCGCAGGAAACGATGTTTATACAACCATTTCAGCAAATGATCAGATTGCCATATATCATCTGCTTGAACAGGAGCTTGCCGGTCTTCTGGCTTCGAAGATCACGGAACAGGATCTCAATGATGATAATGCTGAAATCGAGCAGTCAGAGATTACAATTCCGGTTAAAGATGCCTATTATCAGCTTATCAATAACAATATTCTGGATTCGGCACATTTCAGCAGTGCGGAAGATGGAACAGCGGAGCGTCGTATAGCCGAGGCGTTTGAAGCGAACAAGAAGACTAAGCTTGCTGCTATCCAGGAGGAGCTGCTTCATCCTACAACAAGCGGACTGAAAGAGCTGCCACAGGATATGCAGGCTTATATCGTATATATTTATGACTACCTTGGGAAAAAGGAGAATGGAATCATAGACACCACCGATCAAAAGTATCGTGAGTCGGAAGCCTATGCGGCATGGAAGGATGATACCATTACTCTTAAAGATTTTATCCTCAGTGGAATAGATGAAGCATGGCTGGACACTTCAAAGCTTGAGTTGTCCGATGAGTACTATGATTCGGATAATATCTATACCTTGTTTGTTCAGATGCTGATAGATCAGCTGAACAACAATCCTGATTTTGATAAAGTACTCTATAAATATGCAATAGCAAACCGGATCATTCCGGGATATGTACTGCTTATGGCACTTTTTGAGCAGGGAGTACTGGAAGAGGATCCGGAAGCTTATGCTCAGCTTTCTGCAGGAGATGAACATTACGCATATACTTTCCTGATATCAAAGATAAGAAAGATCGAGATTACTCCGGCGCAGCTTGCGCTTGATCCTTGTAACGGATCTGTGGTGGTTACAGATGTTGATACGGGAAAAGTGCGTGCGCTTGTAACATATCCGAGTTTTGATAACAACAGGATAACGGATCCCGCTTATCTGAAAAAATGCAATAATGACCTTTCGTTGCCGCTTCTTAACGGTGCTACCCAGACACAGCTTGCGCCGGGATCCACCTTTAAACCGTTAACATCGGTTGCAGCTCTTGAAGAAGGAGTACTGACACTCAATACCGTCATTGACTGTACCGGCGTTTACGAGGAAGTTACTCCCAATATCCGATGCTGGATATATCCTCAGTCCCATGGAAGGGAGAATGTTGTAGACGGAATCAAGAATTCCTGCAACTTTTTCTTTGCGGCGGTAGGTCACCTGCTTTCTAAGGATGATACAGGAAATTATAACCAGGCAACCGGTCTTGAAAGAATACATAAGTATGCTTCATTGTTTGGCCTTGATTCTCTTTCAGGAGTGGAGATAGATGAGGCTATGCCCCGTATCTCCGATTATGACCCCGAGCGTTCTGCTATGGGTCAGGGAAATCATGCGTACAATGTTGTTCAGCTTTCAAGGTACATAACTGCTGTTGCAAATAAGGGAACTGTTTTTGATCTTTCGGTTATTGATAAGGTCACAAACTCGGATGGTTCTATAGTGAAAAATATTGAACCTGTTGTGGTAAGGGAGCTGGATTTCAGTGATCTTACCTGGAATGCGGTTCATAAGGGACTCCGGGAAATGATCACAGAGGGTGTTGCCAAGAGAGTTTTTCTTGGCCAGGACATTCCTATAGCGGGTAAGACAGGAACGGCTCAGGAACGTGAGGACAGAGGAAATCATGCTGTATTCGTTTCTTTTGCGCCTTATGGAAATCCGGAGATAACTGTAACCGTAAACATTCCTTACGGATATTCTTCCGGAAATGCCGCAAACCTGGCTAATACAGTTTATAACTATTGCTATGGCAAGGATAGTCTGGATGCAATACTTTCAAGAGATGCATCAGGCGTTTCTGCATTGAATGTCGTAGACTGATGGGAGAGCTTTGCCGGTTCTTTGGGGGTTATATCCTCAGGGACCGGTCTTCCATGCGAGGAGATTATGAAATTTGATTACAACTTCAAAAATTATGATTTTAGATTAGTTATTTATATAGTGATCCTCAATGTACTGGGAGTTCTGATCATGGCTTCGGCAATAAATGCTTCGGATATTAAGGACCCTCAGGTTGTGAGACAGATTATGGGTTCTTTTGCGGGGTTCACTGTGTGTATCCTGATCTCCCTGATCGACTACAGATTTATATTGAAACAGGCAAACCTGATATATCTGTTTTCTGTTCTTATGCTCCTGGGTGTAAAAATCTATGGTACAGCTTCGGGACATGGAGCGGTGAGATGGATACAGGTGCCTGTTCTGGGACAGGTTCAGCCGGCAGAGTTTGTTAAAATAGGACTTATCATCTTTTTTGCCAGATATTTTTATAAAAACAGGGAGCGTATTAATTCTCTGCATGTCATTATCATGGCATTTGTGTTTTACGCGATTCCGATACTTTTGGTACTTTTGCAGCCCAATCTCAGTACTGCGATCATCATGACTGTCATTATTGCCGCCATGGTTTATGCTTCGAATATAAGCTTTAAGTGGATCATGGGAGTTGTGCTTATCATTGTTCCCTTTGCGCTGATATTTATATATCTGTTTAAATCCGGTCTGTATGACAGAATTCCGCTTCTCCAGGGCTATCAGGCGGAGAGAATACGTACCTTCCTTAACCCGTCGGAAAATACTCAGACCTTCTATCAGCAGATGTATTCCATTATGGCCATAGGCTCAGGACAGTTTGCGGGAAAAGGACTTAATAATGATTCCATCTTTTCTGTAAAGAACGGTAATTTCCTGGCTGAAGAGGATAATGACTTTATTTTTGCGGTTATCGGAGAAGAGTTTGGTTTCCGGGGCTCTGTATTTATTGTTATTATGTTCTTGTTGATTATTCTTGAATGTCTTATAATAGCATCAAAGGCAAAAAAGTTGGGCGGACGTCTTATTTGTGTGGGCATGATGGCGTGGATAGGGTTTCAGACCTATACCAACATCGCAGTAGCCACGGGTATTTTTCCTAATACCGGAATAACGCTTCCTTTCTTTTCCAGAGGTGCGAGCTCCCTGATTTCGGTCTATATAGGACTGGGGTTAGTGCTTAATGTTGCACTGCAGCGAAAAGAGGGCGGAGGTTTAATCTGATCCGATCCGGAAAGGTTTTGAAATGAATGTTGGATTGATAGCACATGATACAAAGAAAAAACTGATGCAGAATTTCTGTATAGCATATCGTGGTATACTCAGTAAGCATGAACTCTATGCAACCGGAACCACCGGCTTGCTTGTTGAGGAAGTGACAAATCTCCGTATACATAAATTTCTTCCGGGAGAAACCGGAGGAGCCAGACAGCTCGCTTCACAGATAGAACAGGGCAATCTTGATATGGTGATTTTTTTAAGGGATCCGCTTCATGTTAAGGCTCAGGAGCCGGAGGTCAACTCAGTGGTGCAGCTTTGCGATACCTACAATATCCCCATTGCTACCAATCTTGCCACTGCAGAGCTTCTTATCAAGGCTTTGGAGAGAGGCGATCTTGAGTGGAGAAATATCTAAGGAAAATATATGACTTATAGCATTATTACTCGTGAAATAAAAAGAAGATCCGGAGGAAGCTGTATCCGTACAGCACTTCCGGTTCTTTTATGTCTTATGTTTCTGACGGGCTGCGGACAGAAGCTTGAAAACAGATACAATGTGGATGAGGGACTTTTACGTATGAATTCCGTCAATACTAGTCTGACTGAAGGCGTTCATGCGCAGGGTTTTTCGGTGGGACTGGCCCTTCCTGAAAACACAAATTATAACTCCGAGGATATCACTGCAGAGGCAGCACTTCTCGTGGAGTATGGCAAAGATGATCCGAAAGCCATTGCCTATAAGAATCCTTATGCCAGGACATATCAGGCAAGTATCACCAAGGTTATGTCGGCTCTTGTGTGTTTAAGACATATAGATGATCTCAGCCAGGAGTTTACCATAACCAAAAATTCAACCATCAATGTTTCCGGTTCATCAAGGGCGTGGCTCAGAACCGGAGAGACCATGACGGTAGAAGATCTTTTATATGGCATGCTGGTACCATCAGGAAATGATGCAGCGGTGGCTGTTGCTGAAGCTACCTGCGGATCTCTGGATGCCTTTATTGAGGAGATGAACAGGACAGCTCTTGAAATAGGTGCTACAGGAACTCACTTTGTGAATCCCCATGGACTCCCGGATGATAACCACTATACAACACCCTTTGATATCTATCTCACCATGAATGAGGCTCTAAAGTATGATGTCTTCAGAAAGATTGTGGGAACCATAAGCTACAGCCCGAAGTATAAGGATTCAAACGGTGTTGCTAAAACCCAGGACTGGGCCGGCACCAACAGGTATCTGCTGGGAGAAGCGGCTTCCCCGGACGGCATAAAGGTTCTCGGGGGAAAGACAGGTACTACCAATGCCGCAGGCTATTGTCTCACAACTGCTGCGGAAAAAGTGTCCACGGGAGAAGAGTATATAGGCACTGTTATGAAGGCATCTTCAAAGGATGAGCTTTATAATAATATGACGGCACTTCTTCAAAAAATACATTAAACAGATGCGGAAACAAAGATCTGTTTAGGTGATTTTTATACAAAAAAGGGTGTGGTACATAAGGCTTTAATTGGTAATTGTTGCTTGAATTAGACCGTTTAATGTACTATACTGAAACTACAAAGTTTAGGAGGTACTTGACTATGGTACAGTTGATTGTAGGCAAGAGGGGCAAAGGAAAGACAAAACAGCTTCTTGATAAGGCAAACGCAGTTGTTAAGGAAGCAAACGGAAATGTAGATTTTCTCGATAAATCTGCACAGCATATGTATGAACTCAACAATAAGATCCGTCTTATTAATGTTAATGAATATCCTGTTGATTCTGAGGATGCATTTGTGGGTTTCGTAAGTGGTATCATTTCTCAGGATCATGATCTCGAGTATATGTTCCTCGACAGTTTCCTTAAGCTTTCATCTTTGGAGGGTGCAGACATTTCAAATTGCATCAAGCGTCTTGAAGACCTTGGCGAGAAGTATAAGATAACATTTGTTATAAGTGTTTCTATGGATGCTGACGAGCTTCCGGACAGTGTTAAGAAGGATGTAGCTATTTCACTTTAATCAAGATTTCAGACAATGGCAGCTAAAGATACATCTAACGTTATAAAACATAATAATTTGCCTAAGATCAATGTAGGGATGGTAATCTTCGTGATTATCAGTCTCTACATTGTTTTTAGTGTATATTCATATATCAAGAGAGACCAGATAAGATATTATGAGGTGCTGGAAGGCAGTATAGTAAGGCAGGAACAGTATACGGGGGTTGCCTTAAGGGAAGAGGAAGCTGTGGATGCGGTTTCTTCGGGATATATACACTACTATATCCAGGACGGAAAACGTGTGGCTGTAGGCTCAGCCGTATATACTGTGGATGAAACCGGTTCTCTGGAATCATATCTGAAAGAGCATCCTGAACTTACCCAGGAGCTGTCAAACGAACAGGTAGCAGATATCAGATATAAACTTTCGGATTTTTCGCAATCATTTAAAAACATCAATTATTCCGATCTGTATAATACAAAGATTTCTCTGGATGCCGCAACATTGGAGTATTCAAGCATCTCGAGCACTCAGGATCTGGATTCGGTATTGTCACAGCTTGGAATAAATTACTCGCGTATTACTGCTGAAAAGGCAGGCGTTGTGTCTTATTCCATAGACGGGTACGAGAATCTGACACCGGATGCGGTTAAGGAAGACATGTTTTTTATGAACGGGTATAAGATGAATATTACAAAGCCCGGAGACCTGGTTGAGGGTGGTGTGCCTGTTTATAAACTGATCACAAGCTCCAACTGGTCCATCGCTTTTCCGGTGGATGAGGAGATTAAAGAAAAGTATCGGGATACACACAAAGTAAAAGTACATTTTACAGATAAGGACCTTTATACCAATGCTGTATTGGATATATATACAGCCGCAGACGGACAAGAATACGGTCAGCTTTCACTTAATGAACTTATGGAAGAGTTCTGCGATGAACGATTCATAAGATTTGAGATAGTCACAAGTGACAGAAGAGGGTTGAAGATTCCGCTCAGCTCTATAACCGGTAAAGACTTTTTTGTCATTCCCAGAGATTTCATGGTGACAAATGATGACGGGACTACCGGATTTAACAGGCAGGTGTTTTCTGCGGACGGAACCGGCACAGAGATCCAATTTGTTGAAAGTGATATTTATCGTCTTGATCAGCAGTATTGCTATATAACCATCCCTGAAAAAACAGATACAAATGCTCTTAAACTAAATGATTTCATAGTAAGACCCGGGGCTGAAGGTTCCCAGAATGCCGAGGTTTCAAATACCTATCATGTGGGCCCTGTTAAGACTCTCCAGGGGGTTTACAACATTAACAGAGGTTTTTGCGTTTTCAGGCAGATAATTCCTATTGAACAGAATAACGAATATGCCATTGTTGAAAAAAATACAGATTATGGCATCTCTGTTTATGATCATATAGTGATGGATGCATCCCTGGTTTATGAGGGTCAGCTGATATATCAATGATGGCTTGATAAAAACAACAGCTTACAATTTTCTGACGATTGACATTTTGATTGTATTTAAGCCATTACATCGCAGGATGATTTGTTGACAAGGATAGAAATTAGTTTAAAATAATACGTATTAGATGAGGTCTGCTCATCGATGGTTATAGGGGGACAGGAATGAGTTTTATCGGTAATATAATGAAAAACATGAGGGTCAATCAGGATGATGAGTATGATCTTCAGGATGACTATGATTTTGAGGACGGTTATGATGATGAACCTCAGAGAAACGGATTGTTTTCAAGAAGATCTCAGGATGAGGATGATGACGTAGAGGATGAGAGACCTGCGAGGCCTACTCTTTTCATGAAGAAACCGGCTCAGCCCCAGACACACAGAAGTATGGAGGTGACCATGATCAAGCCAACCTCTATGGATGATTCCAGAGATATCTGTGATTATCTTCTTGATGGAAAGGCAGTTGTTCTCAATATGGAAGGGCTTCATATGGAGATAGCCCAGAGGATCATAGATTTTACTTCCGGAGCAGCGTATTCTATGAATGGTAATCTTCAGAAGATTTCCAATTATATCTTTATCGCGACACCGCAGAGCGTAGAGTTGTCGGGAGATTTTCAGAATATTCTCGCCGGCACTTCAGATGCAGGTTTTAACGGACTTAATTTAAGAGTTTGATAATGAAAAGCCGAGAGACATATCCGAAAAAGGGTATGTCTTTCTTTTTGGGAGCCGATCAGATCTTCAACTGTATGTCAAAGATAAACGGCAAAAAACATTCGTTTATAGTAGGAGGAAGCTATGTCTAAAAAACTGGATGTCAATTATGAGGGTGAGTTTTCTTATCATATATACATTGAAAAGACCTTTGAGGAGTTAAGGAATGCTGTTTCCGGGCTGCAGGTTTCTGACAGAAGGGCGCTGATAGTTACAGATAAGAATGTGGCACCTTTATATCTTGATAAGATTAAGGATATCCTTTCGGAGTGTTTTTGCTTTGTGGATGAGATCATCCTGACACCGGGGGAAGAAAATAAAAATACAGATTCCATAGCCCATATCTATGAAAAGGCTATACAGGATGATTTTGACAGAAATGATTTCATGGTGGCTCTCGGAGGCGGAGTTGTGGGAGATATGACAGGATTTGCCGCCGCAACATATATGAGAGGTATCAGATTTATTCAGATTCCGACCACGTTGCTTTCGCAGGTGGATAGCTCCATAGGCGGAAAGACAGGAGTGGATTTTCGTGCCTACAAGAATATGGTAGGTGCTTTTCACATGCCTTCCCTTGTTTACAGTGCTGTCAGCACGCTTGAATCCCTGGATGCAATTCAATATGCCTCCGGCATGGGAGAGGTTATAAAGCATTCTCTCATTAAGGACAAGGACTATTTTAGATTCCTTACAGATAATCTTGAGGGTCTCAGGAATCGTGATATGGATGTTCTCATGGAGACGGTATATCAGAGTAATGTCATAAAAAAGGAAGTAGTTGAGAAGGATCCTAAAGAAAAAGGAGAGAGACAGCTTCTTAATTTTGGTCATACATTGGGACATGCAATTGAGAAATGTTCTGATTTCTCCTATAGTCATGGTCAATGCGTGGCTTTGGGATGCCTTGCTGCCATGCATATCTCCGATGTGACAACCGTGGAAGAAAACAAAGCTGTTTGTGAACTAATGAAAGCAGTCGGGCTTCAAACCGTTTTAAAACCCATGGATCATCAGGCAATCCTTGCGGCTACCAGAAAAGATAAGAAAATGGATAAGGGACGTGTCAGATTCATTCTGATACATAGCCTGGGAAATGCCTATATAGATAACAATGTATCCGATGAGAGCATGCTTGATGCATTAGGATATATATCAAAATAAGTGGTCTGATATATCGACAGCCGTATGTCGGATATCGGAGCTCAATAAACATTATTAACTTAGGAGATATCACTAAAGAATAATATGAATTCAAGAATTAAGAGAATACTTCTGTTTTTGCTCATGGCGGTGGTTTTGATCGTTCCCGACCAGCTTACAAAGCAGCTGGCAGTGGAAACCCTTAAGGGGAATGAGAGAATCCCGATTATCAGGAATGTTTTGTATCTGCTTTATGTTGAAAATCAGGGTGCCGCTTTCGGAGTGTTTCAGGGAGCTCAGTACGCTTTTTATATCATAACCATAGTGGTGCTTATCGGCATCCTTTATGTGGTATACAAAACACCTTTGAAAAACAAGCATTATTATCCGGTTCTGGTGATTGCGGAGCTTGTTTTTGCCGGAGCCATAGGAAATTTCATAGATCGTGTAAGCCAAAAATATGTGGTTGACTTTATATATTTCAGCCCCATAGATTTCCCGGTTTTTAATGTAGCCGATATATATGTTACCTGCGGATGCATCATCATGGTACTGTTGCTTCTGTTTTATTATAAAGATGAAGACTTTGATTATCTGAGAGGCAGTAAAAAAAGAGCCGGCGCAGAATCAGACAAAGATGATTCACTTATGGAGGAAAAATGATTAAGGTCAATATTCCTGCGGGGGTTGATCAGGTTCGTCTGGATCAGTTTCTTTCCACGCTGGAGGAACCTGAAATATCCAGAAGCTATGCTTCGAAACTAATTAAGGATGACCGCATACAATTAAA
Organism: Oribacterium sp.; assembly: GCA_024689585.1. Classification (GTDB taxonomy): domain Bacteria; phylum Bacillota; class Clostridia; order Lachnospirales; family Lachnospiraceae; genus Oribacterium. The sequence continues at coordinate 24,745 of JAILDF010000051.1, forward strand.
CGGAAAAAGCTGTAAGGCAAGTTCCAGGGTTAAAGAGGGAGATGAGCTTCTGATAGATATGCCGGAACCCGTGTCCCTTGATGTGGTGGCTGAGGACATTCCCCTTGATATAGTATATGAGGATGAAGATTTTCTCATTGTAAATAAGCCGAAAGGGATGGTGGTACATCCTGCAGCGGGACATTATCAGGGAACCCTTGTTAATGCTGTGATGAACCATTGCGGAGAAGAACTCAGCACGATTAATGGAGTTATGCGTCCCGGGATAGTGCATCGAATAGACAAGAATACTACCGGTCTTCTTGTGGTATGTAAGAATGATAAGGCTCACAAATCCCTGGCAGAGCAGCTGAAGGAGCATTCCATAACAAGAAAATATGTGGCGATCGTATGCGGAAATATAAAAGAAGACTCCGGTACAGTGGATGCGCCATTGGGACGTTCCAAAAAGGACAGAAAGAAACAGGCCATCGATATGGTGGACGGAAGGGATGCGGTTACGCATTTCAGGGTTTTGGAACGCTTTTCGGACTATACTCTTGTGGAATGCATTCTGGAAACCGGCCGCACACATCAGATACGTGTTCATATGGCGTCCATAGGACATCCGGTTCTCGGGGATGACGTATACGGTCCGAAGAAATGTCCTTTTACCCTGGAAGGGCAATGCCTCCATGCGAAGGTTCTTGGATTCATACATCCTTCAACGGGAGAATATGTGGAGTTTGATTCTGAGTATCCGGAATATTTAAAGCGGCTTATGGACAGACTGCGGAAATAAATGATATATGAGTAAACCAAAAATACAATTGACTAAAGAACAATTGAAAAAGATCAAGCTCGGAGTCCTGACCTTATGTGTAGGGTTGGGACTTTTAGTGGCTGCTGTTTCTCAAAGATCCGGTACAACGGTGGAATCAGAGGCAGTTGTTGAAACAACGGCAACTCCATCGGAAATACCTGAGACTACTGTCGAGGAAACAGAACCCGAAACCGAAGAGGTATTCGTGCCATCTCCGTACAAGTTAAATCTTGCTTATGTTTTTCCGGAGGGAGTGGATGAGAGCGATCCTCTTAACAGCTATGCCGGAGAGATATACAAAGAGCTCATGAAAGAGGACAATGATTACATTGCCAATATTTATGACACCTCTGGAGTGACTCCTTTATCTCTTGCGAAAAGACTGGGAGTAAACGCCGGAAGAGTAATGGGTAAGTATAATCCTTCTGCCGGCGGGCAGGATCCGGATAACCCGGCAACCTGGTACATTCCGACTTTCAAAAATGTTAATGTTTCATTTTACGATGCTGAAGGTAAAAGGGTAAATGAGTATTCCAATGTTAAAGAGATCATGTCAATGGCATCGGTTTATACCTATTCCCATGATTATCTTGATGTAGAGACATTCAAAAAGTACTGCGAAGAGCTGTATGATAAGTCCAGACGGTATACCATAAGCATTGGTAAGGTTTATTACGACAGCGGTTGTATCAATCGCTCGGCTAAGGAGGAAGCGGAAGAAGCCAGAAAGATTGAAGAGGAGCTTGAAAAACTGAAAAAGCAGCTTGCAGAGGAAGAAGAGGATTCCGAAACCGAATCTTCGGATTCCTCTCATGAAAGCGGTCAGAGTGGCAATTCTCCGGAGTCTTCCGGAACTGAAACGGGGGCTTACGGTGATGCTGCCGGAGCTTCTCAGGGGGAAACCCGGCAGGAGACTTCTGCCGCATCCGGTGAGACGTCCTCTGAGCTGTCCGAAACACCGGTTCAGAGCAGTGAATCAGATTCCGGGGCACAGACCGGTAATGACGGAGGTTCGGAACAGGAAATAATTCAGCAGGAGACTTCTCAGCAGGAAAGCTCACTTTCAGATACCGGAAATGTAGATGGCGGTATGGTACTGGCTGCGGCAAAGATGTTTAAGAGGGCTTCCGTGTTAAGAAGCATCAATCCTTTGCTGACGGCATATGGAGCTGAGCTCTCAGAGGACGCGTCATCAGAGGAGAATGCCGAATTTCAGGCGATTGAAACGGCAGCGGCTGAAACGGAGCAGGAGACTTCGGAAGAGTCAACCGAAGAGAGTTCTACAGCGTATGAATCGGTAAGCCTGGTACCGGCATTGTATGATAACTCTGCGAAGGAAACATTGGAAACAAAGGAACCTGAATCTACAACCAGCAGATATTCCCAGTATAAAGCAGGTCAGGGTATAGACATTATCAATGACGGTACAACTGAGGAAGACGAATCTGCGGAAGCAGAAGGTGAAGAGGCGGTGGAAACTGCAGAGGCTTCATCAGAAGGTGATAGTAAAGATAAAGAAGAGGGTGAATCCCCGGAAACAGAAGAAGGCAGCACCGGCGAAAGTGAAGAGGAGAGGATAATTCTCGGGACCTTTACCAGGGAAGAACTCAGAAACATGGATGATGCCACCCTCTACAGTCTTATAGAAGAGTCTCTTGAGGCTAAGGAAACCTCGGAGGAAGGTAACGGAGAAACTGATGTAAATAGTAAGAAATACTGTCCGGGACATGTGGATCTTTACGTGAGTGTTACGATTTATGGTTTCGAAGAGGACGCCGGACTCAGAAGTGTTGAGCTTGAAGCTGAGGAAAAGCTTCAGGATGAAACAGCTGAAACAGAGGAAACTGATGGATCCGATAAGACAGAGTCCGAAGCTGCTTCCAGGAAAAAAACTAAAGATACAACTGAGGAAAAGTCTGAAGAAACATCCGGGAAAGAGTCTGATTCGGAAGAAACCGGAGTAAAAGAAACAGCCGTGACTGCTGAGACACTTGAAGCAGAGGCTGCAGGAAGTGTCTGGGAGGGCTGGACCGATGAACAGAAGGCATATGTCCAAAGACTTATTGCTCAGGACTGGTTTAAAACTTATGGCCTTTCTATCTCCACCATCGATCCCAAGAATCCGTTGACAGATGAGGAAATCTCCAGGTATCTTGACGGACTTCCGGAGGATATTTCCAATGACAGGAAAAGGGTTATAAAATTTGCCCTTGAGTCAGTAGGTAAGATTCCGTACTACTGGGGAGGTAAGGCAAACAGCAGGGACTACGAGGGCAATGCTTTCGGAAGCATAGTTCAGGCTGATTACAGAGGCAGAGTTATGAGAGGACTTGACTGTTCCGGCTGGATACAATGGGTATACTGGTCCTCCATAGGAGAAAACCTGAACGGAGCTTACAGTACCTCGAGCCTTATAGGAGAAGGCGAGAAGATAAACAGAGCAGATCTTCAGCCCGGTGATGTTGTTATACGAACCGGAGCCGATTCCCATGTGGTGATGTTCCTGGGATGGGCCGGCAACGGAAAAATGATTGCTATACATGAAAACTCGGGAGCAAACAATGTTTCCGTCAATGAAGTTACCGCAAGCTATCCATATTATAGAAAGTTAATAAATTAATTCTTCAAAACCCATTGACAATTTCGGCACTTACATTTAAAGTACTTGAGTATGCCGCGTGACGAGGTTAAAGTGTGCGTTTATGTACCACCGAAGTCAGCGAGTAATGATAAAAAGGAGGACCCTCGTAATGTATGCAGTAATCCTTACAGGTGGAAAGCAGTACAAGGTAAGCGAAGGCGATATCATTAGAGTTGAGAAACTTGATGTAAAGGAAGGCGACAAGGTTACTTTCGATCAGGTGCTTGTTCTTAATGATGGCGCTATTAAGATCGGTACACCGGTCGTAGATGGTGCTAAGGTATCAGCCACTGTTACTAAAAATGGCAAGGCTAAGAAAGTCATCGTTTACAAGTACAAGAGAAAGTCTGGTTACCATAAGAAGAATGGTCACAGACAGCTCTTTACAGAAGTAAAGATTGATTCTATTGGCTAATTTTTTGTAAAGTATTGAATGGAGGATAATCATGGCTCATCATAAAGGTATGGGATCTACCAAGAATGGTAGAGATTCCGAGTCCAAGAGACTTGGACAGAAGAGAGCAGATGGTCAGTTCGTTAAGGCTGGTAATGTTCTTTACAAGCAGAACGGTACAAGAATTCACCCAGGTCTTAATGTAGGCCTTGGCAATGATTTCACACTTTTTGCAAAGGTTGACGGTGTTGTTAAGTTCAGTCACCTTGGAAGAGACAAGAAGCAGGTATCTGTACTGCCTAGAGATGCTGAGTAATTTTAAATTTACTTAGTCGTTCTATAAAAATTAAGCCCTGTACCGAGTTAAATCGGTATGGGGCTTTAATGTATCTTTAAAATGTTTCTAAATGGCTCTCTGAGGGTTAGCGACGTATGTGCGGCGCAAGGATGCCCTTGGGAAAGGAGAAAATCTATGTTTGCAGATATTGCAAAAATTTTCATTAAAAGTGGTAAAGGCGGTAACGGTCATGTATCATTCCGTCGAGAGTTATTTGTACCAGCAGGTGGACCTGATGGCGGAGATGGCGGAAAGGGTGGAGATATCATTGTTGAGGTTGACAAGGGTATGAATACCCTTGAGGATTTCCGTAATCGCCAGAAGTATGTTGCTACAGCCGGCGAGGAAGGTGGCGGAAAGCGCATGCACGGTAAAAATGGTAAGGATTTAGTGATCAAAGTTCCAGAGGGTACTATTATCAGAGATTTTGAGACTAAAAAAATCATTGCCGATATGTCTGGTGACAATCAGAGACTCGTACTCTTAAAAGGCGGCAAAGGTGGTTTGGGAAATATGCATTTTGCTACTCCTGCTATGCAGGCACCTAAATTTGCACAGCCTGGACAGGATGCAAGAGAGATTTGGGTACAGTTAGAGCTCCGCGTTATCGCTGATGTTGGTCTTGTTGGTCTGCCAAATGTTGGTAAGTCCACTATCTTATCAATGTGTTCTAATGCACGTCCTGAGATTGCCAATTATCATTTCACAACTATCACACCACATCTTGGTGTAGTCGGTCTTAAGGGAGATCGTTCCTTTGTTATGGCCGATATCCCTGGACTTATTGAGGGTGCATCAGAGGGTGTAGGTCTCGGTCATGAGTTCCTGCGTCATATTGAGAGATGCAAGGTGCTGATTCATGTAGTCGATGCTTCAGGTTGTGAGGGCAGAGACCCTGTAGAGGATATTAAGACAATTAATGAGGAGATCGAGAAATATGATCCTGAAATCCTCAAAAAGCCTATGATAATTGCATGTAATAAGACTGATTTGATCATTGATGAGCAGGGCACAGATAGTGCCGTTACAAGGATCAAAGAGATTTATGAGCCACAGGGCGTGAAGGTTTTTGCAATTTCTGCAGCAACTAATACCGGTCTTCGTGATCTTCTTGAGGCAGCATGGACTTATGTTGAGGAGGCTGGCGCTCAGGAGATTGAGACTTACAGCAGTGAGGTTGATCTGGAGACTCTTGGACATAAGGAGCAGTTGGCTATTGAGTACAAGAGACTCGATGCCAATACATTCTCTGTTGAGGGACCAAAGATTGAAAAGATGCTTGGTTATACCAATCTTCAGGCTGAAAAGGGCTTTGAGTTCTTCCAGCACTTTATGGATGAGCAGGGGGTAATCAAGACTCTTAAAAAGATGGGCATCCAGGAGGGTGATACCATCAAGATTTATGGTCACACCTTTGAGTTTTATGATACAGACGCTTATGAGGATGGAGATATGGAAAGTGCAATTGAAGAGGCATTTCCTAAGCGTCATCAGGCAAAGAAGAACGGAGAAGAGGAATAATGAAAAAATATATAAGAGATAGTAAGATGCGTTCTCAGTTAAAGGGCGCAGCTATGAATATAGAGCCGGTTCTTTCTATCGGTAAAAACAGTCTTACACCAGAGTTTATTGAGGCAGTAAGAGAGAACATCACTAAAAATGAGTTAATTAAGATTAATATTTTAAAGAACTGTGACGATGATCCTAAGGCTATTGCTCATACACTTGCAGGCCGCAGCCAGTCAGAGGTAGTACAGGTAATAGGTAGAAAGATTGTATTATACAAGCCAAATCCTGATTTTAAGAAGCGCAAGTATGAGGTATCCAAGGCTGAGCTTAAGGACGGCGGCAAGAGTGCTGGTAAGGGCTTTAAGTCAAAAAGTCATAATGAGGAAATTGCCGGTGCCAAGAAAAAGGCATCACGTAGTGGTATGAGCCTTAGATTTGTTGAGGAAGCAGACGAGGATTTTGATAACGATACAGAGGAGTAATCCATGTTAAGTTCTGAAACTGATAGAGAGGTTTCTTCCAAAGTTACAAAAGACAATAGAAAACAGGTTGGTATTATGGGTGGAACTTTTGATCCTATCCATAATGCTCATCTTGCTCTTGGAGAGTGCGCATTAAAACAGCTTCATCTTGATGAGATGTGGTTTATGCCAGCCAGAGATCCGTATTTTAAAAAGAAAAAGCATGTCACACCTGCTGCTTTAAGGAGCAGGATGACTGAGCTGGCAGTAGAGGATATATCGGGCTTTAAGATGTCGACTTTTGAGCTCGAGAGAGATGGTGAGACCTATACCGCAGAGACCCTGGAAAAACTTCATGAGATATATCCGGATATACATTTTTATTTTATTGTTGGTTCGGATTCAATGTATCAGATCGACACATGGTGGCGTCCGGAAACTGTTATGAGGCTGGCGACACTGGTGGTTGCTGAGAGAGAGTATCCTGATAGGCAGCGGAGTTTTAGTGATCAGATACGTTATCTTAAAGATAGATTTGATGCTGATATAAGAGTGCTTGATTTTACTGAGATGGATATCTCCAGCACCATGATACGTAATATGGTAAAAAATGGAGAGGATATCAGTGGTCTGGTGCCAAAGGATGTGGCAGGATACATAGCGGAGCATGAGCTGTATCGTTGATTCTATTGTTTAGTGTATTGTATTGAGGTGATATATGGCATCTGATAAAAATACAAAAAGTAAAACAAAAGATAAGAAAATGGATCTGTCTGAGATTTATGAAATCAGGAAAAAACTGCAAAAAATACTTAAGCCAGAGAGGTACGAGCATTCACTTAGTGTGAGCTTTACCTGCGCCTGTCTCGCCATGAGATATGG
>JAILDF010000066.1 GCA_024689585.1 Oribacterium sp.
CAAATTCTGTGAACATGCTGACAAACAGCCGGAATACCGATGAAAATGGATAGTATTCAAACATTTCCAGCATACAGAAAATAAGAAAAGTTCTCACCACTTCAAAACAGCTGTAAGCATTGGACTCTGTCCAGGTATGGGTTTTACGGAATTTTTTCGACCAGGAAGAAAGCTCTTGAGAAATAAGAAGAGCGATACAGTTTGCCATGCCCCAGCATACAAAATTCCAGGAAGCTCCGTGCCAGATGCCGGTTACAAACCAGGTGACAATACTTGCTATATAGAGAGGCACTCTTCGGCCCATATTTTTCCCGAAAAGCTTCCTTGCTTTTTGAGAAAGCATCCCCACAGTTTTACTCATGGAAATGGGGAAGAAAATATATTCACGTAACCAGCGCATGAGTGACATGTGCCATCTTCGCCAGAACTCAGCGAGGTTTTTTGAGAAAAACGGATGATCAAAGTTTTCCGGAAGTGCGATTCCGAAAAGCTCTGCAGCACCAAGCACTATGTCGATTCCTCCGGTAAAATCCGAGTACATCCAGATGGTGTAGGAAAACATGCCTATCCAAACCCAGATTCCTCCGAAGCCTTCAGGTGCCTGTGCTATGGTGATGGCAAGTGGAGCGATACGGTCAGCCACCACAAGCTTTTTGAAATAGCCCCATAGCATTCTGAGAAGTCCGCTTCGTATTCTTCCGCCGTCATAGTCATAGCCTTTGAAAAGCTGATCTTTAAGTTCGTCATATCGGCTGATGGGACCCTGAACCATTTGAGGGAAGAATGTCACAAACAGCGCATAGCGTCCAAGATTCTTTTCGGGTTCTGTCTTCCCCAAATATACATCGATAAAATACCCTACAGACTGAAAAGTATAGTAGGAAATGCCAAGAGGCAGAAGCCAGTTCACATATGAGAAACTTACGCCCTGCGGTTCCAGAAGTGCATTGATGTTTTGAAGGAAAAAATTTGTGTATTTCAGTACGGCGAGGATGCCTATATTAAGCAAAAGACCAAGGATAAATAAAGACTTTCGTTTCTTTTCTCCCTTTGGAATCCTACTCATGGAAAGTGCCAGTCCCCAGGTGGACAGGATTGTGACCAGGACAAAAACCAGTCCGCCGGGACCTCCGCAGGCATAGAAAAGAAGTCCCGCCGTAAACATTAAAATCCACTGGAATCTTTTCGGAATAAGATAATAAAGTATGACCAGAACTGCCAGAAACAGCAGAAACTGATAGGAAACAAGAAGCATGTCAGATTACTCTCCCCGTGATTTTTGGATAAGTTCGTAAATCTTTTTGGCTGAGCTGAAGTTCTCCGGGAGGATATCTTCAGGGGCAATGCTTACACCCATCCTCTGGTTGATGTCCGTCACCAGCATTACCATCTCAAAGGAGGTCAGAACTCCATCCTCCACAAGGGTGTCACAGGTTTCATAGTCTATGTCTGGGTCAATATCTTTAAGGATTTCGATAAGTTCTTCCATGGTTGTTCTCCGGTTTGTAAATAATAAGTAATTTGTATAGTTGAAAAAAAGAATCCTCCGGACCTTCAATTGATACCGTATTCATTTTCGAAATGAGACCGACATGGATACGATGTATCGGCATAGACGATCAAAGCGGAACTGAACAGAAAGTTCTTTCTGATGGTCGATGGAATCAATATAACGGTGTCGGAGGATAGAGACTCTGGTCAAATGCAAAGCATCCTCTGTGGACTGCTGAATATGAAAGCATCTCTGCATCTGTCAGAAGGCAGAAGGTTCCGCCTGCGGCTCTTGGTGTAGTATCAAAGTGGTACCATTGTCCGTCGCATTTTGTCAGATTCCAGAAGTGATCATTGTCGGTACAGCGGATGACTTCAATGCTTGGAAATCCTGCCCTTGTGAGAAGTGCCTGTGTTACCGCAAAGTAAGTGTAGCAGTCACCGCGGTGTCTTCGCAGTCCTTCATAGGCCTCGGTTACCCAGTCCCTGGTTGCAGAGTGTCCTCCATAAGAAAAATTACTGCGTACCCAGTAGTAGATGTTTGTGAGCTTCTGACGATCGTTCATACCGTCATAGACCAGTCCTGAAAGAACGTCGTCACACATTACATCTACAAGCTTTTCAAGGTCGCTCTTCTGGTTTTCAGGGGGGATCACTACAGGACTCTTGAAGTGATTCTCAACGTTTGCGGCACCGGAATCATTAAAATCATATGTGAATCCATCTATAACTGACTGACAATTCCGGTACATGTTACCGTTGACCGGATCAAGATAATACATAACGCCGTTTTCTGTGTACCAGCCGGTATCCATGTAGCCCGAAGGTCCGAAATGATACCAGTAGCCATTGATATATTCCCACTTATTCACTGGATAATATGAGTTGTAATACTGGTACCACCAGCCCTTTGAATCCTGTTGCCATTTTCCGATAGATATTCCATGACCTATAACTCCTGCAAAGGAAGTGCTCACACTGCCAAAGGCCAATGCTCCTGTCAGAAGTATCGCTGCTGCGGTTTTCCGTTTTTTGTTTCCCCTCATGATGTAAAGTCTTCCCCTTTTCAAAATACTCTGCATGATAGATTGGTTTTTGCTTGTGGTGAATATGCACAATCATCATTAATAAAAGCTTAGCACTTTATTTTATATTGTACAAGAAATGATATGTGTCTTTATGATGATTGAGAGTTTGATATAATTGTTTAGAACGTCATAAGTGATTTTTAGAATGCTCTGCTCCGGGTTACGGTAACTGATCGTCAGTCGTGAAGCTTATGATGTTTGTATAGATTTCATCAAGGAAAAATATAACCTATGTCACTAAAAACAAACCCATACTCCTATATCAATATCCTTCTTATAAGTGCAGCTGTTTTTCTGATAACCTTACTTGCAGACAGGGTTCTTAATCTTCCGGTAAGTACGCTCACCATAGTATTTTTACTTTTGTTATTATATGTATGTGTGAATAACGGCGTGCTTATGTCAAAAGAAGGTTTCCGTCCTATACCATCTCTGATATATATGATCACAGCAATGTACATTCTGGATTCATATTTGTTATATTTCGGAACAGAGATACTTCCTGCCGCAATACTGCCGTTTTACCGGGTTATAAGACCCTTCGTCAAATATATGGAATGTACAGTGATGGCCATTTGGATAATGGGGTACTTTGTGTTAAGGATAAAACCGGTCTATGACAAAGATTATGTCATCATACTTGGATGCTCCATCAGTAAAAACGGACTGCTGAGACCACTTATAAAGAAAAGAGTCAATCGCGCCATACATTTTGTATGGGAGCAGGAAATCGAAAATGAGAAAAACGCCTATTATGTTCCCTCCGGAGGAAAAGGTGATGATGAGCCTTTAAGTGAAGGCTCTGCCATGGAACTGTATCTCCTGAGCCACGGTGCTGAGGATTTCGAGGTTTTTCCGGAAAAGAAATCGAGAAACACCGAAGAAAACCTGAGGTTTTCGAAGAAAATCATCAAAGCTTTAAAACCTGATGCCAAAATCGCAGTTGTAACCTCCGATTTCCATGTATTAAGATCCGGAATGCTTGCGAAACACGAAGGCATGGAGGTTCAGGTTATAGGAAGTGAATCAAAATGGTATTTCTGGCCCGGAGCCTTCTTCCGTGAGACCATTGCAATACTCTATATGTACAGGAAGGTTCACATAGTCGCTTTGCTGATTTGTTTTGCTTTTGGCATAAAATTGTATATCTAAACTGGATAGTTCTGTCAGGAGGTATTAGGTAAAAGTCGGCAGGCATCCATTAAAAAACGGATGCTTTACCGGTGTTTAGTAAATAATAAAAACGGGAGAAATTCAGCGTGAATTTCTCCCGTAGATTTTTGTGGACTATTTTGCTGTTATGCTGCTTTTTGAGTTTCAGCGGTAGTCTCGGCTGCGGTTTCAGTTACAGTAGCTTTAACCTCAGGCTCGTGATACTGCACATCGGCTCTTGTGATGCCTTCAGGATAGATATTAACGAAATCATTCTTCATGGAAATAGGGATATAGCCCTGCTTCTCATAATCTGCTGACTTCTCATCCCATTTCTGGGTTCCCCATTCTCTTACGTCATCATCAGCAACAACCATATAAGCCTGTGCCGGATAAGGATTTCTCTCATCCAGAGCGTAATTCATCATACTGGTATCACTTCCGCTGTTTCCGAAAGCAAGTACCGGATACTGTCCGATTTCTCTCTCGATCCAGATGGTTTTGTTGGCATTGAGGTTCTTCTGGATGAAGCCGCCCGTCAATACAAGTTCATCGCCGTTCTTGTACTTGAAATCCATGTTGGAAGGAACTTCCTCATTGCCCTTAACCTTGACTTCAAATTCTGTTCCGATGACATGGCTTGGAGATACATACTCACTTATAGGTGAGTTGGCAACGATTGCTCTTGTAGTTGTGCGCTCTGTTCCGCTGACAACATAAATGGTGTAGTCATTATCATAGAGATACTTAACAACTTCTACCATAGGCAGATAGAAACCGTCCAGATATCTCATGTTGTTAAAGCTTGGTGTTTTCTTCTGTCCGAACTCTACAGCATAGTCATAGAGCTCCTTGACAGTCATGCCGGCATAGGCCTTGGCGAATTTTCTGGCAAGTGCCTCTCCTGCTGTATAACCCGGCTTCAGTTCCAATGCTGCCTGCTTAAGATCATCACTAACCTTTTCAGGATGATCCTCGAGACAATAGCTTATGAACATACAGGTATCATAGTAGGTGAAGAAGGTCTCGCAGGTAAGTGTTCCGTCCATATCAAATACTGCGATACGATCCTTTACAGGGATATAACTTTTGCTGTTTTCATCAACGGATGCGGATACAAATTCTACAAGAGACTGCATAGCCTTGGATGAAGGATCCCATTCAGGAAGTGCAACGGTCTTCTCGGCTTTCTTTTCTGTGAAATCAATAATCTTATTCTCTTCTGAAGCAGATTCAGCTTCTGTTGTTTCTTCAGCAGCTTTTGTTTCTTCTACAGTTATTGCTGCTGTAGTGGTTGTTTCTTCGGCTTTAGTTGTTTCTTCAGCTTTGGTAGTTTCAGCCTTGGTGGTTTCCTCTGCTGTTGTAGCTGCTTCTGTTGTTTCTTCCTCAGAAGCTTCTACTGATTCAGCCGCCGTGGTTTCTTCTACCGCAGCTGCTGTAGTTGATGCAGGAATAGATGTGGAATTACATGCAGTGATGCTTAAAGGCAATGCCAGTGCCAGCATCAGTGAAATCAGTTTTTTCATATGGTCTCAACCTCCAAATTTTGACTTTGTTCCTAAGTGATTATAAATACAGGAAACGTTTTTGTCAGCATACATTGTATGACAAATTTATTCGACAAAAATTGGACATTATATAAACATTTTTTACATTTACTGATTTGTAGGTCTTTTTATCACGCTCTCACTTTTGAAAAATCGATGCTACACTTTCCTCCTGATATTCCTACCGGTATTTCAGCATCAAATGCATATTGCTTCGGGGCATAGTCTTCATCGGAAAACTGATGAACATAAACTATTCTATGCTTGGGGTCTACGATCCAGTACTCTTTCACTCCCGCATTATGGTATTTATATAGCTTTAGCAACATATCTTTGCTTCTGGAGGAAGGGGATAATATTTCGATAACAAGTTCAGGTGCACCTTCGTATCGGATGCCATTCTCGTCATATTCTCCGCAGATAACCAGAAGATCCGGCTGCACCATGGTATAATTATCTTTATCCAATCTTACATCACAAGGGGAAAGATATACTTCACAAGGCATATTGTGCTTTGCTGCACATTCTCTGAATAAGATGTGTAGATCTCCAAGTATTCTCTGATGTGTCAGGGACGGAGCGCCCATATCATAAATAACTCCATCTATAAGTTCTACTCTTCTGTCATCAGGTATTGCATAGTAATCATCAATGGTGTATTTCTTTTTCTCTCCATCAGCAGAATATGCAACAGCAGTTTCAGACACACCGCCTTTTCCTGATGGGGTTGATTTCGTATAGTCAACGGATTCTTCATCAAGAACCTTTGAAAGTGCATCTATGGTGAATTTTCTTGGTGCGGTAGTTTCTCCGCTCATAATCTTCTGAACAGTACCCAAAGGTACACCGGACAGTTTTGATAACATCTCATTGGTATAACCCTTTTCGGTCTTTTTCTGTTTCATTTCTTCAATAGTCATAAAATCCCCTTTCGTATTCAAGGTGGGAAATACACATGTTTGCCTTAGGTATTAGTGAAAACCGTACCTTATTTATGAATGTGTATTATATTAAGTTTGATTCTGAAATACAGATGTTAATCGGAGTGGCTTTCATGTATAGATTATAACCTTTCTGCAATATAAATACAACCGTAAAAGGATACAAAATAGATATAAATGCCCATAAAATATCCAAATGGAAATGCTCTTATAAAAACAGGGACAGTTCTCGAAAGAACTGTCCCTGTAGCAGTCAAAAAATCAGTCATTTGAAATTTGATTTATATATTAAGAGCAGATCTCATTGATCCAATCAATCATGGTTCCGGTTGATGTACCCTCGTTGTTGCCATGCTGCATATCCCAAACCAGATGATAATCTACTGTCGCGCCTCTAAGCTGTGCTGCCAGGAGGATATTATAGCCTATCGAGAAGGAAGTATGCTGGTCTGCGGTTCCGCTTCGGTCTCTCCAGTAGTGAGCAAAGTTAGCGGCATTATGACCATTGTTTGCCAGAAGGATTTCTGTTGCATTAAGGAGATTTGTCTGCTCCTCTATGAGAGCGGATTTTTCACTGTTCAGAACCTCATCAATGTAATCATCAACAGCGTCCTTGTCAAAACCCTTAAGAGAAGAAAGCTCCTCATAATTATCTGAGAGGATTTGAGCTACGCTCTTGGAGAAATGAACTACCTGATCTGTATCTGTACCGAAGGCATCACCTTCCGCTGACTTATCCATTGTATCAAATCCCGGAATTGCCTTGTTGCGTTTATTAACAAGACCGGTACCTATCATAAATCCATC
>JAILDF010000112.1 GCA_024689585.1 Oribacterium sp.
GGAAGGAAATTCTCGGATCTTGTGAAACCAAAGCCATCCGGCATTACCTCAAGGATTCCGCCGCAGGGATTTCCTGTAGGAGTCTTCTGAGTCTCGTTATCAAGCTCATCGGTCTTTTCATTCTCGGCAGCCTTAGCGATAGCAGCATCTCGTGTTGCCATATCTTCTTCTGTACGATCGGCAGCATCCTTCTCGATAAATTCAGATTCCTTATAAGGATTTTCCTGCTTCGGAACACTTCCCGCTTCTCTCGCAGGCTCCGCTCTGTTAACATTATCGGTTCTCTGGGTATAATGCTCATTCCTTGCATCCCTGCCCTGACTTCTGACAGGCTTAACCCCGTGTATGCCCTTTCTGTTGACAACTATGGTCTTGTGATGGGCATTTGTCCTGTTCTCCTGAACCTTTGCGTCTGCATCATCGGAAGCCTCTGCTGCCAATGCTTTCGCCGGAGCTGCGGATATATCGGACTGATTCTCCGTTACGTTGCCGCTGCCTGCAGAAACAGACTCAGAACTCTCAGCCTGAGCCTCTTCCTCATCACTCTTTTTAGACGCAGTTTTCCTGGTTGTGGTTCTCTTTCGGACTGTCTTCTTCTCCTCTGCTGCAGTATCCTGAGCGCCCTCTGCCTCTTCCGCTTTTTTCACAGTACGTCTGGTTGTGCGCTTTTTCGGCTTTTCTTCACCGGAATCAGCTGCAGCTTCCCCTGCTGCCGTTACTTCCTGCCCAACAGCTTCCGTAGCTTCTGCCTTAGCCCTGGTCTTTCGGACTGTTCTCGGTTTTTTCTCAGCAGTATCCCCGTTTTCTTCCTTAACAGCCTTGGTTCTGGTTCTTCTTGTAACCGGTTTGGACTCCGATGTCTTCTTCTCGTCTTTTTCGTCTGCCATGTATCCTCCTTGATCGGTTGGCGCAAGATTTATATCACTGATTGATGGGTCTTGAGCATATATAGATTAAAAATAAATTCCGAAAATAAAAATGACTGTACTTAGACATTCACACTTATGATAAAAGTATCTTTCAACGAATAAATAATTCCTGTCGATATAGTAAATATCTATCATTTGTTGTAATTTTATAAGTTATTATGGGAAAAATTATCGATATAAAGATTAAATTTTCTGAAAATAGTAATTAAGTGTTGATTTAGTATAACAATAACTGTCTTGTAACGCAAGATTGATTTTGCTATACTAGACGCGACTTATTCACGGTTATAATAATAAGAAAGGTTACTATGACAAGAACAAATTCAGACAGACGCCCTTCCGCTCAGGGACGTCATATAAAGGACGATTCTGCAAAAAACGGAATATTACGTTTTTTCCTTGGGTTCCTGCTTCCATATCTGGTTATAAACGGTCTCATCCTGTTTTTCGTTATTCAGACACCGACCATAACCACAGATGAACCTGATACCAAGGACTATAAAAGTGCTGACGTTTCTTTCAAGGTTTCATCACTGATTCCGCTTAAATCAGTCACGGCTTCCATTGAGGGACAGGAAGTTCCTCTTGAGAAAGATGGCTCAACTTACAAGTGTACACTCACAAACAACGGCAATATGACAGTAAAGGCCGTAGCCATTAACCAGATGACCAAATCAACCTATATACAGGTTAATCTCCTGGATGAGGCAAATCCTGTCATCGACGAGGATTCCATCGTACTTGGTGCAGGTTACCTCGAGTTCGATGTTTCCGATACTCAGTCAGGCGTAAACTGGGATTCCATCTACGGGATCGACAATCTGGGTAACAATGTTAAGCCCACAGACGTCAATAAGACCACCGGAAGAGTTACCTTCTCCATGGCAGGCGATGCCATCACAGTATATGTAAAGGATCTCGCCGGCAACGAAGCTCAGGCAAGCTTCTCAGTTAATTAATGAATTAATATTTAGGCGCTCCCGTTCATAATGAACCGGGAGCGATTTTTTCTGATTAAAAAAAGAAAAAGTTTAGGTTAGAGCCGGAGTGGTTTCTTCTTCCGGAGCTGCCTCTTTCTTCGCCTGATAATATCGTCCGTAAACCCCGACGATCTCAGACATCTTCCGCTTTATCTCATCGGTAAAGGCACCCTTACTCATTCTCCACTGCCAGTTACCTCCGCTGGTTCCGGGGGTGTTTATCCTTCCCTCAGCTCCCAGACCGAGATAATCCCCCGCAGGTACTATGACCGTATCAGCCACGGTGCTCATGGAAAGCCTGATCAGAAGCTCCGGCATGGCATTCCAGTCATTGTGGGACCTGCTCATGTACATGTACATATAGTTCCTTATCCAGTCCGGTAATGTCTCGAACCAGTTTTTAAGTGTGTCATTGTCATGTGTGCCGGTGTAGTAAATGCAGTTAGGCGTCGTGAGACTGTGTGGGAGGTAAGCATTATCAGGACCGGAATCCCAGGCAAACTGAAGTATCTTCATACCCGGGAAGCCTGTTTTCTTCATAAGCTCCTTCACCTCATCCGTGATGATACCGAGATCCTCTGCGATGATGGGAAGGTCCTTCCTGCCATAATGCTTTGTCATGGCGTCGAAAAAGTCCATTCCGGGGCCCGGCACCCACTCTCCGTTTTCAGCGGTTTCGTCGCCGTAAGGTATAGCATAATATGCTTCAAAACCTCTGAAGTGGTCAACTCTCAGGGTGTCATACATGTCCAGACAGTAATCCATACGTGAAAGCCACCACTCATATCCGGTCTTTTTATGTACATCCCAGCTGTAGAGAGGATTTCCCCAAAGCTGTCCCGTAGCTGAGAATGCATCTGGCGGAACTCCCGCCACCTTCTTGGGCTCGCCCTTTACCGTGTACTGGAAAAGCTCGCGATGAGCCCAGACATCCGCGGAATCGGGAGCGCAGTAGATAGGTATGTCACCGATTATCTCGATACCCTTGATCTTTGCATACTCATGAAGCTTACCCCACTGCTTATTGAAGAGGTACTGGATGAAGGCATAGAAATCTATCTCATCATTATGAGCCGCTTTGAATTCTTCTACCGCTGCTTTCTCGCAGTCTCGAAGATCTTCGGGCCATACATCCCAGCTTGCACCGAAGTAGCTGTTCTTTATTGC
The DNA here is from genome assembly GCA_024689585.1 of Oribacterium sp. GTDB lineage: Bacteria > Bacillota > Clostridia > Lachnospirales > Lachnospiraceae > Oribacterium. The sequence continues at coordinate 3,077 of JAILDF010000112.1, forward strand.
CATGAAAACGCAGTACTCTACGGTCTCCGGTCTCAGCTCCTTATAGATCTTGTCGACCTTTCCTCCCTGCTTTTTGTAGTTATCAAAAGCAAGCTTCAGAGCTTTGAATTTACTGACGTAGATTTTGCCGTAATTTACCTTGAAGGGGCTGTCCTCTTCCTCGTACTTGTCGGTACCCTGGTTCAGAGTGGACAGCAGATTCCTTGCCTTTTCGTCCCCCTCCCAGGCTTTTTTCTGCCAGAGATTTTTAAGAAGTGCCATGGCTTCGCCGTCACCGAAATCGAACTCCTCCGGATCCTCCAGATCTTCTTCAGTGAGAAGACCTTCCTCTATAAGAGCCTCCAGATCAACAAAGTAAGGATTTCCTGCGAATGCTGAGAACGACTGATAGGGTGAATCCCCGAAACCGGTTGGTCCCATGGGAAGCACCTGCCAGATCTTATTTCCGGTATCCCTCAAAACATCGATAAAACTGTACGCTTCTTTCCCCAATGTTCCTATGCCGTATTTTCCGGGAAAGGAAAATACCGGCATCAACACGCCTGCTTTTTTCATTGACCATTCTCCTATTATCGAGTATGTGCTTCTCTCCTGCCGTTAT
>JAILDF010000143.1 GCA_024689585.1 Oribacterium sp.
TCTTATTGTTGAATTGGATGCGAAGACCGTCCTTCTTTTCATACTGTATAAAAGCAAAAATCGGATAATATGTAAACTTATCTTCTCCCTCACGTATACACACATTCCGGGAAGTTAACCTGTCACAGGCTTCATCAAGCAAAGGAATATATGCGCCGTTCCCCATGATCTTCTTCAATTCTCCTGGTCTGATATGAGTCTCCTTGAATTCCTTATCATAGTATTTATCATTCGCCGACAAATGAGGGTTCACATCCTGCAATGCAAGCATGAAAATTCTCATTTCTAACGCATTCATTGGTTTCCTTGCTTCAATTAAAGGGTTTGCTTGATATATGGCCGGTCTTCTGTCTTCCATCTCTGTCCCTCTCCACCAAGTACGACAAATTTTAACCTCCAACATAAAATAGCCCTATGACTAAGGTTAAAATTTGTCGTTTTTTGTTAGATTATCATGAAAAACCCGACTGCGTCAATCTTAAAAAGGTTAAAATTTGTCGTTTTTATACTTAAAAGGTTACAATCTGTCGTCTTTTCATTAAAAAAGGTTAAAATTTGTCGTTTTTAGGTTAAAATTTGTCGTTTTTAAAACCCCAAAAAGGTTAAAATTTGTCGTTTTTAGGTTAAAATTTGTCGTACTTAAAGGCCACGAGCCCAGTAATCATGCGGGTTCCAGACGCCGAAAGCATTATAAAGCATTATAATGCTAAAGCAAGCAAAGCAGAGCAAAATCACTTTTTTACATTTTGCCTGCCTGCCTTTTTATAAAATATTACATATCCTTTGTAGCTGTTAACCAGTCTAATGCATAGATCTGTTTTATTCCATCATGTGAAACTGTTGGTATCAGGTCCATGGTGATCAGATAACGCTGATAATAATCCTTTACCTTCTGCAAAGGAGCCAGTTCCCTTTGCAGGATATCACCATTATTATCTACGACGGTATATGCCACTTGATAATAACAGCGTTCACCGTTTTGTATAGCTACAAAATCTATTTCGGTGTCTCCTACTTTGCCAACATATACCTCGCCCCACCGTCGCTTGAGCTCAAGAAAAATGATATTCTCAAGTATATGTCCCAAATCTGCGGGCTTGTTTCCCAAAACGGTTTTTCGTAAGCCGATGTCAACCGCATAATATTTGCCGCCGGTTTTCAGATATTCCTTTCCCTTGATGTCATATCTCTCCGCCTGATAGAAGAGGTAACAGTCCTGAAGTGCGGTCAGATATTTCTCTACTGTAGGGACGGTTGTCTTCGTTCCCATAGAAGTCAGTGTATCCGCAATTCTCTTTGTTGAGCAGGGGTTCCCAATGTTGTCGAAAAGAAACCGGGTAATCTTCTTCAGGAGGTTCTGATCAGGACACCGATTCCCGGCCATAATGTCATGCAGCATGACCGTTTCAAAGATGCTGCTCAAATATTGCGGAACGTAGTTCGGATCTTCGATGTTCGTGACATAGGGGAAAGATCCATTCTCCAGATAGTTCACATAGATCCGTTCCAGACTTTGTCCTGGATAAATAGATGCATATTCTGCAAAAGAAAGGGGCTGCATATGGATTTTTATATATCGTCCTGAAAGAAGCGTAGCCAGTTCTCCGGAGAGAAGTTTGGAATTAGACCCTGTGATATAGACATCACAGTTTTCTTTCGTGTAAAGTGCATCTACGGCCTTCTCAAAGCCATCTGCTTGCTGGACTTCATCGATGAATATGTAATTCATTCCATTGGGCTGGATTCGGTCCATGAAATATTGGAGCAGCTGCCGATAGTCTGTGATGTCTATCCCCTCAACGGACTCAAGGTTGAGAGAAATGATATTCTCTTCCGGCACCATCCGTTTCAGAAGTTCTTGTTTGAAAAGATGGAGCACTGTTGATTTGCCGCAGCGTCTTACCCCTGTTACCACCTTGATGACATCGTGATCCTTCCAATGAAGAAGCTGCTTTAGGTAAATGGGTCGATCAATCATTGATTTCACTCCTTTTAAATATATTGTATAATAATTAATTATTATAAACAAGTTTTTAAATACAATATTTAAAAAATAAGATATTCTTTGGAAAGGAATTGTATAATCTACCCGATAATGAGGAAGTGATAGGTATGAATGAGAGACAATGGCGTGAGCTGGAGCATTTTATGATGTCCGGGCCGGTCGCCGTAGACAAGCCGGGGTAGGGGATGTGTTCATAGCTTCTGGGGATGATATTGAGCTAACCGGGGGAGTGTGTACAAAGCCCAGGATGGATCGGATTGATCAAAGGACAGATATTGAGATTGATGGATGCTACTATGTCGAAGTCGATCCCGATGAATAAATACATTATGTTATAACATATTATATTATAATTATATATAACACAATAGGGAGGCGCACGGGCACCTCCTATTTTCTTTGTTTTCATGGCTTCTTATGCCTCCTTTGCTGCTGCGAGATTGTTAGCGATATCTTCGATATCCTGCGTGAATACCCCGGATCCATGGCATGCTGTCAGTACGGCATCGACATAGGACCGCTTCTTGGCCATTTTCAAAATCGTGTTGAGGTTCCCGGCGAAGTCCTGCCTCTGGAACTTCCGTTCCTTCGAATTGCAGGATCCGATTCCGGTGGCGCAGATATTCCCGTCCTTGTCGTAGATGGTGGTCTCCACTTCATACAGGACGAACAAATTCTGATAGTCTTCGATCCGATGGAGGATCTTGGAG
>JAILDF010000241.1 GCA_024689585.1 Oribacterium sp.
AGCAGAAAGGACTCAGCAGCTTAACAGAAAAGATGCCCTCCAGAAACTTAACGCCATACTTTCGGAAAAGGAGGCAGAAAACAAAGCAAAGCAGACCAATGATGCCTGGCGTGAGCATACAAGGATTGTCAGGGGAAATCCGGTGAGAGTTTATAAAGGTATGGGATTTAATCGAACTGAATAATGACGAAAGAAGACCGGCTAGAATTCATCAAATCTAGCCGGACGATTTATTATATAAAGATGACAGAGTGCATATTAACTGATCATCGGTTTTCAGAGGGTTACCGGCAGATTTAGGGGCTGCCGGCTTTGAGTAGTATGAAAAAAACTTCTATAGGGTATCAGATGTTCCTCATCTGATGAATTTATAATATCACCCTATGCTGAAAAGAAACTGAAACCTGATATAATTTCTTTTCTTAATCAAAAGATAGTTCCATCTGCCCATTTACCCATGATTTTTGCACTACATCATGTATTTTATCCCCTTCAGAATAATTCCCGATAAGAAACGGCGACATTGGATCATATATTTATTATCATCAAATATCACCGCCTCAAAAGAATCTGCTGATTACCAGCTCATGGAATCAGTATATCACGGCATCATCTGCAGTGTAGCCATCGATTGAACCGGCCTTAACCTGGATACATGCGTAGCTAAGCTCTGAATCTTCAGCCGCAAAGAACTGTCTCTTTCCTTCGGGTGAAATCTTGACTACATCGCCCTTTGCGATTTCAACATCCTCTCCATCTATCGAAGTTTTGCCCTTTCCGGAAAGGATGATGTAGATCTCTTCATTCTTTTTATGTGAATGCACAAAAGGAACACTTGCTCCGGCAGGAAGATGATTGATGCTTATTTCCGCTCCTGTCAGTCCCAATGCATCATGAAGCTCTGTTCTTGGGTCCTCAGTTACATTTACTTTTTTAAAATTTGACATATTGTTTTCCTCCATTTGTTTGCTATTTCTTTTTGTTTGCTGTATCATCATTTTATTCCCAAGAATTATTTAAACAAGTACGAACATTTTTAATACATAGTTACATTTATGATACTATTACGCATTTTCAAGGAGAAATTCTTATGAAAAGTATTTATGGTCAATGTCCTTATGCAACAACCCAGAGAGTTCTTCAGGGAAAATGGGCTATAGTTATCTTGTTTCAGCTAAGTACAGGAACAAAACGTTTTAACGAGCTTGAACGTAACATTCCGGAAGTCACAAGAACTATGCTCACAAGACAGCTAAGACAATTAGAGGATGATAAGCTGATCCTAAGAAAGGTATATGCTGAAGTTCCGCCAAGGGTGGAATACAGCCTTAGTGAAATGGGCGAAAAATTCAGGAAGGTATTGGACCAGATTGAGTTATTCGGATTTGAATATATTGAAGAATTAAGGAAATGCAACGTTTATGGAGGTTGACAATGAGTGAAATAAGAGACAAAAACGGACTCACAGAAGAAGAGTATTTGAAATCATATGATTCCAATAAATGGAAGAAGCCGTCTTTAACAGCGGACATATGCATAATCACAAAGAAAGACTCAGAAGAAAAGGTACTGCTCATTAAGAGAGGAAATCATCCCTGTCTAGGCAAATGGGCTTTCCCGGGAGGTTTCTCTGAGGAAGGTGAGCGTATAGAAGAAACAGCTGCAAGGGAACTTTTGGAAGAGACAGGTGTTGCAATGACACCGAAAGAACTCACATTAATTGGAGTTTACAGTAAGCCCGGAAGAGATCCCCGTGGATGGACAGTTTCGGCAGCATATTTAGCTGTAGTGGATCCTGATAAGGTAAAGCCTATTGCGGCAGATGATGCAGTGGATGCCGGATGGTTTACCGTTATACATGAAGATGACAAATTCCGGTTCATGAATGGTGATTTAGAACTTACACTTAAAGACCTTGCCTTTGATCATGATGATATTATGATGGATGCGTTAAAGAAATCCTGATGGATCAGGATTGTACTTTAAAATAATGCAACTGTTGACATTAGACTTCTATATGTTAGAATGCGAGCGTCATCGGAGGGTGAGTTATTCGTTTTGAAATAACGAGCTGGATAAGATGTCTGGTTGAAATACCAGCTTCTTGTCCGGCTTTTTTTATTACCATAAGGAATAACGTGCAGATGAAGGAGGAAGGATCGTCGGCAGCGGACTCGTTTTGTTTGCAGCCATAGGTTGTTTCCTGACAATGCTTATACCGGTATCCGCACCAAAGCTTGCCTTGACCATGCATGCTCCGGTCGAAGCATTTGAATTGACAACTACATATATCCGAATCTGCGGAGCCGGAATTCTTCCTGAGCCGGATCCTGTCTTTTCCCCTGTTCTGTACAGGGAATACAAGGATAAGCTCTCTTACACGAAGTTTTCACCGGAGCTTTTCGATGATGAGGATCTGACCAAAACATATCTAAGGTCAGTTATCAGGCAGTTGAAGTTAAAGATATGACGTGAGTGTCAAAAGTATTTGCCACTAACTTATAGTGCGGGTCATAAAATCTCAAATCAACGTGCAAGCACGTGATTTGGTACTTTTTTATCTTTACTTCTTTATATGCTCAGTGTTTCAGCTTCCCGGTATCAATTCCGGCTTCCTTCAGTTTTGTATTTACAGCCTGCATATATGGCCCGGAGCCATCCTTAAAAGGTCCATGGATTCCTATAGCCATATCCAGAAAATCATTATAGTCACTGTTTACATGGGTTTACCAATTGGTGATTTCTCCGTTCTCATTTGTATCTGCATAGCTGTAAGCAAAGAAATCCATATATTTTCCGTTGTCCTTATGATGTCCGGCAAAATGTGTCTTCCAGGCCACTCCATCAACAGACGGATACACATCAAATCCCACCGGGTCCCAATCAGGAAACTCTATGGAATAGGACAATGCTTCAAAGGTGGCACTGTCCTCTACAGAAATCGGATTGGTCGAAATATCAACTTCCTTCATTCCAAAATAAGGCGACCAGTATGTTGCACCATCAGAAAATACCCAAG
>JAILDF010000307.1 GCA_024689585.1 Oribacterium sp.
GGTGAAGCACAGCGTATAAAGCTCGCTACCGAGTTAAGCCGCAGACCTACCGGAAAGACCATCTACATCCTTGATGAACCCACCACAGGACTTCATTTCGCAGATGTTCACAAGCTTGTGGTCATGCTGGATAAGCTTGCCCAGAGCGGTAATACGGTAATAGTAATCGAGCATAATCTTGATGTCATAAAATGTGCGGATTACATCATAGATATCGGCCCTGAAGGCGGAGAGAAGGGCGGCACCGTTATAGCCAAGGGCACACCCGAAGAAGTTGCGAAGGTTAAAGAATCCTATACCGGACACTATATAAAGAAATATTTGAAGAAGTAACAGAAGAAAGGGATATCGCCCGGATGATCATCATCCTTGCGATATCCCTTTTTAGTGGACCAGACGGGAGTCGAACCCGTGTCCGAAAACAAATTCCCTCTCCTTCTACTATCATAGTACACTTCCAAGATTCCCCATCATAGCTAAGATGTGCACGTCTTGCTATGACCGGTATCCTCTGATACGCCCATTAAGAGGAGGAACTCTTAAAGTCGTTTCTCACATAGATGAGGCCAGGTTCTCAATGTGTGAGTGCAATGAGGCTGACCACGCAGCAATTAAGCTGCGTATGCGTAACTTGTATCGTTAGCGTTTATATTTAGGTTTGAAGTTTAACGCGACTGTCTTTCGGATAGCTTCTAAAGCTGCATCGTCCCCGTCGAAACCGGTACTAGCCCTTAATACGTAATGATAATAGCGGATTTATAAAGACTTGTAAATAAACCTGTGGTTTAAAAATTTGTTTTTAATTTGTACAAGATTATTTAACCAAGTCTCTTTGCGTAACTATTTTTACATTCTCCGCTTCATACTTCAGGATATAATCTTACCCGGTGGTATTAAGTAACCCGCAAATGAATAGTTAATATCTATATATTACCTGTTATGGTATATAAATTTTCGCTAACTATACATCTTTCGGTTAGAACTAGCCTATTTTAGAAATGTTTTTTTCTCCTAACAAGGTTAAAATTTCTGCATAAGGAGAAGAATCATGCCATTTATTAAAAAACGTGCAAAAAGCGAAAGAGTCTATCCGGAAGATCCTGTTTACAATTCCAAAAACTATAAGATTGACTGGAGTATCATATGCAGAAACATTGAAAGACGTCGCATCGAACTGAATCTTACACAGCAGAACCTTTCAGAAATAACAGGTATACCATCACTTAGACTTTCTCAGTTTGAAAATCATTCCAAAAGCGGCAAACATCCAAACTTCCATGAAATTGTCATATTAATGAATGCTTTAAAGATGGATGCCAATGCAATGTTTGATGGAATTCTGAGTTTGGAGCCTCTAAGTAGGACAGAAAAAAATCTGAATGAACTGTTGAAAAATATAAGTGCGGAAATTGCCAGGTCTGAGCTGTACGAAAGTGCTTCGGAAAACGACAAAAGACATATGCCCAAACCTCTCAAGGTAACTCCTTTCAAATTTGATGATTCCTCTCACAAAGTAGCAGATAATAAGGGCGACTACAACCAAAGCTGAATCATGATACCTATGACCTGCAGGTTTAGAATACTTAATCTGTCTTAAAATTTGACCTGCAGATTTTAAATGTTTAACTGCAAAAAATATATACGGAATATAGAAAAGAGACTATTGCAACGCAATAGTCTCTTTTATCATGAAGTAAAACTCAAATTTCAGAATAGACCAAATAATCCTGAATCAGGATCAGACTGTTATCTGTGCCACCATATTCTTAAGCTCAGTAGCACGGTCATTAAGTTCCTGGCTGGAAGCAGAAGACTGTTCGGCAGTAGCGCTGTTTTCCTGTACAACCTGAGCGATCTGCTCGAGTCCGATGGTTATCTCGCCGATGGAAACAGCTTCTCGCTTCATTTCCTCTGCGATATTTGAAACCAGTTCCTTTGATTTTTCGGAACTTGATTTAACTTCATTAAGTCTCTCTGCGGATGATGTAATGAGCTCAGATCCGTTATGGATAGCATTCAGAGTATCACTGATAAGCGCAGAGGTCTCAGAAGCCGCAGCGGAAGATTTACTTGCCAGATTACGAACTTCATCGGCAACTACCGCAAAGCCCTTGCCTGCGGTTCCTGCTCTTGCCGCCTCAACCGCAGCATTAAGTGCGAGGATATTGGTCTGGAATGCAATATCATCGATGGTTTTGATAATGTTTTCGATCTGATTTGACTTGTTTGCAATCTCAGCCATGGCATCCTTTACTCTGCCCATCTGCTCATTTTCGGAAGAAATCCTTTCGGCAACGGTAGCAGAGAACTCTTCAACATCATTGGCCGCCTTGGCATTGACATTAACCTTATCTCTAATATCCTGAACGCTGGCTGATAACTCCTGAAGAGTAGAGGCCTGCTCGGTTGAACCCTGTGAAAGAGCCATGGCTCCCTTGGCGATCTGGTCCGAACCGGTTTCAACCTCAGCCGCAACTATATTCATCTTATTAAAGATACCGCTCAGGTTATTATGTATATCGTCATAAGCAGTGATGATTCCGGAATAGTCACCGATGTATTCATTGGCACATTGTGACTTGGCAGCAAAGTTACCCTTTGCCATTTCCGCAAGATTGTAGCAGATATCCTTAATTACATCGGAGGTTCTGTTTGCCATGTCCTTAACAGAGGTAACCATGGTTCCGATTTCATCTTTTCCAAACTTGGAATCATCGATATCAAAATCAAAATTACCTTCTGAAAGCTTCTTCACAGAATCAACAACCACATTGACGCCGCTTGTGATGCTCTTGGAAAGCATGTAAAATATAATGGTAGATACAACTATAATGATGATAAATGTAACAGGAATCACAACCATAACGATACCGCTAATGGTTGCTGAATCCTTCAGCATCTTTGTAGCATCCTCTTCACAGATATCACCTACATCACCCAGAGCATATGTTAAATGGATCAAAGTAGAATCGCCTGTACCGAAGTCAACATTATAAGCTTCCTCAGCAGCTTCCATATCGCCGCTTTCGATGATATTCAGAAGATTATAAGCAGCTGTGGTGAACTTATCGAATCTCGACTGAAGATCCGCAGCCATTGCTTTATCTTTGAATCTCTCGCTGATAACGTCAAGATTTGACTGCATTGTCGCAAAACGCTTGGAAAAATCTTTACGCTGATCCTCTACGGAATTACCCTCGATATCCGACTGATACAGGGCAACCATAAGTCTTTTTGCCGTGGCATTGAGATCCTTACGTACATCCATTTCGGCACAGGTATTTGCATATTCGATATCGCCGAAATGTGTGATCTTACTGCTTAACTGTTTGAAAGAGATCAAAGAAACCAGCATCATTACTGCTATAAGAACGGTAATGATGACTTGTGTGATCAAGAGCCTTGTGCGAATGGGCATATCATTGAAATTCATATTATGTACCTCATCTTGTAGTAATATAAAATGTTTCTTCGTTTTTTTCGACAAGATATTACGGATTTATAACCAAAAGAATCAAACAGATTAAAAAAAACGTTGAAAACACTGAGTCTCCTGCGAACAGCCGGAATGTACCCTCTGCTAATGATCACATCCGGAAGTCCGGCATTCAACCTGCCAGATCGATCATATATGCATGATCACTGAGCTGATCGATGGGATTAACCTCACAGGCATTGATATCCCTGACCATCAGATTAAGCTCTTCAAAATTCATACTGCTCACCTCCACCGGTAACACTATAACCTCATGAATAGAAGAGGGCAGCATAAAGAGGGTGTCGTACCCATGACTTCCGGCCCATTCCTTAACAGCTTTTTTATTGAAGATCTGCACAGCACCATTCAATCTTTTTTGATTTGAAACAACATACATGGGCACATCATACTCATTGGGGTCATCAAGCTTTCCGAGAATTTCCTCAAAAACACTTCTCATAGGTTTGATGCAAATATTTTCCTCCGAAAATGTATTCTTCTCAGCTCTTTCCCAAACCTCGTTTTCACTAAGCCCTGCATTGTCCAAAAGCGCCCGGCTAAGCTTTACTTTCCAGCTGCTTCCATCCTTATTGTCACCGGAGATAAAGAGGAACTGCTCAATGCCTTCAAATTCGGTTGAACGCTTGATCAGCTCCTGATCCGAACTTCTCTGGACGCCTATGGCCACCCTTTTAAGAATATTCTCTTTTGAAATAAGCTCGCAAGGATCTCCGATATCAGGATCCTGACTTCTTACCAGGCGACGTTCGATAAAGTCACAGGCAACTTTGGCATTTTCAAGATTTCTTATTTTATCCGTGATATAAATACAGGGAGAAATGATTTCATCTTTATTTTTTCTGATGGTTATTCCGGTCATCCGGACTGAATTTTTCACAACATCGGAAATAGTAGCCTCCGCATAACCACGAGTTAATAATTCATCTCTGATTTCATATTCATTTGTCATTGTTTTTTAATTCTCCTTATTTTTGAAACTTCAACCCGCAGAAAAAGGGGTCGTCAAGAAAGCTCAGGTTTTCACATAAAACCTGAAACCGATGATATTATTGTTGACTGAATTTTTTGATTGACCTGAAAGGTCTGATCCGCCTGATACCCAAAAGTTAATGTCGGTTTAAGCGCATGACCGGAAGCTCCGATGGACGATCGATTCCCTGAAGCCCTTCACTCTGATACAGGCATTATAGAAATATACTGAGTCATCCGGGTTTAACAGATAATGAAAACCCGAGAAAAACTCATTTATTAAAAATCATGATTTTCTTGTTCACGATTTTCGGAATTTACTATATTTTAGTTTCCCTCCGATGTCAACAAGAAATTATTTTTTTAAGACTTCCTCATCATTATGTGCTAGAATTATCAATGTTTTCAAAGGGTATATGCATCGTCCCGGTCTCAGGACCTGCGAAGCATATATGAATCATCCCGCAAAACAAGGAGGCTTTTTTGTATGGAACAGTTTTTTAAACTAAAGGAACACGGTACAACTGTAAGGACCGAAGTCGTTGCAGGTGTAACAACATTTTTGACCATGGCATACATCCTCGCCGTAAACCCTAACATACTGGGTTCTGTTATGGACAGAAGCGGCGTATTCGTTGCAACAGCAATTGCGTCAGCATTGGCAACCTTCATCATGGCATTTTTTGCAAATTACCCTATCGCTCTTTCAGCAGGTCTGGGTCTTAACGCATATTTCGCCTATACCGTATGTCTCGGCGAGCTTGCCGATGTTGAGAATCCTTTCACCATCGCTCTTACAGCGGTTCTCGTAGAAGGTCTTATATTTATCCTCCTCTCGGTATTCAAGGTGAGAGAGCAGATGATCAACGGAATACCTCAGAACCTCAAAAACGGTATCTCTGCAGGTATCGGTCTCTTCGTTGCATACATAGGACTTCAGGGCGCAAACATTATCTTTTTTAATGTTAACGACGGAAGTGCTACCATAACCCTCGGAAGCTTTGCAGATCCAAGAGTTGCCCTTGCGCTCATCGGTTTCATTATCATCATCGTACTTGTTAACTATGAGGTTAAAGGTGCGGTTCTCATCGGAATCCTTGCTACATGGCTCCTCGGAATCCTTGCCGAGTTCTCAGGCTGGTACAAGGTTGACATCGATGCAGGAGTTTACAGCCTCATCCCGGATTTCTCACAGGGCTTACAGCTAGGAGGCATCGCAAACACAGCATTCAAGTTTAACTTCGGATGGGTT
>JAILDF010000308.1 GCA_024689585.1 Oribacterium sp.
ATCAGATCTCCTGCCGTAAGCTTTGCACCGCACACATCACAATGAGAGCGTCCGTTGAGAACACTCTCCTGTTTTACAATACGCCATGCCATACAATCGATAAAACTACCGAGAACAGTTCCAAAAATAAATGCTATAGTCAGAATATAAATAGAAAAGCCAATACTTGTATGGTTCATGTGATTTCCTGCATATAAAACAAGAGTACGATTCCCTTCGGTGACTCCTGAAGCACCATTATTAAAATCCAATAAAAATTCTAAAAAAATCCCTTATTGATACGTCGACTTAAGATAATTCAAATATAAGCTAAATATAGCAATTTTAGCCAAAAATCTTAAAAAATAGATTAAATTTCCACTAAAACTTTGTTGCCGGCTCTGACAAAAGATAATAGTTAAGACGGTGGACCTGGGGGACGGGGTTGGTGGTCCACCGGCTTAACTGTTACGATAAAAGTAATCAAAAAGATGTGTAAGCATTTCCCTCCGATGTAAGAATTTAACAGTGTCTGTCTGTGAAATTATTAACTTTCTTGTCGAAATATTAAAATTTCCTGCTCCAGGCTTGCATTTAATTACTCTGATGTTATACTTCTGATGTCTGAATTGTATGAGGGGACAATGAATTCCTCCCGCATACACAGCGTATCACTCAAAAGCGGTGCATGCGCAATAAATGTTTTAAATCCAGGAGGGTTAGATATGAAGTTAAAGAAGCTTTTTACAGCAACAATCGCTGCACTTATGATCACAGGATCAGCTATGACAGCTATGGCAGGTCAGTGGATTGCTAACGGCAATGCATGGTACTATCTCAAGAGCAACGGTCAGTTCGCAGCAAATCAGTGGGTAGGTAACTACTATTTAGGAGCAGACGGACATATGCTTACAAACACATGGACACCTGACGGATATTTCGTAGGTGCTGATGGAAAGTGGATTCCAAATGCATTAAACGCTGACACAAGTTCATCTATTTCTGTAATCGGTACATATACATGGACTTACACAGAGCCTAACAACGGTGCAGCTGCTATGCCTGCAACTTTCGTTGATACACGTGAAGTATCTGCTAACTCAGACAAGTCTCTTACAATCATCGAGAGAGCTAACGGAATGGGTGGCACAACATCACAGGTTTCTTTCATGGGAACAAATCACTATGTAAGTGTTATCAACGGTCTTCAGTATGACTTCAACAACGGTGAGATGATCATCACAAATGTTGATGGAACAAAGATGCACTTCACAAAGACTGCTTAATATAAATATTTCAAAAATTCTGAGTCCTGCGTAATGCGCAGGACTTTTTTAGTGCCAAGGGGGACGGTTCTCTCAGGAGAGAACCGTCCCCCTTGGCACTAAAAAAAGCTCCTGAGATACCTAACAATCTCAGGAGCCTATTCTATTCTTTTAATAAATTTCTTCACTCTGACCATACGTATCTTTCCTCGCTCTAAAGAAACTTCGTTGCTTGAAAATCAAACAACACGGTCATAAGAAGATCTTTCCTCGTCAACCAAATAATCGCTGTCTAAAGAATAATTACTTTCTTCTGCATATACATCAAAATTGCCATAAGCTACATTGGCATGACTGATCTTTGCATTACGTATCTCTTCCTTAGATTTAGCTTGCTTTAATATACGTTTATACTCTTTTAACTCGTGTTCCCTTTCGGTAACCTTGCGATAAGAATCGGGATCATACTGCTGGAGATAAGCCTTCTCATCAGAAGACAGCTTCTGCCCTGAGTCTGCCTTGCGCTTTAACTGATCAAGGTTTTGCTGATTCGGACGCTCAAACAGAATTCTTTCCTGCTCTTTTGCTTCTTCCGAATTCTCATTCTGAAACTTTTTGCTCTCAGACTGATTTGTCTGATCCAGCTTCTGGTTGTTACGACTCCGTAACTCCAAATACTGCTGCCAACGGCTCTCCGTACTGATCCGTTCCTGGTTATCGTATCTGGCTACGCCTTCGATTGCCTGATAACTCATTTTGAACCTCCTTGTAATAGCTAACGACTCTCCTTCGCCGTTATTGCCACGTTACCTTCCACGTACATAGTATTTTATGAATTTATTATAGTATAGAAATTCTAAATAGCAAACAGTATATAAGTAGTTTTTTCAAAAAATACATTAAATATCTATAAACTTTATAAACTATTTATAAACTTTATGAAATTAATTAATTTTTTGCTGTTTTTACCGGCAAAAATCATTCTGTTTAGATAAATTTTAAAGTAAATATTATCCATCTGATGGTAAAAAAACAGGTCTCGTTTCCACGAGACCTGTTACTTGTATTTTTTCTTTTATCAAATTAATTTATCAGTACTGTCCGGCTTTCTTCTTAATAGAGAATTTATCACACATCTCAACTGCAAATGGTATAGGATAAAGCTGCACCATGGTTGAATGTATCAGATCACCGATATCCATCTTGAAGGCAACCTTAACAAATTGTTCCATGCTTGAATCGAATATCTTTTCAAAGGTTTTGATACTGTCTACATCGATCTTACATACTTCAGGCGGGCTTATATCTACCATACGGTCAAGAAGTGTCGCAAGGGAGCTTGCCGATGCACCCATCATCTGGTTCATAGCTTCGGAGATAGCACTCATGTGCATATCATTAACTTCTCCTTCACTGCTTCCGGGACCGCCCATCATTAAATCTGTGATAGCGATAACATCCGGCTCCTGAAGGATGAAAACATTGTTTCCGTCAAGACCTTTAACATAATGAATCTGTACAAATATACAGGTTTTTTCATAGTCATCCAAAGCATTAGCTCTGCTGATGATACTTACACCCGGGGTTGTGATGTTAACGGGGTTATTCACCATCATGCTAAGATTTGTAGCTGCGTTTCCCATGCTGATATTTGCGATCTCTCCCAAAATATCCTTTTGCTCATTTGTTAATTCGCTCATTCGTATTCCCTCGATTTAAAATGATCTTTTCCTCGTATTCGTCTTAAAGAGCAGTCTTTGTTATATGCTATCACTATTTGGCTGATGCTTCCCTGCTTTAGACCATACACAACATGCAAGCTCCAGGTTGCCCTTCAATACAAAAATTACCTTCTACTAATATTTATCGGTTAAAGCATTCTCTTAATAAGAGATTTTTTAACAAAATTTTTAGAAAACAAATTGTTTCAGATATCAGGCTTCCGGATTCATGTAATCTTCAATCTGATACAGGTATCAGTTTTCGATTCATATAATAATTATTCTGCTTTCGGCTTCCAGCTTCTGGACATATGACCGTCGTCTTCAAAAGCGTAATAATAATCGTCTATGATCCTTGTCTTGCTTTTCACTTTCTTTCCGCCGGAATCAAAATAAAACCAGTATTCTCTGGTGGCACCGTCTTTTCTTTCGTAAACAGGGAGCTGCAACCAGCCTTCCTGCATGTGACCGTCATTCCACTCACCAAAGTAGTAATCCGAAAAGACCCATGCGATGGAATCGTAGTCCTGCTGTTTGACATCGGAGGAATCGATCCAGCCGTATAGCATACGTCCGTTTTTGTCGAATGCATATTTCTTTCCTTCGATGGTTTTGATGTCATCTTCTGAGAAGTTTTTATCGGATTTATAAGCTTTTCCGTCATTTCCGAAATAGTACATCCAGTACTGAGCCTTATAGTTCTTTTTCTCAGACTGGTCTATGGGGATTGCTTTCCAGGAGTCTCTGAGAAGTGCGCCATTGGAATCAACGTAATAGTATTCTATGCTGTCTTTTGCCTCTTCTGATATCAGTCTGTTTTTGGCAATGTTTCCGCCGGAATCCAGGTAAAACCAGTAGCCGTTTGCAGACTTCCATGTATTGGTGGCGACGGTTCCGTCATCCTTAACCCATTGCCAGACTCCGGAATTGTTTTTCCAGCCTTCAGCATATGAGGTTAATGCACCTGCCGTCGACATTATCACATATGTATATAGTGTGATCAAAATCCCTGTTTTGACCTTTGTATTCAGTTTCATCCCCCAAATCACCCCTGTCTTTTTGCACACTTAGTGCGAAAACATCTCTATCTGATTTATCGGATAAAAAGGCGGCGAGTATTACCATTTTTTATTATTTTGTTTATTTATAAAAAGAACAACAAGACTGCGAAACTTCTTTTTTCGAGAAATTTCACCATCTTGTTTAAAAGAATTTCCATAGGGGACGGCAAATACACCGGGAGACAGACAATACACCGGGAGACAGCAAATACACAGTGAGACAGCAAATACACCAGGGACGGTATCTCCTGAGAGAACTGTCCCCGGTGTATTTAGAACCGTCTCTGGTGAATAACTCCGAGTGGATATCTGTAGATTATTTCAGTTTAACGTCTGATCAGTCCGTTTTCCTGATAGTACCGGTCTTTGTCTTCGTACATTTTCTTATCAGCCAGTCGCTCCAGGTCGTCTACATTAGCATCAGGATTTTCTTTGTGGGAGGCGTATCCTATGGATATAGACATTTGCTCAACCAGCTTGCCATGCCACTTTGCTGCTTCTGATAAGATACCTTCCTTTAGTTTTTCGGGTTCTTTTGTATGTGCGATGATGGAATATTCATCTCCGCCTGTTCTGTAAACGCGACCGTTTCCTGCCACAACCAGGGACATGCAGTCTGCCGCACCTTTTATAAGCTCATCTCCCGCGGCATGACCGATATTATCGTTCACGTGTTTTAAACCATTTACATCAACTGAATAAATGACAAAGTCATCTTCCATTCCGTTATTTCTTATATTAATGAGATCCTCTTCAAAGCATCTTCTGTTGTAAAGTCTGGTGAGTTCATCCGTCATGGATATACGGACGAGATGCTCTTCACGTTTTTTATCTTCATCAATATTCTGCAGTGTGTAAATAATCACCTGAGGAACACCTTTTTCGTCTATTTCAACCGGGATATACAGTGCCCTATACCATCCTGAGAAGATGCTTTCAAATTCAAAAGCAATATATTTTTTTCCGATGAGTCTCTTCTGAACAGTTTTTATATTGGTGAATTTCTGGAAATCATTAACATATTTATGAATAACTTCCATTTTTAACTTGCGGTTCATAATTGAGTGAGTATAAGAGTTTAAGTCCAGTGTATGCTCCACAGGAACTTCCTCTCGCAGAGACATTTCCGTCATCTTCGTGAAATTAAGGAGGTTAACATTGTCATATATCTCCGCCATGGAATATAAAATATGAAGCTGATCTTTCAACTTCACCTTGTCGTCCTCAATGGTCTGATTCTGGTTGAACATATCCTCGAGATACCTGTTCATGGTTCTCAGAAGGCCATAGCCTACTCCAAGCATTACAACAGTCTCAATGGTCAGTCCGACAATCATATTTATGAAATATGATGTGATCGAACTAAAGTCTGTTCTTAATGCTCCATAGTACGGCGCAGTGATAAAGGTTCCAAGCACCATCATCATATAATTTGTAATGACTGTGGTGAGATAAAACCACTTGTCGCAGAAAAGCAGTGACAGTACAGGCACTGAGAACCATGTAAGATGAATGCCTACATGGGCGTAACACATGTATAAGATGAGAATTTCCAGAGCCAAAAGAGCAAACATACTTACCCAGGCTGATGCCGGTTTCCAGCGTCTCAGGTAATAATGAACAAGCGCGATGATCAGCATGGTCAGTGAAATATGAAGACAAGTAATCATCTGAACTTTACGAAAAACTCCGGCATAGACTCCCGCAGCAATTGCAGGTCCTGTCAGGGTACAGAACCACAGTATATTATTCAGGTATTTATTGAGCTTAACCCTGTTATTATTTATGAATTCTCTGTATTTTGTTGAGTTTTCCGGAGAATTCCGGTTCTGGTTGGTGATAGTCTTATTTATGTCCAAGGTTGATAATCTCCTATGTGGATAATCATAGCGGTCTTTAGATATGTATCGTTAAATTTAATGATATTTATAAGTATTTAATCATTTCAGGAACATTTTATATGTAAAAGCAAATGCATATGTAAAAAATCGGAGAATTTTCTTTTATAAAAGTAGTTCAGCCGATAACCCCCAGAGAGGACCATCGGCTGAACTTGTACCGGTAAATAAATGATTATGATATTTTTCTGATATCTCTTGTGGCAATAACTGCTACTCCGGTGCCGGCTGCATTCTCGATGAGGATATCTCCGATCTTAACAGGTGCCTTGCAGACTGCGTGGTTGATGTCCTGCATTACTGCGAAGATTTTGTCCTTCGGAATGTCGTTTGCGGTCTTGCAGGAAACTCTTTCCTTGTCACCTTCTTTAACTGCTATGGTTGAAGTTACGATTCTTGTAGGATTAGTAACCTCTTTTCTTGCGTATATGTCGCCTCTCTTGCAGGTATTTCCCGAAACCGAAAGGACTTCTCCTTTATCCATCTCGACTGTGAGCTGGCAGCCCATGGGACAGCCGATACAGGTCAAATGTCTCTGCTCCATAATTCTATTCTCCTTACTCTTTTTCAATCTTGATGGTTATGGTCTCCATCTCAGGTCTTTTAAGCAGGTCTTCCTTCTTGACTATAACCTGCTCCATCTCGCCCGGTGCCAGGATCTGGCGCTTTCTGTGCTGAACTCTCTCGTCTCCGTAGTATACAGAAACGTAGGAATCCTTATATACATCGCCGACACGGAAACGGACTGTCAGGTTCTCATCCATACGGCCGGGATCGATAGTTGAAGGAACTGTGTATCTTGCACCGTCGGTTGCAGCAAGCTTAATGAGCTTTCCGGAAGCATTATCATCAAGCTGTCCCTTTACATACTTCACTGCGTTCTCTCCGGCACGTCCGGCTTCCTCTGAAACATAATCTACGAGGTCGTGTACGTGAAGGACATTACCACAGGCGAAGATGCCGGTAACATTGGTCTCGAGGCTCTCATTTACAACAGGGCCTGAAGTGATACGGCTCATTTCAATGCCGGCGGACTGTGAAAGCTCGTTCTCAGGTATAAGTCCGCAGGAAAGAAGAAGCGTGTCACAGGTGTATCTCTCTTCTGTGCCGGGGATCGGCCTACGATCAGGTCCAACCTCAGCAATGGTCACAGCCGAGATATGCTCCTTGCCTTCGATGTCTATGACTGTGTGTGAAAGCTTGAGAGGGATTCCGTAATCGTCAAGGCACTGTACGATGTTTCTCTTGAGTCCGCCTGAGTAAGGCATAAGCTCGGCAACAACCTTTACCTTTGCGCCTTCAAGAGTCATACGTCGTGCCATGATGAGTCCGATATCTCCGGAGCCGAGGATAACAACTTCTCTTCCGGGCATGTAGCCTTCGATGTTAACAAGTCTCTGTGCAGTTCCTGCTGAGAAGATTCCGGCGGGTCTGTAGCCCGGGATATTGAGAGCTCCTCTCGGACGCTCGCGGCATCCCATGGCGAGAATTACTGCTCCTGCCTGAATCTGAAACATTCCGTCTGTGCGGTTCATGGCTGTGATGACCTTCTCAGGTGAGATGTCCATGACCATGGTGTTCAGTTTGTAATCAATGTTAAGATCCAGGGCCTGCCGGATGAAGCGGCCTGCATACTCAGGACCGGTAAGCTCTTCTTTAAATGTGTGGAGACCGAATCCGTTGTGGATGCACTGATTAAGGATTCCTCCCAGCTCTCCGTCTCTCTCAAGGATGAGAATGCTGTCGCAGCCGGCTTTCTTTGCGGCTACTGCTGCGGCGAGACCTGCGGGTCCTCCACCGACTATTACGATATCTACTTTATTCATTCTGCTACCTCCTTGGAGTGCTCAAGCACTATGTTTGACTTTCCGCCGCTCTTTGTGATCTCTGTAAGTGGAAGTCCAAGCTCTCTAGCAAGGATATCCATTACACGGGGACTGCAGAAACCTGCCTGGCAGCGTCCCATTCCTGCTCTGGTTCTTCTCTTTACGCCGTCCAGTGAACGTGCGCCGAGAGGTCTGTGAATGGCATCAAGTATCTCGCCCTCTGTTACAGACTCGCATCTGCAGATAATTTGTCCGTATGCAGGATTCTTCTTTATAAGATCATTTCTTTCTTCTATAGAAAGCTTCTTTGGATCAAGCACATCTTTTCTTGTAGCGATCCAGTTTTCCTTTGCTGTAAGCTTCATCATGTCATGGAGCATATTTCCGATGTACTCTCCGATCGCCGGTGAGCTTGAAAGTCCCGGTGACTCGATACCTGCGCAGTCGATGAAGCCCGGTGCATCCTTAACCTCTCCAAGGATGAATTCCTGATGATCTTCATGAGCACGAAGTCCTGAGAAGGAAGTGATAACACTTCTTAACGGAAGGTTCTTTACATTCTCGGAAGCCTTGGCTGTGATCTGATCCATTCCAAACTGAGTTGTGTTGGTTGCATCCTTGTCATCCTGATCGATGGCTGTAGGTCCTACAAGAAGGTTTCCGTGAACTGTAGGTGCTACCAGAACGCCCTTACCGAATTTATTGGGCTGAGGGAAAATTGTGTGACTTACGTGATCCCCTACTGTTCTGTCAAGTAGATAATACTCTCCGCGGCGCTCTATGATATGAATCTTCTCTTCGCTTACCATGTTGTGGAATACATCTGCGTAAACGCCGGCAGCATTAACAACATATCTTGTCTTGTATTCGCCGTTGTTGGTGCGGAGATGCCAGAGACCGTCTTCTCCCTTGGTGATCTTCTCAACGCGGGTGTTGAAGCGGAAGTCTACGCCGTTAACATTGGCATTCTCTGCCATGGCGATGTTAAGCTTGAAGGGGCAGATGATTCCGGCTGTCTCTGCATAAAGAGCACCCTGAACGTTATCGGAAAGGTTCGGCTCCATTGCGAGAGCTTCTTCTCTGCTCAGAAGCTTCATGCCGGGAACACCATTCTTAACGCCCTTATCATAGAGCTCCTTGAGTCCCGGAAGCATTTCCTCATGCACACATACAACCAGTGAACCGTTTCTCTTGAAAGGAACGTCCAGATCCTTGCAGAGCTGATCCATCATGTAATTTCCGCGAACGTTCATCTTTGCCATGTTTGAACCGGGCTCAGCATCGTAGCCTGCGTGAATGATGGCGCTGTTTGCTTTTGAAGTTCCGCAGCATACGTCCTCTTCTTTATCGAGAACACATACTTCAACATTGTAGCGGGAAAGCTCTCTCGCTACGGCTGCACCGGTGACACCTGCACCGATAATGATCACATCGTAAGTCATGATTTATTATCTCCTCGTTTTATAATTGGATGATTTACATTGTTTATAATGATTACCGGTCCGGATCCGGATTTTCATACTATATCAGGGGTTAATGCTTATCTCTTGTCCCATCCGAAGGTGGCCTTTACTGCCTGATTCCATCCGCGGATTTCTTCTTCTCTTTGTTCCGCTCTCATCTCTGGATGGAATTCCTCATCTATCTGCCAGTTCTTCCTGACGTCTTCCTTGTCCTTCCAGAAGCCGGTTGCAAGTCCCGCAAAATATGCGGCTCCCATGGCTGTGGTCTCTACACATTTAGGTCTGTGTACCGGAGCATCGATGATGTCTGACTGGAACTGCATCAGGAAGTTGTTCTTGCAGGCACCGCCGTCAACTTTAAGTGATGAAAGGTGAATGTTGGAATCCTTCTCCATGGCTCTCAATACGTCGTTTGTCTGGAATGCTAATGACTCCAGCGTCGCTCTGATGATATGGTATTTGTTTACACCACGGGTAAGTCCTGTGATGACTCCTCTTGCAAATGGATCCCAGTAAGGAGCGCCCAGTCCTGTGAAGGCAGGTACCACATAACAGCCGTTTGTATTCTTAACTCTTGTGGCGAAATACTCGGAATCTGCCGAACTGTCGATGACTCTCAGCTCATCTCTCAGCCACTGAATGGCTGCACCGGCTACATAAACTGAACCTTCCAGAGCATAATTTACTTTTCCGTCGATTCCCCAGGCGATGGTGGTGAGAAGTCCGTTCTTTGAGAATACCGGCTTCTCGCCTGTGTTCATCAGCATGAAGCATCCGGTTCCGTAAGTATTCTTGGCTTCTCCGGAATTGAAGCAGGTCTGTCCGAACAATGCACACTGCTGGTCTCCGCCGGCGCCCGCGATCTTGATGGGGCCTCCGAAGAACTCAGGATCTGATTCTCCGTAAACGTAGCTGCTTGGCTTAACCTCGGGAAGCATGCAGCGTGGAATGTTGAGCTTCTGAAGGATCTCATCATCCCAGTCGAGTGTGTTTATATTGAAAAGCATGGTTCTGGAAGCATTGGAATAATCTGTTACATGAACCTTTCCCTTTGTGAGCTTCCATATGAGCCAGGTGTCGACTGTTCCGAAAAGCAGTTCTCCCTTTTCCGCCCTCTCCTGTGCGTTAGGCATATGTCGGAGTATCCACTGAAGCTTTGTGGCTGAGAAGTATGGGTCAATGATAAGTCCTGTCTTCTTCTGGAAGCATTCCTCAAGTCCTTCTCTCTTCAGGGCTTCGGCTTCCTCGGCGGTTCGACGGCATTGCCAAACGATAGCGTGACATATGGGCTGACCTGTGAGCTTGTCCCAGACGATGGTGGTTTCACGTTGGTTTGTGATTCCGATGGAAACGATATCCTCGAAGGTTGCTCCAATCTTCTGCATAGCGTGTCTCGCTACAGAAAGCTGTGACTGCCAAATCTCACCGGCATCATGCTCAACCCAGCCGGGCTGAGGAAAGAACTGAGTAAATTCCTTCTGAGCAACCGAGCAGATGTTTCCTGCTTTGTCAAAGAGGATGCAGCGGTTGCTGGTTGTTCCGGCATCCATGGCCATTACGTATTTAGACATTTATATATTCCTCCGTTTTACATATCCCAGATCTTCTGGTTTGTGGTTGAAATTGAAATCACTCCGTTGTTTAGAGCGTTCAGCACTTCTTCCTTAGTACTGATGAGGCCACTCGCCATGATGCGGACTCTTGAAATCCTTCGTAAATTCTCGAAGAACTCGGGAAGAAGTATTCCCGGCAGAACCTCGATGATGTCAGGTTGTATATCCTGGTGGCTTTGCTTCTCAAAGTTCTGAAGAGCGATGGT
This sequence comes from Oribacterium sp., assembly GCA_024689585.1. GTDB lineage: Bacteria > Bacillota > Clostridia > Lachnospirales > Lachnospiraceae > Oribacterium. The sequence goes on from JAILDF010000308.1 coordinate 11,033, forward strand.
GTCCAGCATAAAAAATCTGAGGACTATATTTAACCCAAGCTCTTTTGCATGTTTTATAAGGTTCTGTTTTGTTGTGATGATACCGTCGGCCTCTGTATGTTCTTTTATGAAATCCAGTGAGATTTCCTTGGAAGTGAGCCCGTTTATCAGGTCCATGTGTACAACAACTGTTTTTCCCGCATCCTTAATCCGTTTCACGATATTAGGGATGCTGCAGACGTCGCCATAGAGAACGAAGATGACGCCAATGTCGGTTTCGAGACATTTCTCCAGTCCCGCGTCATCCTTTATTGCAGCAATGACCGGATTGTCCTCGATTTTTTCGATAAAGTCTTGTCTTAGCATGTTTTACCTCGTTTTGGGCACAAAAAAAGAGTACAGCGAGTAAGCAGCCTTCATAAACTGCTTACTGCCATACTCTCTACTCTCCGTGGCAAAATATTTATAGATGCATTCTAGCACTTTAAGATTAAATGTACAACAGAAAACAGCAAAAAAGCCAAAAATTTTTTCAGCTGTGTTTGTGCCTTATACATTTTACACTAAAATGCCGGTCAAAGCCAGCGGTGCCGATAGCGGACCACACGGTTGACCGCTTCCATGGCCATTACATATCTCTTTTGGTGCCACGTTTTAACATATCAGCTGTTTTTCTCACTTCTTCCGGTGTGATGATGACAATGTCCGGAGCTTTGCCCTTAACCTCCTCCAGTGCAGCTTCATAACTGTTTATGAAATATTCAATGGTTTCACGCATTACCAGCATGGCGGAGCTGATATCGTTTTCGTATACGATCAGGCGACTTTCAGCCATGGCACGGGAATCGGCATGACTTATCTTGTTCCTGACTTCCTCCGGAAGTAAGGTATCATAAGCCTTTTCGTCCGGACTGATTTCATCTATGTACCGAGCCAAACGACACTTGTAAAGGTTCAAGGCCGACAGTCCGGAGCCTTCCTCCTGAGAAAGATTCTTTGAATCCTTCAGCCTTATGCTCTTTTGGCTGTCCATGTCACCTTAAAGTACTTCATCACCTATGATCAGTATCTCCTCAACAGGAACTCGGACCAGCATTAACTTTGTACCTGCCTCAATACTCTGTAGAGCTTCACAGTAATCGTAACCGAACTCATTCCTTGCAGAGTAATATCTCGGACTTCTGTCATTCCCGGGAACATCCAGTGTGGTAAGCAGTATATTCTTTTTCACCTTCACACCTCCTTTATGTATAATCGGTATATGCCTAATATACCAATGTATATTTGTATGTACATGTCAGAGGGGACGGTTCATACAATGGATGCATACCAATTAAGACATATTATGTCTGTAATACTGCCATTGAAGCGTGCCATCATTTCTGCAAAATCTTGTCATTTTTGGATCTACGGTGTTGTAGATTAAGTTTTCAAAATCCCACTCGCAGATGTAGATTGTCTGAAACGGCGATTTATCTATGTCGTATAGGAAGATATTAGCCTCACCGTTCCATTTCCATTGAGGCATTAGATTCAGCATGTTCATGTACTCATCTTCGGTGACAAACAAAAATAAGTCCGTATCTCCATAAGGGTATTTCGTGCCCTTATCATCTATTATCTCCCTAAGGATTGCGTCGGTTGAATGCACTATGATCGGACAATCAGCTTTAAATTCCGAATTTAATTTTTCATCATTTAAATCCGTAGGAAAAGTCCCGAAATGCTTGATCAGAATTTTAAGATCTTTACACCTTTCATGATTAGCAGTTTCAGTCAAATGATTATCTGCATCTTTTTCGTACATATTATGTTTATACCTATAGTAGGATTTTTGGATGCATTCAATCTGTTGGCATTTCTTTAAAAAGTCATTATCTGTTCTTGATTCACACCAATATTTTTTAATTCTTTTACTAATCTCTATATTATGTTTAGTATGTGTCACCTCGATGAATCTGCCATTCTTGTATCTGAGATCAGGCATCTTTGGCTTTGAATTATCATCGGTGTAATCTTCATCCATCTCTATGCCTATACTTTTTAGGATTTCCAGTGCTTCATCTTCGCCTTGTTTTCGTTCAATCATAATTGTATGTCCAATAAATATAACAACACTTATATATTACTAACTCAAACTACTACTATGTATTTAGTGGTAGTTTAAGTTATTTACAAATCAACATCCTTTACCATCAATTCCGCAGGCACTACCCTCCTGTGATGGATGTAATACCTCGAGACCTTTATTTACAAAAAAGCTATCCCAATCAAGTGTTACACTCCCGTCATCAAGTATCAGAGTAGGAATGCCTATACTTCCAGAGCCGATAATACCCTTAAATATAGAATCTGTATCACGAAGCTTTAAAAACTCCTTCAAATTTTTAAGATTTTTATTAATATCAACATACTCATAATCGATTTTGTTTTTATCCAGATTATATTTACACTCTATACAATCAGGACATAATTCGCTTCCATAAATCTTAACCATAAATAACCTCTGCTTTCTATATACATATTAATATACACTAATAATCTCTCAGCCAATTGTCATCCTACTTTTTCTGCAGAAAGAACAGTCGGAATACCGTAATAGGCTCCACTCCAGGTCATCTGTCCTTCTGAAAAAGCAATTATTACATCTCCACCAGTGGTTGACATAGTATATGTACCATCATCGTTTTTAGGAAGTGTGATCGTCCCTAATTGTCCATCATCATAGGCAATAGTCAGATTGAGATATCCATTTGTATCAATATTTACAGCAAGTGTTACAATATCAACCCCTGAAAATGGCATTGTCATACCCATAGAGCTTGCATTTTTAAAACAGTAATATCCGTTATCTGGACTTGAGATATCTGTAGTGCCTGAAAATGAAATATTTTCATGAGCTTTATCTGTAAGAACAGAACGCTGCTGTATCACTCCATCTACTACCCATGCGCCCGACTGATTTATTGTGTATCCATCCGGAGTTGTACCACCAGACTGTAATGTTCCATCATCATTGAAATAATAGCATGCAGCAAGGCCATCACCGTTTGTATCGATCCACTGCCATGATCCTGCCAATGCTGAAATACCAATGGTTGTTACACATGCCACTGTCAATAATATTGTCTGTATAAATTTAAATATTTTCATCTTTTCTTATCTCCTAACTAACTCTCTCCCAACTAACATAATGCTGATCACATATTGAGTGATAAGCATCTAGATTATATTACAAATATCCTTGAACGTGTTTAGGATGTTATTTCTCTAATCTAAAGATTTCTTTATATTGCTGACAACACTATTTCTAAATGATAGTATATTGTTTTCGCTCATAAGCATATGTATTTTCCTATGTTAGATTATTTTAATCTATGCTGATGGAAATATATAGTAACATGCTTAATAAAAAAAGATTTAAAAGGATTTTTTATGAAAAACACAAGCCTGCTTTTTCGTATACTTGTTTTAAATATAGTATTGATCATTTCATTATTACTTTTGGGACTATATTTATTTTCTGATAAAAATACAAATGAAATTTACGCTTCCACATTGGTCAAAAACATGACCGATTTATATGTTTCACCCGATGGTGATGATGATAATACCGGAAACATTCAAAGACCGCTTAAAACAATACAAGCCGCTTTAGATATAGTTAAGCCGGGGCAGACTATATATCTCCGTAACGGTACCTACAGTGGAAAAAATACATTCATGAGTTCCGGGTTGCCAGATAAACCGATATCAATAAAGAGATATAATAAAGAAAAAGCTAAAGTAACTCTCGACAAGGATGAGGAGGGTGCTATTTTTGATATAAATGGAAATTCATATATTAATATTGAGGAGCTTGATATAGGCAGCAGCTCTGCTCAGAGTGTTCATGGCGTGATGATGACTGCCGGTGCACATCACATCAATATTTTAAACAATGAAATCCATGACATTAAAACCACTCATCCCGATGATGGCAATAAAGGCGAGGCCAATGCCATCCTTTTGCTTGGTGAGGGATCTGACCCACAATCCTCAATCAGTCATGTAGTTATCTCAAACAATTATATACATGATAACATAAATGGCTGGTCTGAAAATATTTCTGTTGCTGGAAACTGTGAGTATGTATCCGTCAACGATAACTTAATCTGTGATAACACCAATATAGGTATTGATTTTTATGGAAATGCTGGCTACTGTCCTGTTTTAGACTATGATCAGCCTAGAAATTGTGAGGCTTTAAGGAACAGGGTCAGCAACTGTGTGAGTACCTATGCCGACTGTGCCGGTATATACGTTGACGGTGGCAAGTACATCCTTATTTCAGATAATACTGTCTACGATTGTCCTTATGGGATCGAGGTGGGCTCTGAGGAGTGGTGTAGTAATTTCAAAGATTATGAAGTAACTAAAGACTATAATAATTGTCAAAATACATGCGTTGTCCAGCTCAATCACAACGTGCTATATAATAACCATGCCTGTAGCATAAAAATTGGCGGATACACCAATGATAGTTCAACAGGCTATGTTGTCCGAGTAAGCGTATGCAACAATAAGCTTACACATAATGGCAATGCCAATAGTAGCTATAATTGCGAGATTGCCCTTGAAAAATGTGACGATGTCACCATTTCAGCCAATGATATAACACACTCAACCAATGATGGTCAGATATTAGATTATGGTTTGGGCGAGGATTATAGTCTTAACATAAAAATGTTTGACAATAATCTAAACTATGACAATGATCATAAACTATGATTCTTAACACAAAAGCTGATGACATCACACAATGTATGCTGTCATCAGCTTTATAAAACTCTATCAACTTTAGATATCCACTATACTATAAAGCTTTTATATCTTACGAAAATGAGGTTGCATTTAATACCTTATTTCGTTGGTCCACATAATAGAGAAATATATTATGATGTGAGTGTCAAAAGTCGATATCGGACCGCTTCGCGCTTTGCGCTCTCGCGTTCCTCCCACATTCCGCACTCTCAGGCCGCAAAAAGCGTCCTTACGTGCTCCATGTGGGGCGTGTCATGAAGTCTATCT
>JAILDF010000027.1 GCA_024689585.1 Oribacterium sp.
GGAATTCCGGCCTCATCTACACGTTTTCTTACTTCTTCAACGATATCACAGGCATAAAAATCGGATCTGGAAAGGTTTACGGATTGAGGAACTATATAAAGACCGTAGTCTGCCTGCTCTTTCATTTTTATCAAAACAGAATCTACAACATATAGGTCAAGCTTAAATATGGTGTTGGATTCTTCAAGAGCAGGTATGAATTCTGCAGGACTAAGGAAGCCCTTTACAGGATCTATCCATCTGGACAGGGCTTCCTCATGACATACCCTGCCATTGGCGGTTCTGATGATGGGTTGATAGTAGACCTTGATCCAGCCTTCTTTTATGGCCTTGTCAAGATTCTCTACCACGTATTGACGATTCTCAATAGTCGTCATCATTTTTTGGTCAAAAACATACAGCTTTGAAGTAAAGGTATTTTTGCCGGAATCACACGCCACCTTTGCCCTGTCGCAGGCACCGCTTATGCTTATATTCTCATCCTCATAAACATACATACCTATACGGAGATGGAGCTTTTTTTCGATATCAATTCCGGCATTGTTGGAGGTGAGCTGTTTTGCTGCAGAAAGACCTTTTTCAAGATCTGTGAAGATACAGAAGTGGTCTGAGCTGAATCTGCTGCAGTTTTCATGGGTAAAAATACCGATCAGTCTATCGGCATATGACTTAAGAACTTTGTCCCCCTCTTCCATTCCATAGTTTTGGTTATATACCTTCATTCCATTAAAATCGGTAAAGAGAATGACAGGAGTTTTTCCGCTTTCACGTATCCTCTTGCAGCCTTCATCCGCAAGTTCAAAGAAATAGGTCATGGCAGGAAGACCCGTCAGATAGTCATGACTGGTCTGGACGTTAATGCTTCTTTCTGCCAGCTGATTTTTGAAAAGATTCATCAGGCTGTCTTTTTCTTTTTTACCGTCTTCAACATAGGCACCCTGATCCGTATACCAGACAAAAGCCAGACGGATCCCGTCTTCTTTAAAAATGTGTCTGCCATAGGAATGGATGATCCGGTATTCCCCATGCTTTTTGGATCTGTAGACCACGTCATAGGCACCGCCTTCAGTTGCGAAGCGATAGGCAGCATCCCCTAAAGAAGCCATGTCATCAGGATGTGTGTCACGGTACATGTTGTTATCCATGAGAGCATAAACATCTTCTTTTGGCATGTCCTCATATCCGAACAGATCAATGAATCCTTGGGAAAGAATTATGGTGATCACTCTTTTATTTATAAACTGATAAACTGCGAAGGGAACCGGACTGTTCTCCATCAGTTTAAGTTCTTCGTCACAGTATCTGTATTTTTCCAATTGAAACCCCTCCTAAATGTCGTGATTGAAATCAAATCCATCTCGGTACCGGATAGAGCGTATCCATCATATCGAAGAAAGCCGCCTTTTCTTTTTCAATCGTTGGCTTTCTTATATCTCCGGGAATGGTCGGATCTGTAACCAGCTCAAAAATCTGATTCATTTTTGTGTAACCGCCAAGCACCCTGTTCACCTCCGGGATATCATCACTGTGTACCTCCCCAAGGTATGAATGAAGAATCGTATTCCAAAGAGGTTTTAATACAGCTTCTCCGAGACCCATCATAGGTTCTGTCCAGCCGGCCTTTGCTCCTGTGACATAAACCTGATACATTCCCATAAGATCCCAGACCGGATGCCCGGTTCCTGAATCATCAACATCTATCAGGATGAACTCATCATCCATCAGCATGATGTTAACGGGATTGAGATTCTGATGGATAAAGGTGTTTCGATGAGGGATGGCGCGGAGGAGTTCATATATTCTCTCTGCTTCATCTGTTGTGTATACGCCTATTTCCTCAAGATATTTAAGGTTCCTGAGATATGGCGCCCTGGCATCAGGAAGACTTCCCGATTCAAACTCGGTTGAATGTAGTTTCTTTATAAACCCGGCAACAAGTTTTCCATACTTTTCTGTATCTTCGGGGTGTGAAGAAAGTATGTTTGCCAGAGAACCTCCTGACATCATTTCAAAAACGAGACCGTAATGGGACCCCACTTTGACCATGTCGAAAGGTATTGCCGTGGGTATTCCTCCTGTAAAAATCTTTTTGGCAAGTTCCCGGTCTTTTTCTATTTTCTCCCGGGTATATAAATCACCTTTATAAACCTTTACTATGGTTTCAGAGTCAAGACGGTAAACTTCGCAGTTTGGAGCACCACCGATTTTTTCACAGCCCTCTATGGAAACTTTTCTGAGGACTCTTTTCACATTAAACAGATCCGAAAAACCTGTTGTTTCGAAAATATCATATACATCGCGGCTTACTTCCGTTATGGTAACCGGTTTTCCCAGTTCTTTTCTCGCCTTCATGAGAACGCGCAGACCCGCACTGGAAATGTATTCAAGCTTTTCCGCATCAAAAAGGATTTCCTGTCCGGGCTTCAGTTCATTGATTATCGATAATATCTCTGCTTCAACCTTTGCGGCATTGTCTGTATTGATCCTTCCCTCAAGGTATATGATGGTTTTTCCTTTATCTGTGTCTGTTCTCATGCTGCGGCTCCTTTGTAGTGATCTGTGAAACGGAGCTATGAATAAAAGCTCCGGCTAAAAATATCATTATCAGGGCATTCAATACCCATACACATGAATTTCGTCAAAATAATAAGGAGATATAAGGATTTTTAATCCGTATTTATATAGAAAATGAAAATAAGAAAATGATGTGTCAGAAATCATGCCTTATCTCATACTGATTTTTTGTCGATATATTTAAATAATGAAGAACCCTGAAGGGAGTTTGTGATATTGCCCGTCGTGGCAAGAGTATTGAGTGTTCGGGAGACTCATCCCGGAAATTATGTTCAGGAAAGGAGTAATGAATGAAGTACAACCTTAGAAGAAAAATTGCTGCCGGTCTCGCTGCTGCCATGCTTTTAAGTGCAGTGACCGTCAGCCAGTCAATTGTTTCATTTGCGGCAACGTCCTCAAAGATGACCGGAAAATCGACTGCAGCCAAAAAGAAAGAGCTTTCTATTGGTGAGGTAAAAAAGAATGTTTATGTGAATGACTATTTCGGCTTGAAGCTTGCTGTTCCTGACGGATTCACTTTTGGTGATGCAGCAGCGGTTGCCGAGATTGACGGATCAACCGAGGCATTCATAAAAGATAAGGATGCTGTTATAAAGACTATCAAAAAGGGTGATCCTGTAACTGTTGCCTATGCTGATAATGAAGACAATTATGATAATATCAATGTTACGATAAATCTTGCCGATGACGAAACAGATCTTAAGAAACAGCTTGAAGACAGCATTCCTGAAATAAAGGATACCCTTAAGGAAATCGATATCACACCTAAGGAGGTATCTGTGGTAAAGGCAAAGGTTTCCGGAAAGGATACATATCTTCTTACCACACATGGACTGATAAGTGATGAATATGACATTTATCAAAAGCAGTATATGGGCACCGAAGGTGATTACACTGTTTGTATCACTTTCACAAGCTTTGCAAGAGATGATACTGATGATATGATCAAGCTCCTTGAGCTGGATTAATACTAAAAACAGAGGAGTTCAGGTTTTCCTGAACTCCTTCTTTGCTGTCATCGGGGACGGTTCTCGCCGGCGAGAACCGTCCCCGATGGTTTGTTTATTGTGGAAGTTGATTTTTCATGTAGTCAATAAAATCTTCCGGTGGCAGCGGCCTTGAGAAGTAGTAACCCTGCTCGTAGTCACAGCCAAGCTCGGCCATCTTGTTTTTCATCTCTTCTGTTTCGATACCCTCAACAACTATTGCCATGTTGGAGCGCTGGAAAAGTTTGATAAGATCCGGCAGGAATTCAGCTTTTCCGGCGAAGAAGGATCTTGTGAAGGTCAGGTCGATCTTTACAACGTGGATCGGAAGATTCATAAGGCTTGTCAGATTCGATGCACCTGTTCCGAAATCATCAAGAGACAGCTCTGCACCCATGGAACGAAGTCCTGCAATCTGCATCTGGATCATTTCGTAATCTTCTATCAGGGACTCGGTGATTTCAAAATCAAACATTTTCATGGATAAACCATGCTTTTTGGCTATATCCGAAAGCTCCTCTGAAAGACTGTGGCTCATGCACTGTATGGGTGAAAGATTTACATTGATATATTTAATCCCTAATTTTTGGGTGTCGGTGTTTTCAAGGAAGATACAAACCTTTTCAAAGATCTGCCGTCCTATTTCGATGATATCTCCGTTCTTTTCTGCTATTGAAATAAAATCAAGAGGTGATATGAAGCCCAGGCTCGGATCATTTAATCGTGCCAATGCCTCTGCCCCTTCTATTATCCCTTCTTTAACAGAATAGATGGGCTGAAAGTAAACTTCAAATCGGTTTGTTGCGATGGCATCTTTAACGGCTTTTTCCAGGGACTTCTGTTTCTTAACGTCTTCAATCATGGCATCGGAGAAAACATAGTTTCCGCGGCGGTTTTCTGAATAGGCATTGATCCTGGAGTATCTTGCCAGATCACCCATGGTTAGATCATTGTTGTTTACCAGATATGCAGGCAGCATCATTGCGGATATCTTCATGGTTACCGGAGTATCAAAGCTATTTTGGAAAGCTTCATACTTTTCTTTCCAGTTTTTCATTATTGCTTCCGGCTCTGCAGGCAGCTGTCCCTTCATAAGAATGATAAAGGTTCCGTTTCTGGTATAAAAACAATTATAACCCGGGTAATTCTTCATTACCCAATCTGCCATTCTCTTTAGACTTTCGTTCACCTGGCTGATGCCGTAAACTGACTTGGATGTTTCATAGTTATGAACGATCATAACCAGAAGACTATAGGAAATGTTTCTCTCCCAGTAATCGAAGCCGATCATATCCAGAGCTTCTTTGTTTAGAAGCTTCGTCCTGCTGTCCCGGTATAGATCGGGATTTTCCGTGATGAGGAAAATGATGAGTAAGGAAAGAATGCTGAAATAACTGGTTACCAGTATATGGTAGAACTGCTTTCTGATGATGATACCGAAAAGCAGAAGCAGATTAAAGGAAAGAAGTCCGCCCTTGACTCTGGGTGACAAAGCCTTCCATTTAAACAAAACTATAAGTATCGATAATATGATGTAAAAATAAGTATCAAAATAGATAATGCCGTAGAGAGAACAGTTATGATAACCATCTGCCGCAATGGTATAGATAGCCGAGGTCCAGGGGGTTGAAAAGATCAGGAAGACAGCTACCATGGCCGGGATGGAGGCAATGACCTTATACAGAGAGTTGTTCTTGAGGAAATGTGAGGTTTCTGCAGTATAGGCAAAAAGTGCCCAGCCTCGTACGATGAATCCGAGAAAATATGCATGATTGATGGCATACATGACCCACAGAGGAAATTCTGTCCAGATCTCATTCATCTCACAGGAAATGATATCGGCCGAAGTCATCACCAGATTGGCAACCATAACAAGCCAGAAGCAAAAGCTCTGGCCTACGGGAAGATTCCTTCGTACTCCATAAAACACAAGAAGTATTATCTGGATAGGAATCGTTGCTATGGCAAAGTCGTAGTTAAAGTTACTTATCCAGTTAATCATCAAACTCTCCTATTTCTGTAAGACAATAAGCATTAGCATCGTCCTGTTTTGTAAAACGATGTTAATGCTAAAGTATAGTTTTTATTTCTTTAAGAACTTCAGTAACCTCTCAGTGTAGTCGGGGGCACAGTCATATGCTGCGTGACCGTATCCGTCATACATATAAAGCTCGCAATCCGGGCTGCCGGTGAGATGTGCGGCAATGACTTCAGAAGCTTGTCCGCCCAAAACATTATCGGTCTTCGAGCCTATAACCAGTGTCGGGCAGGTGATCTTAGGAAGCTCTTCTGTGATGTTAAAATTCCTAAGGCTTTCAGCGAGAACGATAAAGCGGGAAAAATCTTCCTCTGTTACGGTTTTTGAAATCTGTATAAACCCTGTTTTGATTGTTTCAAAAACATCTTCCGGATAAACCTTTTCTCCGAAATTCATATATAACCCTTCCCCGTTTCTTTCCTTTGCAAGTCTTATCCAGTTGTCAAAGACAGAGAAGCCTTCTTCGCTTATATGGGAAGAGGTGGATCCGAGTAAAAGCTTCTTAACCAGTCCGGGATGTCCCAGGGCTATCTCCATTGCTATCATTCCACCCTGAGATGCGCCAAAGATGCTGACATTGGAAAGCCCAAGCTCTTTTATGGCTTCTACAGTGTCCTCGGCCATATTTTTAATGGTATAAGGTATATTCAGAGTTCCTTTTTTTCTGTCAAATACATAAATTGTATAATCATCAGTCAGCAGTTTGTAGGCATTAGCCATTAGCTCAGCCATAGGCATGACACTCTGGGCACTGAGACCCGGAATCACCACGAGAGTTTCGGCGCCCTGACCGAATTTACAATAGTCCATTGAGAAATGCTGTGTTGTAACTGTAGCTACCTGTGCGGTCATCGGATTTTTTCCTTGTTATCGATATTTATAATCTGCAATTTTAGTCGACAGCTTTTTTATTAATATAAATCATTCATTTTTTAGGATAAATTGAGCCGGGAAACAGGTTTATATCTGATAAACCTATCCCCGGCACCGGAAACATTCAAATATGCCTTACAACTTCGAATCTCTGAAGCTTCACAGGTTCATCAATGTCTATCCCACCCTTCTGTCTCGCGATGGAGATCTGCTGTTCAACAGTATCCACTCCGTCAAGATCAGGAAGAAGCAGGCCCCTTCTGTTTCCGCAGCTTACTATGACACCATATCTTTTTACGTCAAGCTCTTTGGGACCGGAAATATCTTCGGGGTCACCGAGGACGTCAACATTGATATCAAGATATGGCAGTTCATCCAGCGTGATGGGATTGAATCTGGGATCCCGGGTGGAGGCACTGATGGCATTCCGGATGATTTCCTCGGCAACAGATGATGTTGTTGGTAGTATGGTTCCGATACATCCCCGCAGACGACCGTCCTTATGGATGGAAACAAATGCTCCGGCTCTTTTCTCAAGCATTTCAGCCGGAAGATCATTGGGAAGCTCTAGTTTTCGATGGTTCAGTATATAGCTCTCGAGAGAAGCCCTTGCGAGACGTACGTACTCATCGGAATGTTCAGCTTTTTTACTTAATTCATCTTTGATCATATTCAGGTACTTTTCACGAAAATGTCTGGAATCATCCGGACCTGTCGGATAAAAAGAAGCAATCCCGTAACCTACTCCGGTGATGTCCTGATGAGAGTAAACTCTGGATTTTACATTTATCCCATCCCAGGCTCCTGACATGATGACAAAGGAACGGTGGCCGCACTCTGCTGCTCTTTCACAAAAGTCCTCATCGAAGTCGAACATTTCCTGAAAAGCGGCTCTTTTTGCAACGTCCATTATCCTTTCGTCATAAACAGGACCTTCAGAGGCAAAACCGTAGGGACCGTGGGCCTGTAATTTATGGGACAAGTCACCGCTGGCCACGAACACAACCCGCCGGTTACAGTCATTAACTGCCATTTGGATTATTTCTCCCAGGTGATAATGTTCAGGGAGTCCAAGTCCCGAAAGACCTATGCGAATGATTTTGCCGTCTTTGTATTTGTTCCGAATAAACCATAGAGGAACCATGGTTCCGTGATCGAGTATCGGGTCCTTTTCGCCTAGGGTTCCTGCCGGAAAATTCTCTGTTTTGGCCAAAGCGCAGATCCTGTCACGAAGCTCCTCATCATAGAGTTCATCAAAGGATACTTCTGGTGCCCTGAATCTTGAAAAATTGCCTTTGGCTCCACGTCCCGGAGAAATATGGAAGTAATCGGAATACATGATGCTGTGGGGGCTGGTGATGATTATGGTTTCAGGTTTAAGGTCCGCTATTTCATCCGCCACTTTCTCATAAGAATCTATTGTTTCCTGAACACTTTTCTCACCGCCCTGTCCGACGGCAGGGATGATAAGAGGTGGATGTGGCACCATAAATGAAGCAAGTATAGGCATAGTAATACTCCTTCGGTATAAAACAACTCATTGAAGATATTTTTAGAACCAGAAACAAATCACGGAGTGCCGGGGATTTGTTTCTGGTTAATTGCAGAATTATATATAGTCAAATTTGGGCTTATAATTCATTCAGCATCTTTTCGGGATCGTCAGCGGCCTTTACCTTGTCATTGGCTTTTATGATGATACCTTCTTCGTCAATAAGGTAGGTTGTGCGGACTACACCCATGGATACTTTTCCGTAGTTCTTTTTCTCTTTCCACACATCGTAGGCTTCGATTACCTTGCGCTCCGGATCTGCCAGAAGTGTAAAGGCAAGACCATATTTCTCCTCGAACTTTTTGTGTGAGGCAACGGTATCCTTGCTTACGCCCAGAACTACAGCTCCCTTTTCTCTTATCTGAGGATATCTTTCGGAGAATCCGCAGGCCTGTTTTGTGCAGCCTGCAGTATTGTCCTTGGGGTAAAAGTAAAGAATCACCTTCTGACCTTTGTACTGCTCAAGAGAATGCATTACTCCGTTCTGATCCGGAAGTTCAAATGACGGTGCTTTTGTGCCAACTTCTAACATATGTGAAACCTCCAACTACTATATATTTATGGTTAATTCTCCTGACATCCGGTAAGGATGTTATCCATCTCAGTCGACATGGTAAACATAGTTCGCTTTTCTTGGTGCAGCTTCATTTGCGGGACCTGCGGCATATCCCAAAGCACAATGTCCGATGCCTTCGTAGTCACCTTCGATGCCAAGCTTTGCAAGAATCTGCTTTCCGAAATTAGATTCAAATTCCTGCTTTGCTCTGTGGATCCAGATGTTTGCCACACCGAGACTTTCAGCCGCATTCATAAGGTTTCCCATTACGAGAGAACCATCATAGATATA
>JAILDF010000080.1 GCA_024689585.1 Oribacterium sp.
GCTGTGAATACAACCTTACCGCAGGCAGCTCCCGGAGAAGCACCAAGTCCCTTTCCAAGTGGTGTAGCAGCCTTAAGAGCAGCAGCATCAAACTGAGGGTGAAGAAGTGTATCAAGGTTACGAGGATCGATCATAGCAACAGCCTCTTCAGGTGTCTTATGTCCCTCGTCTACAAGATCACATGCGATCTTAAGAGCTGCAGGAGCTGTTCTCTTACCGTTACGGCACTGGAGCATGTAGAGCTTCTTGTTCTCAACAGTGAACTCCATATCCTGCATGTCATGATAATGGTTCTCAAGAGTCTCACAAACCTTGATGAACTCAGCATAAGCCTCAGGGAACTCCTGCTCCATCTGAGCGATAGGCATAGGTGTACGAACACCTGCAACTACGTCCTCGCCCTGAGCATTGATAAGGAACTCACCCATGAGCTTGTTCTCACCTGTAGCCGGGTCACGTGTGAATGCAACACCTGTACCTGACTGGTTGTTAAGGTTACCGAATACCATCGGCATAACGTTTACAGCTGTTCCCCATGAATAAGGGATATCGTTATCACGACGATATACGTTAGCACGTGGGTTATCCCATGAACGGAATACAGCCTCGATAGCAAGCTTTAACTGCTCTACAGGATCTGAAGGGAAGTCCTTTCCAAGCTGATTCTTGTACTCAGCCTTGAACTGCTCTGCAAGCTCCTTGAGGTCAGCTGCTGTAAGATCAACGTCGAACTTAACACCCTTCTGCTCTTTCATCTTGTCGATAAGCTGCTCGAAATACTTCTTACCAACTTCCATAACTACGTCTGAGAACATCTGGATGAAACGACGATATGAATCATATACGAAACGCTCGAATGCAGGATCAGGATTGCCCTTGATCATAGCTGCAACTACTTCATCATTAAGACCAAGGTTAAGGATTGTATCCATCATACCCGGCATAGATGCACGAGCACCTGAACGAACTGATACTAAAAGAGGATTCTGGAGATCTCCAAACTTCTTGCCGTTCTCCTTCTCCATCCATGCTACGCCTTCCATAGCCTGGCTCATGATTTCGTCGTTAATCTTACGACCATCCTCATAGTACTGAGTACAAGCCTCTGTTGTGATTGTGAAACCCTGTGGAACCGGAAGTCCGATCTCTGTCATCTCTGCAAGGTTTGCGCCCTTACCTCCAAGTAAGTTTCTCATGGACATGTTACCTTCTTTGAAGGTGTAGACCCATTTTTTAGCCATTACTGATCCTCCTAATATTACTTGTGTATATTTATATGTCTTTTATAAAGAGTTACCCTTTAAGTGCCAGTATGTATAGGATAACCTCTACAAAAAGCTATCTTGATTTATCCCGTACAGTCGGGAAAATCACCATTGAGATTGTACTCGACTAGTATTTTTTTGTAAAGAAAACATTTATATGAAAACGGTTACAATTAGTATTAATTTTCTATAAATAAAAAAAGCCTTGGAAATTCTAAGAAAAATCAAAGAATTTCCAAGGCTTTTCGTCTTATAAGCTGTATAAACAAGCTCAGGAAACAAGAGCTGAATCACAATATAAATCAGTTTACACCTTAAATCTGTATCCCACTCCCCATATGGTTTCGATATACTGAGGTTTTGCGGAATCCATTTCGATCTTTTCCCTTATCTTTTTGATATGTACGGTTACTGTGGCGATGTCTCCAACTGAATCCATTTTCCATATCTCCTTGAAAAGCTCAGACTTTGTGTACACATGGTTTGGGTGAGAGGCAAGGAAATATAAAAGATCAAACTCCTTGGTTGTAAAGGTCTTTTCTTCATTACCAACCCATACACGCCTTGCGGAAGGGTCTATCTTCAGGCCGCGGATCTCGATAAGATCGTTTCCTTCCTTTCCGTTGCCGATCAGTCTTTCATATCTTGCAAGATGTGCCTTGACTCTGGCCACAAGCTCTGATGCCGAAAACGGCTTCGTCATATAGTCATCGGCACCAAGTCCCAGTCCGCGGATTTTGTCAATGTCATCCTTTTTCGCAGAAACGATAATGATGGGGATGTCTTTAACCGATCTTACTTCTTTACAGACTTCAAAGCCATCTTTTCCCGGCAGCATAAGGTCAAGAATGATGAGATCAAATTCTTCATTAAGAGCTTTCTCAAGACCGATATCTCCGTCATTTGTAATGGTTACAGTAAAGCCGGAAAGTTCAAGATAATCTCTCTCCAGTTCGGCAATGGACTGTTCATCTTCAACTATAAGAATCTTTCTTTTATCATCATCCATTTAAATCAACCTCCTGTACACTGCGGATATATTTCCTCAAAACAAAATTTATCGTTGTACCTTCTCCCTCAACAGATGTCGCCCATATGCGGCCTCCGCTGTCTTCAACTATTTTTTTGACAATGGATAATCCTATGCCCGATCCGCCCTTCATGGAATTTCTGGAGCTGTCTGCTCTGAAAAACCTTTGGAATATATATGGCAGATCTGTCTTTGCTATGCCCTTTCCGTTATCGCTGAGACTTACCTGTATGAAATCTCCCGCATCCTCCAGTACCAGCTCAATCCTTTTCTCTTCCTTGTCCATGTACTTTACGGAATTTGAAACGATATTGTTGATGACTTTTCTAAGCTGCTCCGGATCGGCTATCATTTCCACATCCCGGGATACCTTATTCTCAAAAGTGAATGTGATCTCCTGGGACTCCATATCGAGCCCTATTTCATCAGCACAGTCCTGGAAATAATCCTGTACCGGCATGTGCTGAAAATCATAAGGTATCTTATTGGACTCTACCTTAACATAATACCTAAGTTCATCTATGAGGCGGTCCATATCATTCGCTTTTATATTGATGGTCTGAATATATTTCTTCTGCATCTCGGGGCTCTGGGCAATGCCGTCCAGTATCCCCTCCGAGTAACCCTTTATAGCTGTAAGCGGAGTTTTCAGATCATGGGCAATGTTTGAGATCAGCTCTCGGTTGGCATTGTCATTGCATATCTTCTCCTCCTGGGTTTCTTTGAGCCTCATACGCATCTCATCGAAGGCCTGCATCAACTCGCCAAATTCGTCATTGGTCTCAGCCTCAAGGGTGAAATCCAGATCTCCTGATTCTATCTTTTTGGCTGCCGCCTTCAGTTCATCCACAGGTTTTACGATACCCATATAGATCCAGCATATAAAAAATAGTCCGGCAATTATAAGTATCATCACGTTCATGCTCATGGTGGTATAACCCCTGAACATCAGATACATGAGTATCAAAGGAAGGATGGTACTAATGCAAAAGCTTACCGCCACCCGTCCCATCAGTCCGACATGTTTCATGCTGTGTCCCTCTAATCTCTGGGAACATCAGCCCATTTGAAATTCGCTTCGCGAAGGGCTGATGCTACATGCCAGGTTCTTATCAGAACCTGCCACAATAATTTATAAATCTAACCCAATTATAACATAAATATTATATGAAAAAAAACTCCCAACA
The DNA here is from genome assembly GCA_024689585.1 of Oribacterium sp. Classification (GTDB taxonomy): domain Bacteria; phylum Bacillota; class Clostridia; order Lachnospirales; family Lachnospiraceae; genus Oribacterium. The sequence goes on from JAILDF010000080.1 coordinate 3,483, forward strand.
TCATATTAATGTCGGAAGTTTTTACTATAATTAAGATAATTTATCAGAATGCAAGCTTCTCTTCGAAATAGCTCTTAAGCTGATCGATGGCGATACGCTCCTGCTTCATGGAATCTCTCTCACGGATGGTAACACAGTGATCATTCTCTGAGTCAAAATCATAGGTTACGCAGTAAGGAGTACCTATCTCATCCTGTCTTCTGTATCTCTTTCCAATGTTTCCTCTGTCATCATACTCAACATTCCAGTACTTGGCAAGTTCATCGTGGATAGCCTGAGCACCCTCGGCAAGCTTCTTTGAAAGAGGAAGGACACCGATCTTTACAGGTGCAAGTGCCGGATGGAAGCGAAGAACTGTTCTCTCATCACCGCCCTCAAGCTCCTCTACATCATATGCTGCGCAAAGGAATGCAAGCGTTACACGGTCAGCTCCAAGTGAAGGCTCTACAACATACGGAACATAATGCTCATTTGTCTCATCATCAAAATAGGTCATATCCTGACCTGAAACCTCCTGATGACGTCCAAGATCATAATCGGTTCTGTCAGCAATACCCCAAAGCTCGCCCCATCCAAACGGGAAGAGGAACTCAAGGTCTGTTGTTGCCTTTGAGTAGAAGCTGAGCTCTTCCTTCTCATGATCTCTTGCACGGAGCATCTCCTTAGGCATTCCAAGGCTCAGGAGCCAGTCCTGACAGAACTGCTTCCAGTATGCAAACCACTCAAGATCTGTGTCAGGCTTACAGAAGAACTCAAGCTCCATCTGTTCGAACTCTCTTGTACGGAATGTGAAGTTACCCGGTGTGATCTCATTACGGAATGACTTACCGATCTGACCGATACCGAAAGGAAGCTTCTTACGGGAAGTTCTCTGAACATTCTTAAAGTTTACGAAGATACCCTGTGCAGTCTCCGGACGGAGATAAACTGCGTTCTTTGCATCCTCTGTTACGCCCTGGAAGGTCTTGAACATAAGGTTGAACTGACGGATACCTGTAAAATTATGCTTACCACATGTAGGACATGCTACCTTGTGCTCCTCGATGAATTTCTCCATCTCTTCATTTGACCAGCCATCAACTGAGCCTTCAAGCTCAATTGCATTTTCAGCTGCGAAATCCTCGATGAGCTTGTCTGCACGGAATCTCTCGTGGCATTCCTTACAATCCATAAGAGGATCAGAGAAGGATGCAAGATGTCCTGAAGCAATCCAGGTCTGAGGGTTCATAAGGATAGCACAGTCGATTCCGACATTGTACTTTGACTCCTGAATGAACTTCTTCCACCAGGCCTTTTTAACGTTGTTCTTTAATTCAACACCGAGATTTCCATAATCCCAGGTATTGGCAAGTCCACCGTAGATTTCGGAGCCCGGATAAACAAATCCTCTTGACTTTGCAAGGGAAACGATAGTGTCCATTGTGTATTCTTTTGCCATTTTTTCCTCTTTCTGCCGCCGGAGTGCGGCTAAGAATAAAGTATTTAGTTTCACGCATCTGCGCTGTTTTTCACTATACAACCTGGAGCCGAAAAAATCCAGTTAAATCTGTTCACCCTTAACGGGCGGACAGAGCCAGTGGGCATCCAGCTACAACCGAATCGCTTCGTCAGAAAAATCTAAAATCGAACCCCTAAGAACCACTAGGCCCTCGCCAATGTCTGAGTTTACTTTTATGAAAACTCAGACTTGGCGAGGGGGCTAAGGAAAAGGAACCAAGTGGTTCTAAGGGGTTCGATTTTGATTTTTCATGACTCAGCTCAACGGTTGTAGCTGGATGCCCACTGGCTCTGTCCTGTCTTTCTCGACCGGTACAATTCTCATCTGAGTGTTTTCAATATCTCCAGCGATCTGAAGTTATGAGGCATCACATCACCGAGAAGGGCATCGACATTGGAGGCAAACTCCTCGAAAACCTCCTGTTTAAGTGTAAAGGTGTAAAGCTTCATAATGGGTGTCGACAGGACGTACTGCCAGGCAAAGGCACAGGCTTGGGAGCAGGGGAAGGGCGGTTCCTCGGTATATTCACCGCTTATATACAGGAGCCTCAGTTCATATACTCTCCGCACCAGCTCATTATCGAGGTTTGAATTCAGTATGGCCTTTAACGAAAGGAAGATCAGGTTCACCATCTCCGAGGCCTCCAGATTCTCCTGGGCAAGGTAGTCGGCAAATTCCAGCACATAGGAGCCGTAGCAGGCATTAACAAGATCCGTGGCTATCTCCTCAAAGTAATTATTTACCTTGATGTCCCTAAGGTTGTAGCCGCTTTTCCCTGCTGTCAGGGTAAATGTCCCGAAAACGAAATTTCTGGTGGCTGCCATAAACCGGGATCCCGGCTTTTTTGCTCCTGCCGCCCAGACAGTGATCTTTCCCTGTTCATTTGTAAGTACAGACAGTCTTTTATCAAAGTCACGGGATGGTGCCGAGCTCAGCACCACCCCGTGAAGTTCTAATTCATCACGCATATTTTCTCCTGAGAACCGTTTCCGGTCCGGAATTACGTTTCATCCTTGTAGCCGTAGTTTTTCAGGAATGTGTCCGAATCTCTCCAGTCCTTTCGTACCTTGACAAAAAGCTGGAGGTTGACCTTGTCGTCCACCATTTTTTCTATCTGGATACGGGCGCCTGTGCCTATACGTTTAAGCATTGAACCGCCCTTTCCTATGATAATGCCTTTATGGGCATCTCTCTCACATACTATAGTGGCTTTTATATCCCAGAGGCCGTCCTGTCTCTGGTGCATCTGGTCTATGAGAACCGCTATGCCGTGGGGCACCTCGTCATTTAACTTGCGGAGTGCCTGTTCCCGGATAAGCTCCGCTGCGATCTCCCGCATGGACTGATCCGTAACCGTATCCCGGTCATAATATCTCGGTCCCTCAGGCAGGTACTTGAAAACAGCATTCTTGAAACCGTCAATGTTTTCGGCCCTTGATGCAGACAGGGGAACTATCTCCGCAAAGTCCATCAGGGTTTTATATTTTTCTATGGCAGCTTCAAGCTCCTCAGGCTTGTCCTTCATGGTGTCTATCTTGTTCACCACAAGTATCTTGGGTTTTCCTGAGTTTTTGATAACCTCAGCTATATGCTGTTCGCCTGCTCCGATATAGGTTGTCGGTTCCACCAGCCAGACGATGACATCCACATCCTTAAGTGTATTTTCGGCAACATTGTCCATGTACTCCCCAAGCTTGTTTTTTGCTTTATGTATGCCCGGAGTATCCAGGAAAATGATCTGTCCGCGGTCATCGTCATAGACCGTCTGTATCCTGCCTCTGGTGGTCTGTGGCTTGTTGGAGACTATGGCAATCTTCTGACCTATGACATGATTCATAAGTGTAGACTTGCCGACATTCGGTCTTCCAACCAGGGCCACAAAACCGGTTTTTATCTTTTTATCTTTCATATATTTCCCATTAAATTAATTTTGCTTAAAGAGTTCCTCTGTGGTGTAGAACCTATCCTTATTGTCCTCAATAAGCTTGTTGTTTCCAACGGTGCATGCCGCGCCCTTTTCAAGGATCTCCTTTGCGTAATCTGAGAGTGCATTGATCTTTGCCTCGCTTGTTGCAAGGATCTGGTCTCTCTCCTCCTGAAGCATGTCATTGGTTACATGAGACAGGAAAGCGCTTAAGGTCAATGCAGCCTTTGCGGAATTTGTCCTCGGTGTATCAAGCTCGGAAATAGCGCCTATGATGTACTTTGTCATATCTCTTTCCGAAGTTTTGAACTCCTTGATGAACTTAGGTATGCCCTCATAAATATCCAGAGTCTCCTTAAGATGAGGATCTCGGTAGGATACAAAATATCCTTCTCCTGATCTTCCGAAGCCTGACATACATCCGTAGGCTCCGCCTTTGACACGGAGATTGAGCCAGAGATACTGATAATTCAGGATCACCTTAAGTACCTTAAGGGCACCTGTATAAGGATGCTTCTTTGTATCATAAAGGCCTGATCTTCCGACATAGTTAACCTGTGACGGAGTCTTGAAGCCTTCATTTAAATTGCCGGAGAGCTTAAGCTGCGGCAATGCCTTTCCGGCCGAAGCCTTGTATGGCTTGAATTCTTTATCAAGCTTTGCTGTCTTCTCTTCCAGCTTCCGGATGCCCTGCTCAAAGTTCTTTTTGAACTCAGGGAATTCCTTAGCGAAAGCATCATCACCCTTTTTCTCGCAGGCAAGTGATATAAACATATTTTCAGGTCTGAAGAGCTTGCAGGCCACTTCCCTTAACTTCTTCTGAAGTGTCTTTTTATCCTTCTTAAACTCATCGGATATTCTGTTGATGAAACGGTAGTAGCTTATGCCCCCTGTAAGGTCCGCATATCTTCCTGTTGCAGAAAAATATGAGGTTGCCCTGTTTACGGCATAGCTGTGGCTTGAGCCCTCAACCTTCATTCTTTCTCTTGAACGGGCCTCGTTCAGGATCTCCTGCATTCTCTTATCATCTTCGAATTTTGTTGTATGAACGATCTCATCAACTATATCGAGACCGAATGAAAAACCATCATACAAAAGCTTCACATCGATACTGAAGATACCTGTATAGTAGCCATACTTACTGATATTGGGATAAGCACTTGCATCAAAATTAATGCCTCCGGTGTTTAAAAGGATATCGGAGGTCAGATCCTGATAAGTATGCTTTTCGGTATCCATATAGCCGAGGACAGTCTTCAAAAATCCTGCATACGGAAGCTCCTCTTCTGTGAGGCAGGATGTATTGAAATTGAATCTGAGATATGCAATACCTCTTGTCTCAAGCTCTGTGCCGATAAGAAGTGTATCGGAAAGCCGTGTCTCCTTCCAGCTGAAGGTCTCTGCCTTTTTATCGATATCGCTAATGCTTAAGAGCGGCAGCTTCTCAAGATTCTCTTCGCTTGTTGGCTCCTCCTGGTACTCCTTGAGCATCTTTGTATCGGAAACACACTTTTTGATCTCTTCCTTTGACATCTTCGCCTTAACGGCTGCCAGCTTCTTCTTTAGCTCCTCCTCACGTTTCTCCGTAAGACCTCTTTCCGGCTTACAGATAACCAGGGCTGAATGATTATTTCCAAGAAGATATTTCTCGATAAGCTTCTCGAAATAGCCTTCTTCAACATCTTTTCTGAGCTCTTTATAATATTTCTCACAGAAAAGATAATCCCAGGGCTTTCCGCCATAGAGCCAGGTATCAAGTGATGTAAGGCTGTAAACAAGTCCCTTCGGAGTACGTCCGTAATCAGCCTCTCTGTACTGGAACTCGTCATGATTAATGGCAGCCAGCAATGTCTTTTTATCCAGACCCTCTTTTGCAAGCTTCTTTAAAGTGCCCTCTATTATCTCCAGGAATTTTTTCTTGTCTTTCTTTTCGGTTCCCTTGGCAGTAACTGAGAAATATGGCTGTTTGATTCCGTCCTGGAAGCCTCCGAAGATGTCTTCTCCTATACCTGCATCGATAAGTGCCTGCTTAAGAGGCGCTCCCGGAGATGAAAGAAGTGCATAATCCAGGATGTCGAGAGCAAGGTTTGACTTGCTGTCCAGAGCATCCACTACAACATTCCATGAAAGATATGTGTTTTTCTCAAGAGGTTCATTTTCACCCACAGAATAGGAAATCTCTTCCTCCTGCATTTTGTCGAAGGGCTTCTGCGCGGCAATGTCTGAGTTAGGCTCTATAGCTGTGTACTCTGAAAGATATGCCTTATCAAGCCACTCAAGCTTCTTCTCCATATCCATATCGCCATACAGGAAAATGTAGGAATTGGAAGGATGATAGAAGCGGGCATGAAATGCTTTGAAATCCTCAAAGGTAAGATCCGGGATATTCACAGGATCTCCGCCGGATTCATTACCATAAGTTGTATCCGGAAAAAGCGCATGCATGATATAACGCTCAAGCACGGATTCGGGATTTGAAAAAACGCCCTTCATCTCGTTATAAACAACGCCGTTGTAGATAAGGTCATCCTTCTCATCCTGCATTTCATAATGCCATCCCTCCTGCATCATGATGCGGGGATCCTTAACGGAATTCGGATGGAAAACCGCATCCATATAGACATCCATGAGATTATCGAAATCCTTATCGTTTCGTGAAGCGATGGGATATACCGTTTTATCCGGATAGGTCATGGCATTTAAAAAAGTATTGAGGGATCCCTTGGCAAGCTCAACAAAAGGATCCTTCAGCGGAAATTTATCAGATCCGCAAAGAACAGAATGCTCCGTGATGTGTGCCACACCTGTGCTGTCCTCCGCCGGTGTACGAAATGCGATGCCGAATACTTTGTTATCATCGGTATTTTTCATAGTGAATATACGTGCACCGCTTTTTTTGTGTCTGTATATGCAGGCATCCGTCGAAAGTTCTTCTATTCTTTTCTTTTCTATCAGCTCATAATTCTTCATCAAGTCTTTCTCCTCTCTTTTATGAAACCCGATATATCCCGAATTGCCGGGGTGATGAGCTCTGTGTATTACCTTAAGCTTAGTCAGCGTTTTAAATATTACCCACCAGTCTGTCTTTAAACAGAGCAACCGCTTCCCTGACCGCCAGATGAACAAGCATCAGTTCATCTGTCTTTGTGGCCATGGGGCAGGCATCCGTAACACCATATTTTTTTGCGATCTCCTTTGCACGGAACAAATTAAAATCCGAGGTTATGATACCTATGGACAAAGGACGGTCCACTCCAACAATTATATCATCTCTTTTTTGGTTTTGTCTTACAAAAGGTTCATTATGATGCCTTACCTTCTCGGCAAGAAGCTTTTGTTCATGATCCTGGTGAATCGTCATTAAAGAGAACCCTATCTTTTCCTGAGTGGAATCCGAATAGAATTCCAACAGAAGGTTTTTATCAGGAACTCCCGCATTTATCATGTAATGATACATGACCGTAGCTTCCGTGTTCCTCCCGTACTCACTCCTGCCTCCCGACAGTACAAAAACCGTGTTGGGATTTTCCCTGGCATATTCTATGGCCCGGTCCAGTCTTCTTTCCAGTGATTTGGAAATCTTGTTGTCAACGAGATTTGTCCCCACGACTATTACATAATCAAGATTGTTCTGCACCCTGGTGTATGCATTGGAAAATATCACCGCAAGTATGGTGAGAAGAGTCACAACAGAGAGACCGTAGGTGGCAAAGTAGAAGACAAAGGGTCTCAGGGGGATTTCCTTTTTTTCCTTAAACTTCTTTCTGACATATCTCACCATGAAAAACATAATGAAATTCAACAACGCAAATAACGGCCAAAACCACATAAAAGAGGTCAGGCCGTATTCAACAAATATCAGGAATACGTATGCAAGTGATGCTATTCCTATTGCTACAAAGATTAGTTCCATAAGATGTTTTACCTTTTAAGGCTGTTTTGGAGCCCCTCCGCAAGATATGAAGTCAGATATGAAGTCAGATTTCTCCGGATCAGGCTTTATTCCACGTCCTGTTTCTCCGGAGTCGTTTTTCTGATAATGTCTCCGGCTTCAGGCGCTATCGAAAATCTCACTTTTATCTGCTGGCATGCATGAGGACAGGAATCCTGAGGTACATCTGTTTCTGCATCCCGGATCTCAAGTACTTCGATAGGGATATCCTCACCGTTCGGCTTCATTATCTCTATCATCTCTCCCACTGAGAACTTATTCTTCTGCTCAAGATAACTCCAGCCTTCCTCATCACTGCGCTTTATGGTTCCGAGGTAAACAGAACCTGTTACATAAGTATTGTTATCATAGATATGGTCATCTGCAGAAGGCTTTCCATAATAGAAGCCTGTAGTGAACTCACGATAGGTACACTTTGCTATCTCAGACTTATACCACTCCATATTGGCTCTGTACTTCTCTTCGCTTTCCTTAAGGTCGTCGAGAGCCTTACGATAGGTTCTGGCAACTGTAGCGACATAAAGGGCCGTCTTCATTCTTCCCTCGATCTTAAGGGAATCAATACCTGCATCTATAAGCTCAGGCACATGCTCGATCATGCAGAGATCCTTTGAGTTAAAAATAAATGTGCCCCTCTCATTTTCATAAATCGGGAAATACTGTCCCGGTCTCGTCTCTTCAACGATATTGTACTTCCAGCGGCAGGGATGTGTACACTCTCCTCTGTTTGCATCTCTTCCTGTGAAGTAATTGCTGAGCATGCATCTTCCCGAATAGGACATACACATAGCACCATGGATAAATGCCTCGATATCCAGCTCCTCAGGGATATGCTGTCTTATCTCCTTGATTTCCTTGAGACTAAGCTCTCTTGCGCATACCACACGCTTTGCCCCGAGCTTCCACCAGAAAAGGAAGGTTTCATAATTGGTATTGTTTGCCTGGGTCGAAATATGAAGTTCGATGGAATCCGGCAGAACCTCCTTTGCGATCATAAACACACCGGGATCTGCAATAAGGACTGCATCGATGCCTGTTGTGGCAAGCTCCCTGAAGTACTCCCTTACACCTTCCATATCACCATTATGCGCCAGGATATTTGCTGTTACAAACACTTTTACATTTCTTTCATGTGCAAATTGAACACCCTCACGGATCTCATCCAGAGTAAAGTTCTTGGCATTGGCACGAAGTCCGAAAGCCTCTCCGCCGAGATAAACAGCATTTGCCCCATAGTTTACTGCAGTCTTAAGTACCTCAAGTGATCCTGCAGGTATAAGTAGTTCAGTTTCCTTTAACATTATTTTTCAATCCTCTCCTCATTTATTAACCTCAGCGTTTTACACTTATGGAAATGCCGTCGCCATCGGTAAGGATGGCAGTTTCCAACAGTTCGTTATGCTTCAGCTCAAAAAGATATTCTCTCATGCGGCTGTGGATGGTACGGTCCCGCCTTTCCACCTGATACCGGCTTTCTATGATGCGGCCATCCTGAAGGATGTTGTCGCTGAAAAGCACTGCCCCCTTCGGCAGCATCTTTATGATATCCGGAAGCCACACTATGTACTGGGCTTTTGCGGCATCCATAAAGATAAAATCAAATCTTTCGCCGTTCTCTGCAAAGTTTTTTATCACTTTGCCGGCATCATCATTAATGAGCCTGATCCTGTCTCTGTATATGCTTCCGGAAATGTTTTTAACCGCCTCTTTAACCCTCGGCTCATAGTTTTCCACTGTGATAATGCTTCCGTCCGAAGGCTGCACCTCTGCCATGGTCAGGGCAGAATAGCCGACAGCCGTGCCTATCTCAAGGATTTTCTTCGGTCGGAGCATGGTTATGAAACATTTAAGAAGCGCCGCCGTTTCATCCCTTATGATGGGGATTTCCGCCGCAAGCGCTTCTTTTCTTACATTCTCCAGAAGCTCACTCCGATCAGGTTCAAGTGAATGTATATAATTCACAAGTTTCTCGTTTACGATCAAAG
>JAILDF010000095.1 GCA_024689585.1 Oribacterium sp.
AACAGACGGTCAACTGTCTTTCCTGCACGGAAGGCTTCGATAACCGGATTCCGACCAATGATGGTAAATTGTTCGTCTCTCATATATAGGCCTTTCAAAAGTTAATAATTCAGGTATTGTTAGTTGAATTTTGATTGGTAAAGAGTGGGTTTTTACATGCACCTGATCTTCTGTCGCGCTTCTGCGTGTCATATTCCAAGTCCGAACCATTTGATAACTAACATCATAATTTATGATTCTTCAGAAGCATTATCAGGCTCAGAAAGCTCTGTCTTTTCCTCATGCTTTATCTTCCCGTATTTGTTATGCAATTCCCTGAGATGATGTATTCCCAGGGCTTCAATCTCCAGAAGGCGCTCATACTGCTCTGTCAGGTACAGATATCCTATAAGGGCTTCAAAGCCTGTGGCACGGCGGTACTCCTGGATAGAACTGTTCTTACTGTGGGTGACGGACTTCTGGTTTCTGCCCCGTCTGTAGATAGACATTTCTTCGGGAGTCAGTATTTCCTTTGCGATGATGAATCCCATGATCTCCGACTGGGCATGGGCACATACAAATTCGGTTTTCTTCCGGTTTATGGCATTTATGGAACCTGGGAAATGGGTGACCACATACTCCCGGACTGCAAAATCATAGATGCAGTCCCCGATATACGCAAGAATAAGCGGGGATGTTGTCTGGACATCCACCGCCTTAAGATCAAGTTTTTCTTTGTAAAGTTTGATAAAAGATTCTGTCATGGACATTATGCTCTGCTCCACTTTACGCCTTCACGGGTATCCTTGAGAACGATGCCCATTTCGAGAAGCTTGTCTCTTATTTCATCAGCCTTTGCAAAATCCTTTGCCTTACGTGCAGCCTGACGCTCTTCGATGAGCTTTTCAACCTCTGAATCGAGATCATCCTTTGCAACCTCGGTCCTGATTCCGAGAACACCCATAAGAAGCTCGATCTTTTCAAGCACGTAGTCTGCAAATGCCTTGGTGCTGTTCTCTGTGACAGAAACATTGGAAATCTTCACAAGCTCAAAGATGGCTGTAATGGCATCGGCAGTATTGAGATCATCGTCCATCTTCTGGTTGAACATATCCTGCTGTGCATCCACGCTCTTTACTGTCTCAAGCTCGGCTGCGGTCATGTCGCTGCCGGTTAACTTTGCGCTAAGCTCGCGGAGACGCTCTATGGCAGTCTGTATACGCTCGAGAGAAGTCTTGGCGCTGTCCATAAGATCCCTTGAGAAGTTAAGCGGATTACGATAGTGCGCGCTCAGCATGTAGAATCTAAGGACTCTGGGATCATACTGTGAAGTAATGTCTCTGACCGTGAAGAAGTTGCCCAGGGATTTGGACATCTTCTGGTTGTTAATGTTTATGAATGCGTTGTGCATCCAGTAGTTTGCGAACTTCTCGCCGTGAGCCACCTCATACTGGGCGATCTCATTCTCATGATGAGGGAAAATGAGATCCTCACCGCCGGCATGGATGTCCAGACGTCCGCCGCAGTACTTGGGAGCCATGACGCAGCACTCTGTGTGCCAGCCCGGACGGCCTTCGCACCAGGGTGACTCCCAGTAAGGCTCTCCCATCTTCTTTGGCTTCCAGAGAACGAAGTCGGTTGAAGTTCTCTTACCGTCCTCGCCGGAAACCTTCAGATCACGGAATCCTGACTGAAGCTCGTCAATGTTTTTGTGGCTGAGCTCGCCGTAATCCTTAAAAGATGTGGTATCGAAGTAAACGGTACCGTCCTTTGCAACGTAGGCACTGTCCTTTTTAACCAGGGTATCGATAAGATCGATCATGCCCTGAATCTCTTCTGTGGCACGGGGATGGATGGCCTCCTCGATATTGAGGTCAGCCATATCCTTCTCAACTTCTGCTATATATCTCCTGGTAATGTCGGAGCACTCAACGCCCTCTTCATTAGCCTCTTTTATGATTTTGTCATCTACATCGGTGTAGTTGGAAACGTAGGTCACCTTATAGCCCTGATACTCCATATATCTTCTGAAGGTATCAAAGACGATCATAGGACGTGCGTTACCGATATGAATAAAGTTGTAAACCGTAGGACCGCAGACATACATACGGATCTTTCCGGGCTCTATGGGTTTAAACTCTTCCTTCATGCGTGACATGGAATTAAAAATCTTCATAATATCTCCTTTGTCTGAGGGACCGGTTTTACGCTTTAAAAGCGAAGCTACCCGCAGACTACATGAAGTTTATTGTAGTCTTTAACCGGTTTTGCGTCAATATAATATGAAAAGAGCCTCACCTATGTTTCTGCGCATAGATGAGACTCTGAGGTTTGCTTTAGATTCTTCTGCCACAGTGACTCGTTTTTCAATGGATGCCACCGGCTTTGGCGTATTAATTATCTCTGATACTGGTTGAAGAACTCCTGGAAGGTTTTCCAAAGCTCATCGGTATCGATGGAGAATTCCCCGGAATTCTGATTGTCGTTGTTGTTTCCGCTGTTGCTGCCATCATCTCCTGACTCGTCGTTGTTTCTTGAGAAAGGATCGATACCACTCTTCTGATCGTCGGAAGAAGTATTATTTGAGGATGGTGACTGTCCAAGCACAACGTCAACATTGATCTCGTCATACTTATCGCCGTTAGGTCTCTGAACTGTGAGAGTTACGGTTTCGCCTACGCGGTACTTTGAAAGTATTGAAGAAAGATCCGTGAAGTTTGTCACACCCTGTCCGTTCATTGCGGTGATAATGTCTTTCTCGTGAAGTCCCTCGTTTTTGGCTGTTGAGCCCTCGATGAACTTGTAGATAAATACACCCTGAGGCATTCCGAAGCTTTCGGCTGTCTGAGCGTCAATGTTCTTTACCATAACGCCGAGGTATCCTCTCTCTGATTCCGGAATCTCCTCACGTGTCTCAAGGGAAGAGAGTGAATCAACAACCTTCTTTGCCTTTGAGGATGGAATGGAGTAACCCATACCTTCTATAGAGGTGGAGGTGTACTTTGCAACGTTAATGCCTATAACCTCACCCTTCATATTGAGAAGAGCTCCGCCGGAATTACCCGGGTTAATGGCAGCATCTGTCTGGAGAAGACCTGAGGAAGTTCCCTTGCTTGTGGCAACGTCTCTGTCCTTTGCTGAGATGATACCTGTAGTAACTGACTGACCATAGCCGAGAGCATTACCGATAGCCACTACCTGATCTCCTACTTCAAGGGCATCACTGTCTCCGAGGGTTGCGATGGAAATGGCGTCCATGGTCTTTGTAGGGATGTTCTCAAGCTTTATAGCTAAAAGAGCCAGGTCTGCAGCAGCATCTGTTCCCTTGACAACGGCATCAACCGACTCGTCATCTATAAAGGTTACAGAAAGGGACTCTGAGGACTCAATAACGTGATTATTTGTAAGAATGAGAAGCTCGGTGTCTGTTTTCTGCACGATTACACCTGAACCGCTGGCGGGTACTTCGGTTTCAAAATTCTGATAGTTTCCGAATATAGAGTAGCCATTCTGACGATACTTGACCATATTTGTGATGGCAACAACTGAAGGCATGGCATTCTTTGCCACCTCGGTCACGCTGGTAACTGACGAACTGACCGGTGCCTGCTGAACAGTGGACGGTGTGCTTTCGGTTACCGGTGCGGCTTCGGTTTCTGCCGGTTTTTCAATTTTTTCTGTTTTCTCCTCTACGGACGGAGCCGTTTCGGTGACAACATTGGCAGATTTCTGATAGGCGATTCCTGCCTGCTGCGCGGCAATATTAACTCCTACCATAGAAGCGCCGGCCACAACGCCGAATAAAAGAGCTCCTGCAATGATTCCCGCTACTCGTTTCATTTTTCCCTCCTGGTTATATGAATGTTACTGTATGTGGATCTTACTGCCACTCACGGATTTCGTGAAACCCGGGAGAACAGTTTGATTATTTTTCCTTTGATAATGTGTATCATACTTACTTTCTGTGTTCAATTTGTGTCTAATCAAAGGATTTTTTATGATGCCCGGCTGAAGTTTGAATTTCGACTTATTTAATAGTCTTTTTATACATGAACAGATTTTTCGATGCTATACTCTCTGTTAGTTACAGCTTGGAGGACAAATGTATTATTTTATTGTAAATCCTGCGGCCACCAATGGCCGTGGACGTATAATCTGGGATAAGGTTCTCAGATATCTTAATAAGACTGACAATGCCGAAAAATATGAGGCTTATATAACAGAAAAATCCGGGGACGCCCGGGATTATGCACATAAATTATCAGAAGATGGTCAAGAAACAAAAACCATTACCGTTATAGGCGGTGAGGGAACTTTCAACGAGGTTGTGGATGGGGTAAATATGGATGGGGATAATATTTCCCTCGCTTACATCCCCACAAATTCGGACAATGACATTGCCCGCTCCTTCCGGAGAAAATACAATCTGAAGGCACAGCTTAAGAGGCTTTTTAATGATTCGGATGAAGTACTTCTGGATTACGGAGTGTTAAACTGCTCTTCCATGAACAGAAGGTTCGCTGTCAGCTCCGGAATAGGACTTGATGCGGCCATTTTTCTTGATCTTTATGATGAAAAGTGTGCGTGCGAAAAGCAGAAGAAAAAGCTTGACCGGATACAGAGATTCAACTATGTGAGAACGGTGATAAGGGAGCTTTTCAGGACCAAGCCTACAAAAGGTTATGTTATCCTGGATGGAAAAAAGCATGAGTTTAACAATGTTTTGTTCATTTCATGTCACGTTCATCCTTATGACGGCGGATACATGGTGTGCCCGGGTGCCAGCGGCAATGATGGCTGGCTGGATGTGTGTATAGTCAGCACTAAACAGAAGTGGCGCTGGTATATCATTCTGTTTTCAAGTATTTTCGGACTTCATGTGACCCGCACCGGGGTCCATCTCTACCGCTGCAAGTCGGCAGAGATCCACATGACAGAGCCACTCCCCGCCCACGTGGATGGCGAGTCCATCGGAAAGCAGAAGGATTTTACATTGAACTGCATCCCGCAGAAATTGAAACTTAGAATTTAAAAAGAGCAGGCGAAAAAATCGCCTGCTCTTCTTTAGTGACAATGGCTGCCACCGTGGACGGTTCTCGCCGGCGAGAACCGTCC
>JAILDF010000098.1 GCA_024689585.1 Oribacterium sp.
CCTTCTTCAAAATAGCAAATAACACGAAAACCCAGGATATCACGAAGTTCATCAGCACTGTGATACCTGTCCGGTTTCCGGTCCAGCTTTCCCTTTATGGATTTCACTGTCTTTATTCTATGGGTGATGCCGTAGATGACAGAGCCTCCAAGCTCTCCTAAAGCATCATTAAGCCGTTCCTCCATAACCGGTTCCAATGCCCGGTATTTATCAATCAAATCTTCTATTTCCCGATCTCTGGTATAAATCATATTCTTTTCCGTTTCTCATTAATTGGTATCAGCTACTTTGATTCACTGTAAGTCTCAACATGTTAGGATACTCTTTTCTTTCGGAAGTCACATTCAGATTTGCCATGATGCAATCCACGTCACCGCTTTTTGCAGCATTTATGATGGATCTTCTTTTAAGATAACCCACCTTTTATACATATCATCCAGAGTACCGTCCCCGTTGGCAACCGGATGGCTCATCATTTTTCATGCATGGAATAATCCTTGTCTTCATCGATCATCTGAAGCATGATCTTCGCAAATCGCGGATCAAACTGCGTATTCATACCTTTTTCGATTTCAGAGCGAACCTTATCCTGGGGCATCACATCACGGTAGCTTCGTCTGCTGGTCATGGCATCGTAGGCATCTGCGACTGCGATGATCCTGGCCTCCTCAGGTATCTGATCTCCGGATATGCCATCCGGATATCCTCCACCGCCGTAACGCTCATGATGCCACCTGGCACCTGTTGCAAGTTTGGGATTTACCTTGATACTTCCCAGGATACTGTCACCGATAACAGGATGCTTTTTGATCAGCTCAAACTCTTCATCCGTAAGCTTCGAAGGCTTGTTGATGACTTCATCGGGAACGCCGATCTTACCTACATCATGCAGGAGACCTATCAGATAAATCTCGTCCTGTTCCGCCTTGGAGTATCCGGAACGTGCCGCTATCATCTTTGAATACTCCGCCACTCTTGAGGAGTGACCGTTTGTATATTTATCCTTTGCGTCTATGGCGGCAGCCAGAGCACTGACCACCTGGATATTCATTTCCTCGACTTTTCTACTTGAAATCTGTTCGTTTTTGTATCCCAGGTAATAGAAGAATGAGATCAGACAAAAGATGATAAGTGATACCAGGGTGTTGACTGTCAGCTGAGACCAGATATCTTCATAGTGTTCAGGGTTCCCCATGACATAAGTGTCATACAAAACCACGTTATTATAAACAACGGAAAAAGCCACCAGAATAAAGGTGATAACAATGGTGAAAATAAAATTAAGGCGGCTTCGCTTTACCTCTTCAAGTTTTTTGAAGTTCTGCGCTACGTGGTGATAAATTGTTGTGAGAAAATACTGCAGAGTCAAAACAAGAAGGATAAGGACAGCGGAAATCACAAACAGGTAAATGACGATATGTCTTTCGCTGTGGAAGATAATGTTATCTTCCGAAAGGGATTTTTTTATGGCAAATACAGTTATAAATCCGCCGCCGCAGATTCCGACGATAAGAAGCGAGACGATAGTCTGAACCAAAACCTGAAATCTCAGTCCGGAAGCACTTTTTTCCAATGTTACTGCATCTTCTTTCTCATAGTACTTCTTTGCTCCATAACCGAATAACGCACAGATAAGGCCGTCAAGGATAGTACAGTAGAAATACGGATTCGTAAGTTCGCTGTTCCAGCTGAAACAGGAAGCCGTCCACATTCCATATGTGGCAATCATATGCATTAGCACAAGAACAGAAAACCATGGAAAAGCATTCTGTTCCGATTTGTGTTTGATATAGTAGACAATCTCCTGAAGGCAATAAACCGAAGTGATGGTTGTGAGTCCCACCTCCCAGAGATTATTTATATAGCCGCCGAAGTTAAGGTACAAAAGATACTGCGGAATGGTGATAAGAACAGGGAAAAATATGACCGGATGCAGGAAATGCTTAACTTTATTATGCCGCAGATATAAAACAGCTATAAGAAGCAGTAAATATCCGACGTTCCATCCGAAATATGCGGCAAATTCGGATACTTCGGGATAGTCACCCATAACAAGCTGATAGGTGGTCCAATAGTACTCGCTCAGAAAGTTTGCAAGGAAAAAGACCACAAGACACCTGTATCCGCGCCTTGGGGTTTCGATATACTTGAAGATACAATACAGAAGCCCAACTATCGTACAAAGAAGCGAAAATAGATTTTCAAAATTCTCAAAAGTCATATCCGTCTCTCCATATGTGTATACGAGTGTCTATCCTCAGTTTATCCACCGGGGACGGTTCTTGCCGGTCTAAATCATTGAGGTCTGACTCCACCGCACTCCAGGCAGAATCGTCCTGTGTTTTTGGCTCCGCAGTTCGGACATGTCCATTCAGAACCGTCACTTACGATGGTCTTCCCCACAGGATTCGGGAATGGCTGCTTTGCGGAAGTACCTGTTTTGTCAAAATCAATACCCATCATACCGGGGAATCCCAAAAACCCGTTCAATGGTTTAGGGGTCATAACCGACTCTGCTCCGATGGAAATA
Organism: Oribacterium sp.; assembly: GCA_024689585.1. Taxonomy (GTDB): domain Bacteria; phylum Bacillota; class Clostridia; order Lachnospirales; family Lachnospiraceae; genus Oribacterium. The sequence continues at coordinate 2,531 of JAILDF010000098.1, forward strand.
TATACATCATGATCAGGCATGGTAAATGAAATCCGGATAGTGCTTCCATACAACACATCAAGGTCAGGAGCATTAACCGTCACATGGTAGCTTGTATCAGTACCAACGCCCCAGAAAACCGCTTCAACATGTTCGCCGGGTTTATAAAATACACGGTCATCTTTATATTTGATCGCACCATTAATAGGTGAAACCATGAATGTGCCTTCAGGCTTCTTGAAATCAGGATCGACATTCATATGGTCCCAGCCACAGTTTGTGGACTGAGTGGTAACTGTCTTCAACCATTCTTTATACACCGCTTCCGAATCAGGGGTCAGATTTTTCAATACAATTTCAGTCGTTGCTGTTATACCGTGGTTTTTTAGTTCAGTGCTGAACATTCCGTCCAAGCCACTGAAATATGACCTCATTACAGACTTCTCTCCCGTCCAGTTATTAAGACACTTTGCCAGGATTTCGCAACATCTGCTTTTGATGAACAGGCTCACCGCTTCGTCATCGGCATAAAGGCTGTGATCGTACTCCGAAACCTCACATTTCCCCGCAAAGCGGGCATCCAGGTCGATATCCATCACATAATCGCCATATTTACTGTATTCCCTGAAAGTCACCGGTTTCGGTGTTCCATATTTCACTTCAAACATAACCCACTCCTCCTATTATCTATAGTCCTTAGTATACTACAAATATTGGTATCAAAATGAAAAATTTGAAAATTATTTTTACATATAGTATCGGTTTGAAAGAAAATTTGGGCGCATAAAAAACCGGAGGGACGGGGTTAGTGGGTCATTTTAAAAATGGCCTACTAACCCCGTCCCCCCGGTCTATCACCCTGTAATTTATCGCATTAAAAAACCATGAACCAACGCCACCAACACTAAAATAATGATCAGCGCCATACACAACCACAACGGGCTAAATACCCAAAGCCATGACCAGTCGATGATTTTACATATCTTAAGTACGATGAAGACGATTGTAACTTTATATGTATATTCTTTTGGATATTCTGTCACGATCACCGATCCGCTGATCCAGCATGAAACGTCTATATCCAGTCCCAAATCCAAATCTATCTCTCTGTATACTATTGCTTCAGGTGTTTTGAACATTGTCCTAATAGCATCCATATTTTCCCCTTATCTCAACTTTATATTTCCCAACAATGCATCCACCAGTACAGCCATATGCCCGTCTGCCACGGAATCGCTTATCCAGGTTTAGACAATATCTTTTAGTGTTTTATCTCCGACGGCGAGAATCTTATCATCAAGTACAGCAAAGATAATCTTAATGTCATAATCCGAATTATCCTTTATAAAGTCATTACAAGCCTGTATAGCTTTCCTCCATGCTCCTTCCAACGGATAGCCGAAGATACCGGCGGAAATAAGCGGGAATCCGATTGAATGGAGTCCGTTCTCTTTTGCCAGGATCAATGACTGCTTATATGCACTGTAGAGAAGCTTAGGTTCATCATGATTGCCGTCCATCCAACGAGGACCTACTGCATGGATCACATACTTCGCCGAAAGATTAAACCCCGGAGTGATCACTGCATTACCGGTCTTACACCCGCCGATAGCGTTGCAGGCCTTTGTAAGTTCCTGGGCTCCTGCATCATGGAAGATCGCTCCGCATACTCCTCCGCCCTGCCAAAGACCTTCGTTGGCTGCATTTACGATAGCATCTGTATCAAGCTTTGTTATTCCAATCTTCTTAATCTCGATAGAACTCATAAATAACACCCTTCTTGGAATTCCTTATTTAAATCTCAACCCCATATTTTGACAAATCAACCTTTCCGTTAATTACTTCTATCCCATCTGCTTCCAGAAGTTCTTTCTGAGCCCACGCCCCACCAAAAGCATATTCTCCGGCCAGCTCTCCCTTTGAATTAACAACTCTATAGCACGGGATATTCTCAAAATCCGGATTTTTGTGTAAGGCATTTCCAACTGCCCGACACATCTTCGGATTCCCTGCCATTTTAGCCACTTGTGCGTAGGTTGCAACTTTGCCTTTTGGAATCCTTTTGACAGCCTCATATATACGCTTTGTTGGGCTGTCTGATACAAGTTCATAGCTGGTTTTCATTCATAATCCTCTACAACTCAATCCGTTCCTTGATCTTATCGATCAAAGTAATATCCGCCGGCAGCCACTCCACACTGTCTATGGTTTTAATGTCCAGCCACTTCGCAGCCTCATGCTCCTTCAGTGTGAGATGCCCTTCCTTTATGCTGCACCAAAAGCAATCCATGGACAGATGAAATGTGGGATAGTCATATTCTATAGTATCTATATACTCATCTACAGAAATATCCGTATCTAGCTCTTCCTTGATCTCGCGGGCCAATGCTTCCTCCGGCGTTTCTCCCACTTCGATCTTTCCTCCGGGAAACTCCCAGCCATCTTTGAACTCACCATAGCCTCGCTGGGTGGCAAATATTTTATTGTCATTTCTTATTACTGCGGCAACTACCTTGACTGTTTTCATATGATTTTCAGTTCCTTTTTTAACTCAATCAACACGCATTTTTTGAGTGTTGTCAGCTTACAAGCATCTTTCTAGTTTTCTTTATATACTTAGCCGGAATCTCATCTGTGAGCCTCCATACCACATTCATTGGATTGCTTCCCTCATGTTTAACATAATCTACAAATCCAAGAACACTATAAGGTGATGCATTTCCCCACGAATCCTTTTTATCTTCTCTTACACAAAGAAGCACCTTACTTCCCTGTGACCTATGATTAATGTATCTTTGTCCAGTTGGAGAAGAAGCACTGGTTGTACTCTGACTCTGCCAATGGAACATCGTTTCACTAATTGAATAATCGTTGTACATTGTCGTAGGTGAATAGTCTTTATCCGATTTATTCAAAGTTACAAACAAAACATCAATCTTCTTATCTGGAAGCCACTTTACACCCTCTCGTACCGTTGAAGGTTTCATGAAATCCATTGCAACGAGAAGTTGATCTCTCGAATAAGTACAATGTAGATCAATCGGACAATCAAAATCAAAATCCAGTTTTTTGTCAACAAAATCAATATGCTCATGCAGGTATTTTAAAAGCTCTTTAATTTCACTTAACATGGTTTTACTATTAGCTAAAGACTGCAGCTTGTCATATGCAACCTGCGGATTTTCATAATCAATGACATCCGTCCAAATACTCACATAAAACATCTGTAGCATTCGTTTTTCGCCATCACTTAATAAATCAAAACTAATCTTATCAATTCCATCATCCAATACCCGAAGAACAAATCCTAACAAACGTCGTGAATCAATATATGCCAGTCTTGATAATGCTTTGGAAATGTCTTTCTCCAATGGTTCACTGAAATCCTCCAAAACACCGGCAGTGACACAAAGTCTTGAAAAACTATCCTTTTTATATAAAGCTCTGGGATCCATTCTGTAATGCTTCAGAAAATTAGCCAGTGTCAGATCTTTCCCTGTATCATTTGTGAATGATGCAATCTTTCCTATGATTCCGTTCTTAGTCTCAATAGAACTCTTTATATTCTGGAGAACATATTCACTTGCCTTCTTTTCAAGATGGATATAGCATCCTTTCGGCACGGACACAAATCCCTTCTTAAGCTCGTACTCCACACTATGCTTTGTATTCGCAAGAAGAGCCGCGAATTTCTCTTCATAGTTATATTTCTTGTTTGACTGACCTATGAAATCCAAAACTGTCAAACAATCCTTACTATCATCTAATCGTAAACCCCGTCCTAACTGCTGAAGGAATATAGTGAGTGATTCAGTTGGACGCAAAAACAAAACCGTGTTCACGGATGTAATGTCTACACCCTCATTATACAAATCCACAACGAAAATAGTCTTGATTTCTCCTGCTTCCAACCTTTTCTTTGCAGACGCACGGTCTTCTTTACTCGAATCTGAATCCAGTTCTAATGACGCGATGCCATACTTATTGAAGAACTCTGCCATAAATCTCGCATGTTCCTTCGACACACAAAATCCCAGGGCTTTCATATCATCTATAGAGGCTACGTATTTATCAATGTTTCTTAATATGCTTACTGCTCTTTTATCAGCTATCTCACCGCTAAATGAATAAATATTGCTTAATTCCCGCCTGTCATAACCACCACGTACCCATCTGACCTCCGAAAGATCAACATCATCGGAAAGACCAAAATATTGAAATGGGCATAGTAATTTCCTGTCAATTGCTTCCGGCAAACGTATTTCCGCTGCAATTCGACCATTAAAATACTGCAGGATATCTTCTCCATCCATTCGCTCGGGTGTAGCTGTTAATCCAAGCAAAATCTTTGGTGAGAATTTAGCCAGTGGCTCTTTATAAATGGGAGCCGCAGCATGATGGAACTCATCCACAATCACAAAGTCATAGTAATCACTTGGTAACTCATCATAGAGTTTTTTTGAATTCAACGTTTGTATGGATACAAACAAATGATCAAGTGACTCCGGCTTATAACTACCAACCCACAGATCTCCAAAGTTAAGATCCTTTAATACACCTCTAAAAGTTTCTATGCTCTGTTCGAGGATTTCTTCTCTATGTGCGACAAACAGTAACCTATTCTTTTGACCCGGATTTTTCTTGCAAAATCTCGCGTAATCAAAAGCTGAAATAACAGTCTTTCCGCATCCGGTTGCAGCAACTACCAGATTCCTGGTATATCCCAACACTTCGCGCTCAGCATTTAGTTTATCCAATATCTCCTGCTGATATGAATATGGCTGAATATCAAATACAAATTTTCTGTCATTTCCTTCTCCGATATATTTTTCATTTTTAAGAGCCTGAATTAACATGGGTTTTTGTGATGCATCATATAAAACAAACTCTTTATCATTCCAATAACTATCGAAGGTTGCTGCTACCTTTTTTATGGTTTCAGCCAGATCTTTTTCCGTAGCTTTGACATTCCATTCCAATCCGCTTGTCAGTGCAGCATTTGACATATTGGAGGATCCTATGTAAGCAGTAGTAAATCCTGTCTCTCTGTAAAAGACATAGGACTTGGCATGAAGTCGAGTTCTTTTTGTATCATAGGATATTTTGACTTCTGTATTTACAAGCTTGCTAAGTTCCTCGACAGCCTTTACATCTGTTGCTCCCATATAAGATGTACAGATAACTCTCAGCTTGCCACCCTTGCCGGTAAAGTCATTTAGTTCATCAAGCAGTTCTCTTAACCCGCTCCACTTTATAAAGGATACAAGCATATCTATCCTATCAGCAGAAGCTACTTCTTTCTTTAATTCGTTAAGCATCTGAGGTTCCCTGACAGCGCCGGTAAATAAGCTGCTATAAGCCATAGAAGTCTCAGGACGTTCTATGTCCTTGGCCTTTTTTCCAAGCAACAAACGCTCATCCTTATCACCCATAATGGACAAAAGCTGTTCGCCCGACATTTCGACCATGGCTTGATCCTTTGATTCATCATCAATGACGCTTATGACTTTGTTTATATATTCAATCTGTTTGTCTAATGCATCATCCCCTGATAATTCATAAATTGTATCCATCTTACGCTGCAGTAGCTCTGCAACATAAGTAGATAACACTCTGGACGCTTCTGCCGAATCAACTTTCTCCTGGTATTTACAATCGGCCGGAATCTGCTCCAGCTCACTGTTCATTTCTTTATTGATTATCTGCTCATATAAGCCCGGTTTCATCATCGAATAACCCTTCCCACAGCATCCTGTTGTAATTTGCGTTAGCTTCTTCACAAGCTTTCTTCTCTTTCCATCTGTCGATTTCGGTACAGATTGAAAGCATCTCGTCAGCTATTAGTTCTGCACTATGCGGTTTCACATTGTTTAGGTAACCACACATTCTACGCATAGCCTTGGGACTTCCTAGCTGTTTTGCTATTTGATCTCCAAATTCACCCGGAAATCCAAGGTTTACAATGGCACTGACTAATTCATCCCGGCACAGTGCCCATTCTTTTCGATTATCCATATGTTTATTTACCAGTTTTAACAAACTAAATTACCATCTAAATATGTTCATTCATCAAATCTCAGAGGCAGTCCTTACACGTTTTGCATCAATAATATTTCCTCCGGCTACAGATGGTTGAAGCTTCTCTGCGGTCTTTCCAATACCGCTTCCACCTGATGTTGCGAAGATGTGAATGTCTTTCCCGGTCCAGTCATAGCCTTTACAAAATGTATGAACTACTCTTGGAGCCTGGCCATACCAAATCGGAAATCCTATATAAACCGTGTCATATTTTCCAAAGTCATCAATCTTTACACTGACCGGAACATCTTTGCCACCCATCTGTTCACGGTTGCATCTGGCTAATGGATTTACCCAACGAATATCTGTCGTTGAATAAGGCACTTCAGGAATGATCTCAAAAAGATCTGCTCCAATCTTTTCTGCGTATTCCTTTGCAACTTTTGCTGTTGTGCCTTCTGCACTGAAGTATGTGACTAATGTGCTCATAAATACCTCCTCAAATTATACTATACCTATAGTTCACTTAACCGCTCATACACTT
>JAILDF010000260.1 GCA_024689585.1 Oribacterium sp.
ACAAAAAAGGGCGACTTCCAGACCACACTTTTAAACTCTCTTATGGACTTTGAAAGTGTTTTTACAACGTCCATTTTATCTCCTTTCTTAATCTATGATATTTATCCGGATAAAGGATTTTTGAACTCAGCGCATTGCGCCCGGCGGGAACAAATCCACACCAAATATTTAGAAAGGCGCCGATAAATAGATTATCGGCGCAATGGTACTATACTAATAGATTGTTTAAAACTTTTCAAGAATTTTATAAAAACTTAATGAGCGCAGATCCAGCGATTAATAATCGCGGAAAGACAAAGAAAAAATCCTTAAGTATCCTCTTGAACCACTTAATGACAATAGCCATCGGGGACGGTTCCACGAAGAGCTTCAGCGAAAAAATACGTGGCATTTGATCTCGACCTGCAAAATATCAGCCGGGGAATATGCCCCGGCTGAAAAATTTTTCATCAATCTTCTTTTGGTGTCTTTGTTACATCCTTGGTTTTGCATATATCGTAGATGATATCTACACAGCTGTCGATTCCGAGGCTTCCACTATCCAGAGTGATGTCATAATTCTGGCATTTGCCCCACTCCTGTTCGGTGTAGTAACGGTAATTGAATTTACGTTTCTTATCCATATCCTTCAGCATCTTGTCAGTATGATCAGGATCCTTGTAGATACGTGTAATACGGTCTTTTCTTTTTTCAAGATCCGCATGGATGAATACATTAAGAACGTCAGTCCTCTCCCTGAGTATATAATCTGCGCAGCGTCCCACTATTACGCAAGGTCCTTTTGAAACCAGCTCAAGAATAACTTCTCTCTGCTTTGACCAGAGATAATCCTCCGGACTCATGCCGTAACTGTTACGGGCTGAGAAGGAGTACTCGATCCAGTTCTTGGCGTTGGCATACTCACCCTGTTTTTTTACATATTCTTCTGCGAAGCCCGTCTTAAAGGCAGTCTGCTCAATGATTTCCTTATCATATAATGGGATCCCCAGTTTGTCGGCGAGTTTCTTTCCTACCTCACGTCCGCCGGAGCCATATTCTCTTGAAATTGTTACATACTTAATACTCATACTGTCACCTTCTTCCGGATTGATGTTTCACGAACTATCTACTTTCATTTTAACATCAATATTTCGGGCATTCAATGAGTTTGAAAAAAATTTCTACATTTTGACTCCGAGGTCGTAACAGTTCAGTCGAGGCACAAGTCGGGTGGAGCCGGCTCATGCCCCGACTGAACTGTTACTTGGTGTATGGTTTTTTTACTTCTGTAAAATTTTTCTCCAGATGAGCCAGAGAATAACACTCATTGCCCATCCGAGAATAACGTCAACAACTGAATGCTGCTTTATGAACATTGTGGAAAGGCAGATGAGAACTGCGATTATGGTTTCTATGTTCTTGTATCGCAGCTTTATGTATCGGCACTCTCTTACCACCAGGTCAATGGCTACGGTGCTGGAGACGTGCATGCTGGGGCAGACGTTGCGGGGCGGGTCGATGGTACGGAGCCAGTTTATTCCCATTGAGAATATGTCTGATGACTCCAGGGGTTCTCTAAGCATCAATCCGTTTGGCCATATCGTATAAGCTGCCAAACAAATGGTATAGCCGCCGAATAATATGAAGCAGAGCTTCAGAAAATCTTTTCTCGTGCCCCAGAACAGGAAGAAGGCAAAGGCTCCCGGGAATATAAACCACCACAAAGCATAAGGTATAAAAAAGGCCGGAATAGTCGGAATCATCCGATCCAGATGTGTCTCTATTATATAAAGCTCGCTTACCGGCACTGTCCTTAGCTGTAAACGTGCAAAATAGAAAAGATAACAGGGAAGATACAAAAGCCATAGGCAATGCATATTCTCTTTTAAAAACCCCTTCGGGTTACTATACATTGTTTTGATTTTTTCCATATATCATGCTTCCTTTGCAAACTGACTGTTATAAAGGGTTGAGTAAAAACCTCCTCTTTTAAGAAGATCTTCATGTTTACCCTGTTCGATGATATTTCCGTCCTTCAGAACCAGTATCAGGTCTGCATTTCTGATGGTGGACAGACGATGTGCAACTATGAAGGTTGTTCTGCCTTCCATCATTCGGTCGAAGGCATGCTGGATATGAAGTTCGGTTCTGGTATCGATGGAGGAAGTAGCTTCGTCCAGAATAAGCATCGGCGGAAGGCGGAGCATGAGTCTCGCGATACAGAGAAGCTGTTTCTGTCCCTGGCTGAGGGAGCCTCCGTCTTCTCCGAGAACCGTGTCATAGCCCTGAGGCAGACGGCGGATAAATCCGTCGCAATGTGCCTTTTTTGCAGCCTCAACTATCTCTTCCATTGTGGCATCGGGCTTTCCGTAGGCAATATTTCTGCGGATGGTGGTGGCCTTTAGCCAGGTCTCCTGAAGTACCATTCCGAAGTTGTCTCGGAGACTTCCTCGTGTGACAGC
>JAILDF010000277.1 GCA_024689585.1 Oribacterium sp.
TAATAAATGTCATCTTCCATGAGCTGGGTGATTGCGATATGTTCTACATTTCCCCATATCATAACAGTTCTCAGATTGTATTCAGGGATATAGATGCCATAACGGGCAGACCGCTGGGGATCATAATCTATCTTATGTCGATATGCATCGGAGCACTCGCGATTCATTTTATCCTGGATACGATATTCAGGGGAAACAGGAAACCGATAATGTAGAACTTTAACCACCGTGGACTGGACGGTTCTCGCCGGCGAGAACCGTCCCATTTATTGACTTAATTTACAAAAAATACAAAAAAATATAAGAAAAATTGGTAAAAAAGATGTATAATGGTACAATGTTAATAAATAAACGATCTTAAGGAGGCCCAATATGGCAAAAACAGCAATAATCACCGGAGGTTCACGTGGTATAGGAAAGGCAATGGCTCTTAAGCTTGGAGAGCTTGGCTATGATGTAGTCATTAACTACGTAAGTGAGTCTTCAAAGGCAAAGTCAGAGGAAATCGCAGAGCAGCTTAAGAAGGATTACGGCGTAGATTCTCTGGTTGTAAGAGCAGATGTCAGCAAGTACGAGGACTGTGAGGCTCTCGTTAAGGCTGCGGTTGACAAGTTCGGTGAGAACATCGACGTTCTCGTAAACAACGCAGGTATCACCAACAACTGCAACTGGATAGACATTACCCACGAGCAGTATGAGAAGGTTATCGCAACCAATCTTATGAGCCTTTTACATATGACTCATCTGGTTCTTCCTCACATGATCAACCACTCCGACAAAGAGCATCAGGCAATGATCGTAAACATCTCATCCGTAGGCGGACTTACAGGTGTTATCAACCAGGCAGATTACTGCGCAGCCAAGTCCGGCGTTATCGGTCTCACCAGAGCCCTTGCACTTGAGTTTGCAGGAAGAGGCGTACGTGCCAATGCCATCGCTCCGGGCATGATCATGACAGATATGCTCCGCGGCGTTAACCAGGACGAGCTCAATGCTCTTGCCGGAACAATTCCTGAGGGATATATCGGTGACGTTTCCGATATTGCAGGTGCTCTTGAGTATATCCTTAAGGCGCCTTATCTTACAGGTCAGGTTATCTCACCTAATGGTGGATTTGTGCTTCAGTAAAAATAAGATATTCAATATTTATGGAAATTTAACAGGTGGAGTGTTCTCTGGTGAGAACACTCCACCTGTTTAGCATTAAATCCCCTCTTATGGCTTATGATTTATAAGAATAATAAGGGGAGAAGTATCCCTCTGAAAAATATGGTCCTTACAAACCGGAGTTGCTTATCAAGTATAATCATTGTGTCGAAATACATTTATATTGTTTGAAAATGAATAATATTTTTAGATCGAACGTAAAGGAGACAGAGAACATGCTGAACATACTTGAAAGAAGCACCGAGGAACTGACAACTCTTAATCATGGCACAAAGGTTTTTCATGATGCACTTTCCGGTGTCAAAAACGGAGAGACACGTTTCCATGTAACAGATCCGTCCGGAAGCGTACCTGACTACGATCTTGAATATATTGATAATATGATGATGTTCCCTGATCAGGTAAGGGGGGTCATCCTGAAAATGACAAAAGGGGGTGCAGTCTATGCTCCCTTCCTGGATTATGATGAGGAAGACTTGGACAATATCTGTCTAAAATTTCTCGATCAGTTCAAAAAGATAGAACTTGATGTTGTGGATGAGTACAGTGTTAATGTTGTAAGCATTGTACTGAAACATACAGAACTGCCTGTATATGTTACCGATGAGAAGATCAACTGGTTTGTTTCGGATTCCGAGAGGATCCATATAGTTGATGGTTTTCCGACAGAACGTGATAAGGATACACTCAGGATCATCGCCGGTCCTTTCGAGATGGGTTACACTAAACGTGACTGGACATATCTCAGCTCTGTTGCAGCATTCCAGAATCTGTTTTTCTGGCAGGCTTTCACCGGCGGCAGAAAAGGCCCGTTTAAATATATTGATGTTATGTTGTCTGATATTACGGGAATAGGCGGTCTGTTGTCGTATGTATCTATGTGTTCGCGTGCGGGAGAACCTCGGGGACTTAAAGCTTTTTTGAGCCCCGGTTGTACCAGATATCCGGATGAACTCCTGAGTAAATATTTCCAGATGGATCCTAAGCCTGAAGATTCAACTCCGGACAATACACTTATGTTGGGGAAAATGATGTCTATTTTCACCACATCCTGGTATGTAAACCAGTATCCAAGCAATTTCGATGAGAGTATCCTGAATGAAGCATTTGCCGCAGAAATGCGTGAATACGCAGATGCCATCCTTGGAGACAGGAAGATCCTTGGGGTACTCGCAAGAGGAACAGACTATGTGACCATGAACCTTGGTGCAGATCGCCGCCATGCAACTCCTGATCAGATGATCTCAGTCATCCGTGAATGGATCGAGGAAGACGGTTATGAGAAGATATTCCTTGCAACAGAGGATAATGATAATTTAGAAAAGATCCGTGCGGCATTTCCGGGTAAGGTGATGGCCATATCTCAGGAACGACATACTGTTTCAGAGATGCAAAAGAAAAACGCTTCGCTTATATATGAGTTCGAACAGAAGTTAAATACCGGCAAGGCTTATGTGGATGCCCTGGAAGACACAACTGTAAACTACTTCTATGCACTTTATATCCTGGCAAGGTGCGATGCATTCCTGTGCTCAGGTCAGTGTAACGGCTGGGATACCGTAAGATCCCTTAATGCAGGTAAGTTTAAACGCGAAAGAAAACTGATGGTTGCGGTGGAAGGTGATCCGGCAGTCGAGAAATGGAAAGAAATAAGACCGGTTACAGCGGGGATTTTTGCGAGAGGAGCCTATCCTACAAGTAAAGCGTTTTTTATGACTTATCGCTTTGACCTTAAGGAACCCGTGAATCCTGATGCCGTAAAAACGGCCTGGGATAAAACTCTTAAGGTTTACCCCTACATGTCCTATGCAGTGGCAAACCGGGGAGGAAAACTTGTATTGCTTGAAAACAACCTTCCTTTTGTTATCAAAGAGACTGCGGAAATAGTAGAGCCCTATGAAAGAAGCGGAAATTTCCATTCAGTAACCTTCTGCTATATGGCTAATGTTCTTTCTGTGTACGTTGATCACGTTCCTACAGACGGAACCGGGTTCCGGTTAGTGCTTGAGACATTTTTCTATCATTATTACTGTGCATTGGATGGATGTGAATATCCGGTTCCGGAAGGAGTACTGACTGAAAAAGACGGAGTAGCACCGGGACAGGAGGTTGATGCTTACCTCATGTCAGATCCGATAGATCCGAAGACTATGATGGGTAAATTGGCAGGTGGTAAGGTATTTACCCTGAAAGAATCAATCTCAGATGATATATTCGCTAAAAAGGAAGACTGCCGTGGATATTGCATCAGCGTGAACAGTGATGAGATGATGAACTATGCAAAATCTGTAAAGGGCAGTCCGATGTCAGTTCTTGCAGTGACTTTTGCTAATGCTGTGGAACGTATGAATCCGGATAATATACTTCCCATCAGCGTGATCTCTCCGGTGAGTGTCCGAAAGGTTATGGGTAACACTAACTCGCTGCTCCATCAGGTGGTTCACAATACTTACAAATTCACACCGGAGGAACTCACAGGCAATGACAGTGAAGCATTGAACACGAAGTTCAGAGAAACTATGAAAGGATTCTCTTCGAAACAGAATATCCGATTGATGTGCGGCGTTTATCGCGGAATCTGCGAGGGTTATGCGAAGGCTTATGCTGCAGGTGCTCTCGATAATATAATCCTTGAGACAAGGGCGAAAACCAACGGTGCCTTCAGCGTAAGCTATCTTGGGACCCTCCGCACCGGTGATTACGGAAGCAGGATACGCATGACTGCGTTCCATGTAATGCAGGAGAAAGGCATTATGCTTCAGACAACTGAGGTGGGCAAACACTTCTATATAGACTGGTACCAGGGCTTCCCGGGAGATAAATACGTTAAAGCCATGAGGGATCTTATGCTGGAAGCCGGAATGAAGAGCGTAAGCATCGAGAGAGTGTAATGATGAATCAGTTATAATGTCTCTCGCAGGAGAGCAGATTGGCGTTTATAGTGTATCAAAACATTGTCGATATACAATGTTAGAAACGATTCGTGATTTTTGCATATCATACTATAGGAGGTAAACATGCGAAGTAAAAAATTCAAGGCACTTAGATTTGCGGTTGTTCTGGCTCTTATCATGTCACTTTTTTCTATCACATCATTTGCCGGATATTGGGAGGAAGACTACTACGGCGACTGGTACTATGTAAATGATTATGGGTATTATGCGACAAACCAATGGGTTGGCAATTATTATCTCGGAAGTGACGGTGTTATGCTTGTGAACTCATGGACACCGGACGGTTATTGGGTAGGTTATGATGGAAAATGGGACGGACAGCCGTCACGTTACGCTAGTAATTACTATAGTTCAGGTAGCAGCTCCTCATATGTAACTACATCCGGAACTTACTATGGTTGCTTATATGACAGTGGCTATGGTATAGCACATCTTTACTCAGTTTCGGTCGGTAGTGATGTTCTGACAGTTACAGGTACCTTAGATTATTATCCTGGTGATAACTGGGAGAACACAACTCAGATGAGTTACGGTACATATCAGTTTAAGCTTACCGGTCAAACCAGATATGGGGAAGGTACTGATGAAGGGTTCTACGCTATGAGTAAATCAGATTTTATAAATAGCACCGGACCGGTACTGTATATAACAGTTGCAAATGGAGTTGTAACGGAGCTTTGCTACGGAGCTTAATTTTTAACATAACGTCCCGGATGCCTTTTGAAGGGTATCCGGGTTGTTTTTTAACAGATTGGTCGGTGATACATGATCCACCGTATGGTCTGTAACTTGATTTTTCACTAATTTCGACTCCCTGAGGGAGAAGTAAGCATGGACTAATGCAGTAAAGTATGCTAATACTTTAAAGTGACAAAACAAAGAAACTTTCGAGGAGAACCGGTTACATGATGACTGACGAAGAGAAGAACAGAAAGCTTAGCGACCTTGTAGACATTATAAATAAGAATTACGAGGATGTGGATCTTTTAAATGCTTTGGGAAAGCGGAGACTTCCGGATCGGGACAGGATTATAGTTATCATTAAGGCAATCAGACGTCTGATGTTTCCCGGCTATTTCGGGCAGGTTGCATTTGAGAAAACCACTTCCCATTATTTTGCCGGTGAGATGATCAGCTCAGTTATCGAGGAGCTGAAAAAGCAGATAGTTATCGCCCTTAGGTATGGAAAAGAGGATCAGGGCTTTTCTGAAGAGATCAATGCCAAAGCCGAGGAGATAAGCTATAAATTTGCAGAGCGTTTCCCTGAGATTTTGAGAATACTTCTCACTGATGTTGATGCGGCTTATGACGGGGATCCTGCCAGTGGAAGCAAAGAGGCAGTCATTTTTTCATATCCCGGATTTAATGCGATATTTGTATACAGGATAGCCCATGAGCTTTATCTTCTGGGTGTGCCCTTTATACCGAGAATGATGACAGAGTATGCACACTCTCACACCGGTATAGACATTAACCCCGGTGCGAAGATCGGGGAGTATTTCTTTATAGACCACGGAACCGGAGTTGTTGTAGGTGAGACTACGGAGATCGGCAATAATGTAAAGATTTATCAGGGCGTAACCCTGGGTGCGCTTTCCACCAGAAAGGGTCAGCTGCTTTCGGGCGTCAAGAGACATCCGACCATCGGGGACAATGTTACGATCTATTCTAATGCCTCCATCCTCGGAGGAGATACAGTCATCGGCGAGCATTCCACCATCGGAGGCAGCTCATTCATCACTGAATCTGTTCCTCCATATACTAAGGTCAGCATCAAGAATCCTGAGCTTACCTTCAAGGGCAGGGAGGAAGATGAAAACTCCGGTAAGCTGTATGAGTAATTGATATGGATTAAAGGGCTGTCGATTTCTGTATGAAATCAGATGGCCTTTTTCTATACAAATAGAGAGGGAGAAGACTGCAATGATATATTTGCTTTCGGCAGACTTTAAGAATTTAGGCGAATCACTTTCAGGATGGTATCATCTGCTCGATGAAGAAAGACGCAATAAGGCGGACAGATACAGATTCTATAAAGATAAGGCTCTGTGTACCTTCGCCTATATACTGTTGAGGTACGCGCTGAAGAAGGAATATGGTATCGGGGAAAAACCGAAACTAATATATGACAAGTCCGGCAAACCACATATCGAAGGGTCTGATATCTGTTTTAATTTTTCCCATTGTGACAATGTTGTCGCCTGTGTGGTGGATAGGAACACAGTCGGTATCGATGTACAAAATTATACAGAGACATTAACACAAGTAAAAAAACGGTTTTTGACTGAGAAAGAAATGAAAGTCTTTGGTGAATCCGGAGATGGGGATGGAGTAATAAGGGCACTTGCCCGGGTCTGGACTTTGAAGGAGGCCTATGGAAAATATCATGGAATCGGACTCATATATGATATAGACGGGAAAGACTTCCTTAGCGTAAGTAACAGTCCGGAATGGCAGCGATATGAAGATCTGAAGGTGTATTCAGAAGAAATGGAAAACTTTGCTGTCAGCGTGTTCTCGAAAACTGCGATGGAATTGTATAAGGTGAGCATTGAAGAAATATGGCGATATATCGGTTAGACGAAAAAGAAATATGGTTTCCCATGCCTTCCGAGGCTGAGGAGGACGGACTTCTGGCGGCAGGAGGGGATCTTTCCCTGGGCAGGCTTCTGCTTGCTTATTCCAATGGGATTTTTCCCTGGTTCGATCCCGGGGATGAAATCCTCTGGTGGTGTCCCCATAAGAGATATATCATCAGACCTTCGGAAATACATATTTCACATTCCATGAGAAAATTCATCAGGCATCATGATATCGGAATCAAGCTGAACAGGGATTTCAGGGACACCATGCACAGATGCAGACTTCAGAGAGAGTTCAAAGAGGGTACATGGATCTCCGATGAAATGGAGGCAGCTTACGGAAGACTTCACAGGGCCGGATATGCAACCAGCGTTGAGTCATTTATAGATGGCGAACTCGCGGGAGGACTATATGGCGTTTCCATAGGCAAATGTTTCTTTGGGGAGAGCATGTTCAGCGAGAAAGAAAACGGCTCAAAACTTGCGCTTATTTTCCTTGCCAGGTTTCTGGAGGATCAGGGCTTCAATATGATAGACTGCCAGTTCCACACAGATCACCTGGAGAGTATGGGCGGCTGCTATATAAGCTATGAGGAATATTGCAAACTTCTGGAAGAAGGAATAGATGAGGACTGGGAGAAAAATTAGGATGCAAACGATTGCAAAAGCTTGCCGGTTCATGGGTACATATAAAGAAAGAATTGTAGACGATGTTAATATTGCACAATTAAGTGCAACTAAAATGGCAATAAACAACAATTTATACAACTTATTGCAGGCTATATGCAACATATTGCAGTAGCACATATAGGTATTGCAAACGTTTGCAGCCGGTGATATAACTTAACCATAACAAATACAAACGATTGCAGACAGCGAAGGCGCCTTGCTGATGCAGTTTAAGAATTACCCTGAAAAACAATTTTTGATAAACAATAAGGAGAAAAACAATCATGGCTAAGGTTAAGAATTTCAAGACAATATTCCCTGCAGTATCAGTACCACTTAATGACGACTACTCAATCAACGAGGAGGAGTTCAGAGTATATCTTCGTTGGATCAAGAGTTTCTATGACAAGGGAATCCAGGGTCTTGTATGTAACGGCCACACAGGAGAGATCACAGGCCTTACAAGAGCTGAGAGAAAGAGAGTAACTGAGATCTGTGCTGAAGAGTGCGGCGATATCATGACAATCGTTTCCGGTGTTAACTGTGAGAACACTCAGGAGTCAATCGAGATGGCAGCTGAGGCTAAGGCAGCAGGCGCTGACGCAATCCTTCTTATGCCTCCTCACATGTGGCTCAGATTCGGTATGAACCCGGATGCTCCTTTCGAGTATATCAAGGATGTAGCTGAGGGTGCTGATATCGATATCGTTATCCACCTCTATCCTGCAACATCAAAGGCATTCTACCCTGTAGAGACACTTATCAAGATGTGCAAGGAGATCGATCACGTTAAGTGCATCAAGATGGGAACTCGTGTAACATCTATCTATGAGCACGATGTAAGACTTCTTCGTCAGGAGTGCCCTGATATCAGCCTTATCACATGCCACGACGAGACACTGTGTGTATCATGGTTCCCTGGCATGGACGGAGCTCTCATCGGATTCGCAGGCTGCGTACCTGAGCTTATTTGCCCTGCAAGAGAAGTATTCGCTAACCCTGACAAGCACACACTTAAGGAAGCTCAGGACTGGAGCGACAGAATCTATCACATCAGCCAGGCAATCTATGGCGGCGGACAGCCATCAGGTGAGGCACACGCAAGACTTAAGGAGACACTTGTACAGAGAGGTATCTTCAAGAGCGGCCTTATGAGAAAGCCTGTACTTCCTCT
>JAILDF010000038.1 GCA_024689585.1 Oribacterium sp.
AGAATGCCGGAAATCGGAGACACCCTGGTTTTTGAAGACATGGCCATCTATTCCATGGTGAAGAACAATACATTTAACGGTATGCCTCTTCCGGACATCGGACTTCTGCATAAGGATGGTTCCTGCGAGATCGTGAAGAGCTTCGGATATGAGGATTTTAAATGCCGGCTTTCGTAGAAAAATGCCTTTTTGTGGGGGTATTTTGAATCCCTCTTATATCAAGTCTGAAGGACAGATATAAGGGTCAAAAAATCATTGTTAACAGAGGAAAAAATCAATGCTGATCAAAGACAGAATCCCGTCAGAGGACGGATTTTATATGCCGGCCGAGTTTAAGGAACATGAAGGTACTCTTCTCATCTGGCCAACGAGACCCGGGAGCTGGGGTGTGGACCCGTCAAAGGCTCAGGCGGCCTTTTGTGAGATCGCAAGGGTACTGTCCCGCAATGAGAAGGTATGGTTCCTTTGTGACAGTGAGCACAGGGAGGAGGCATTGGCTGCTCTTTCCGGATGTGCGGAAGTCCTGGAGATACCTACGGATGATGCCTGGGCCAGGGATGTGGGCCCTACCTTTGTTACTGACGGAAAAGAGTTGAGAGGCATTAACTGGAAATTCAATGCCTGGGGCGGGGATTACGACGGTCTCTATGCCAACTGGGATAAGGATAATGCTGCCGCCGTCAGGTTCTGCGAGGCACTGAAAAAAGACATCTATGACTTCGGAGATTTCGTTCTTGAAGGCGGTTCCATCCATACCGACGGTGAAGGAACTCTTCTTGTTACGGAAACCTGTCTTCTCAGCAATGGAAGAAATCCGGAGCTTGGTAAAGAGGAAATAGAAAAAAGATTGTGTGATGCCCTGGGGGTTAAAAAGGTTTTGTGGCTGCCATATGGCATTTACAACGATGAAACCAACGAACACGTGGATAATGTCTGTGCCTTTATACGTCCGGGGGAAGTGGTGCTTGCCTGGACCGATGACGAATCTGATCCCCAGTATGTCATGTCAAAGGCTGACTATGACTACCTTTCGGGAGTTACGGATGCAAAGGGAAGAAAGCTTATCATTCATAAGATTTCTGTGCCGGAGCATCCCATACTTATCGGTGATGAAGACGTAGATAAGTATGAGTTTGAGGAGGGCGAAGACATTCGCACCGAAGGGGAAAGGCTTGCGGCAAGCTATGTGAATTTCTATTTCGGAAACAAAACGATACTGGTGCCTCAGTTCGGAGGAGAAAACGCTGCAAGCGATGAAAGGGCTCTGGAGCTTTTCAGAGAGCTCTGTCCGAACAGAGAGGTTGTGGGAATATATTCCATGGATATCCTGCTGGGCGGCGGGAACATTCACTGCATAACGCAGCAGGTACCGAAGGCTGGAGTCTGAATATAGCCTACGTATTGGTTTCGTCATGTGTTTAAGTCCGTCACATTGCTTTACTGATGACAGGTGGCAGATGTATGACGGGTGAACAGTCGCCGGATATCGGATTTTTGTTAAGATGATTCAGAGAGGATAGATTTATGAGTTCTGTTAAAGCAGCAGCCATTCAGTTGAGCTGCACTGAAAGACCTGAAGATAATATAGCCCATGCAGATGAGCTTGTAAGAAAGGCTTATGAGCTGGGGGCAAGGATCATACTGCTTCCGGAGCTTTTTGAGAGACCTTATTTCTGCCAGGAAAGAAGGTACGAGTATTATGACTATGCTCTTCCCACGGAAGAAAATCCTGCGGTTAAGCATTTTAAAAAGCTTACGGAGGAGCTTTCTCTGGCAATGCCGGTAAGCTTTTATGAAAAAGACGGAAACTGTCTTTACAATTCCATCGCAATGCTGGATTCGGGAACTGTCATGGGAGTATACAGAAAGACTCACATTCCGGATGACCACTACTATCAGGAGAAGTTCTATTTCACCCCCGGGGATACAGGCTTTAAGGTCTGGAATACCCGTTATGGTAATGTTGGCGTCGGGATATGCTGGGATCAGTGGTTTCCCGAGACCGCAAGATGCATGGCACTGATGGGTGCGGACATACTGCTCTACCCGACTGCCATAGGAAGTGAACCTATACTTGAAGTTGACAGTTCGGGACATTGGCAGAGGACGATGCAGGGACATGCAGCAGCCAATATCGTTCCGGTAATGGCCGCAAACCGTTACGGTCTCGAGAAGGTTGAACCCTGTGAGGAAAACGGAGGTCAGTCCTCTTCTCTTACATTTTATGGATGCAGCTTCATCACGGATGAAACCGGAGCGATACTTCAACAGGCCGGCCGTGACAAGGATGAGATCCTTATATCCGAATTCGATTTTGACAAAATAAGAAAAGACCGCCTGTCCTGGGGCTTATTCAGGGACAGACGGCCGACGTGCTATAAAAAAATCAGTGAATAATATTGATTTACGTTGATGTTTCAATGAAAACTCATCATCCAAAACACCACCTGTGAAGGTTCTTTCCTGAGGGAACCATCACCGGTGGTATTCTTTTAATCCCGGAAAACTATCTCACCGCCGCAGATGGTGGTTTTTACTTTTCCGTAGAGCTTCCAACCGATGAAGGGGGAGTTTGAAGCTTTTGAACGGAAGTGGTCCGGTACTGTCCATTTTTCTTCGGGATCAAAGATAACGAGGTCGGCATCAGCTCCTTCCGATAGTGTGCCGGCCGGAAGTTTATAAAGCTTTGCGGGATTTATGGTCAGAGCCTCTATAACTCTGTTGATGGATACCTGACCTGTGCGGACAACGCTTGTCAGAACCAGGCCGAGAGCTGTTTCCAGTCCGATCATGCCGCTTGGTGCCGATTCGATGGGCTTCGACTTCTCTTCTTTGCTGTGAGGCGCGTGATCCGTGGCTATCATATCTATGGTGCCGTCACGGAGCCCTTCTATAAGCGCCTGACGATCCTTCTCTGTCCTTAGCGGAGGATTCACTCTTGCGAGAGAACCCTTTTCGAGAACCAGCTCTTCAGTGGCAGCAAGATGCTGAGGGGTGACCTCTCCAAATACTTTTATACCCATTTTCTTTGCGGCTCTGAGTATATCTACTGTTACACCGCCGGATATATGCTGGATGTCCAGCTTTGCTCCGATCTTTCGGTTCAGCATTACGTCCCTTGCAACAAGCACATACTCTGCTTCATCCGGGGCGCCTCCCAGGCCAAGCTTGTCTGAAACCACACCTTTGTTGACTCCTGCACTGAACATCAGCGCCGGATCCTCTTCATGAAGAGATATGGGAACGTCGAGCTCTTTACATTTCTTAAGGGCCTGTTGCAACAGCTTCTCGTCTGCGATGGGGACTCCGTCATCGGTGAATCCTACGGCCCCTGCAGCAAGCAGCGCCTCCATATCAGTAAGCTCTTTGCCCTGCATTCCGGCTGTTACATTGGCAGCCTGAAGAACACGAATGGGAAGCTGTTTTTCCCTTGAAACCAGCTCCGCCAATGTTTCCACCGAGTCAACAGGTGGCTTCGTATTCGCCATGCAGATGACTGTGGTGTAGCCTCCGGCAGCAGCTGCAGCGGCACCGGTGGATATGTCCTCCTTGTAGGTGAGGCCGGGATCACGGAAGTGAACATGAACATCAATGAAGCCGGGCGCCACTATCAAATTTTCCGCATTTATTACCGTGTCGTAGTTAAGTGCCGTATCAGAGGCACCAATGCTCCTGATTTTACCGTTATCGTCTATCACCACATCTGTTATGGTGTCAATGTTGTTTGCCGGATCTATAACTCTTCCGTTTTTGATAAGTTTCATGTTGTCCTCCGGATGTATAAGTACTATGAATTTCTCTGTCAGAACCTATATTATACTGTTTTTACGCAACAAAAAAGCGGTAAGCCATTGTATTGGTCACTTACCGCTATATTGTTGTAGGTTTCATTAATCCCTACCTCCTACTTTTCGTAGAATTTTCTTGTATGTTTAGTATAGGATATCCGAGGGACTTTTGCAAGAATTCTGTAAGAATTATGTTATGAAAAATATACATATAAGTTATGTCGGTTTTCCTGTAAAGTTATAACAAAAAAACGGTATCCCGAAACAGAAAATACTGTCTCGGAATACCGTATTTTATAATTGGAAAGCTATACGATTCCGCTGTCAAGATCTGCCAGAGAATCCTTTACCTTTACGCTGTTTGTCTCTGCCATGTAGGAAGCATAAGGTACAAGGAGGTAATCATTGGTGCCGTAGAGATCATTGGCAGAAGTATCTACCACATAGTCTGTTCCGCCGATTTTAACGATATTGTAGGTATGGCTGCCGGTGTTGTTGTGGGCGCATTCAGCCTTAACATTCAGACCGCAGTTCATGCCGATGATGTAGAAACTCGCAGTGTAGCCTCTGCAGTTGGTGACACCACTCTTAAAGCCTTCCACTGCACTGGAAGAAGAACCGGTATAACGCTGGAAGGAGAAATTATCACAGATGTAGTTGTTGATAAAGATGGATTTTTCGCTGTCGCTCATTCCTGAGGTCATAGCCTTTACAGCGTTGATATGATAAAGGAGAAGATCCAGATCCTGCTCTCTTTCAGCATAGTACTCATCATCATAAGTTCCTGATTTTCCGAGGCGCAGAACGAATGACCGGTCTGTAAGATCGGCTACGGACTGTCTGTTGACATTCACCAGTGAAGTCATGGTTATGAAATCATTGTTGCTTCTTGAGAAAGTTCCTATGGTTCGCGCATCGCTGCCGGCATCCAGACCCAGCTCTTTCTTCAGCATCTTAATGCCCATATTTCGAACGTTGGGATCGGACTCGCCTGCATAGAGAGCTTCGATATCGGCTGCCGAACAGCCATAGGCACACAGAGACCCTGTGAATAGAAACAGTACAACTAAAATGAATAAAATACCCCTTTTATACATAAGTTACACCCCCGAAAGCAAATACCCCTAATATTTACATTCACATATTATTTTCGGATATTTTCTCCAAAAAAATAAGAGTTTCGGAGCGTAAATTTAACAAAAGTTTTTTATAAAAATAATTTTCGATAAAGAAGGATTTATGAAAACAAAATAGGAGCGGAAACCCACTCCTATTGTTTATGTCTATGTTTATTTTAGTTCCTGCATCTACTCGATTGCTGTAAATTCAATCGCTTCCTCCGGGTCCAGAGGCTTTGAGAAATAGTAGCCCTGGATGGCATCGGCATTAAACTCCCGAAGCTTTTCATACTGCCACTTCTCTTCCACACCTTCTATAGTGATAAGCTTTCCGATATCGTGTACAAGCTGTATCACATCTCTTATGAAGGCATCCTTGCCCTCCACCAGGTAAGTATCCACCAGAGATTTATCGAGCTTGACATTATCAACCGGCACATAGGTAAGATATGCAAGTGATGAATAACCGGTTCCGAAATCATCAAGAAGAAGCTTTATTCCAAGCTTTCCGAAATCATCAAACAGTTTTCCGGAAGTCGCTGACTCTTCCATCAAAAGACTTTCCGTGATCTCGATCTCGATGTACCCGGGATCCACTTCGTACAGCTTAAGAAGTGATTCCAAAAATTCAACATAACCAGAGTCGTTGATCTGTCTGCTGGAATAATTTATGGATACGGGATAAATGGTCTTTCCGGCTTTTTTCCATTCTGCCAGCTGCTTTACAACAAGGGCCGTGGTGGCACGACCGAGCTTTGATGCCCATCCGTTCTTCTCTGCTATGGGAATGAACTGTCCGGGGCCGTATGGTGAATCCTTAAGACGAACCAGAGCTTCATAGCCGATGACCTCTTTTGTCTGTGCTGAAACCTTCGGCTGGTACTTCATGTACAGGCCGTCTTTCTCCAATGCATTGAGAAATGCCTGTTTTACGTTGGTTTCCTCGGCAAACTTCTGCTTCATCACATCGGTATAAATGCAGACCATGTTTTTTCCGTGCTCTTTGGCTTCAAACAGAGCCATTTCGGCATTAAGGATATGATCCTGAGGTTCCGTGACACCGTCAGAGTTTGAGATACCTGCACTTGTAGAAAGAAGTATACCCACATCCTCCACCATGAAAGGTTTGTTGAAGATATCCACGATTCCGGTAACTATTTCCGAATCTTTGCTGAGCCAATTGCCGGGATTGATGACGATAAATTCGTCTCCTCCGTATCTTCCCAGGGTAAGGTTAAGGGAGTCCGCAAAGCTTTTCAGACGGTCTGCTATGTCACTCAGGATACGGTCTCCTATCTTGTGACCGTAGTTCTCATTTACATCCTTAAAACCGTCAATGTCAAACAGCATAACAGAGTATCTGTGATCAGCTTTTAAATTATGACGCATATATTTCAGGATACTCCTTCTGTTCAGGAGATCCAGAAGCTCATCATGCTCAGCCTGGTACTGGAGCATGAATTTGGAATTTTCTATCTCGGATTTGGATTTTTCCAGATCCTTTACATGCATTTTTTCATTGATGAAAGCGAAGCTTATGGCTGATACAAGGCACAGCATGGAAATCATCAAAAGAGTAACAACGGGGATCATTTCCTTATAAGTCTCGCGGAAAGACAGTGGTTTGTTTATATAGAGGGTATCGGCCGGAAGCATTTTTTCGCTTATTCCGTAGTGTTTCATGAGACCATAGTTGAAACAGGTAATGCTTGCGGCATCGGTGTAGAGCCCGAAATCGGATATCTTGGCACCCTTGGTCAGGATGTCGGTCAGTATGGTTGCGGCCTGTTTTGCCTGGTCGAAGGCATTCATGTAGGTTCCGCCCAGTATTCCCACTTCTCTTCCACCCACATAATTTCTCATTATGGGAGCGTCTGTGTTCTCCTGGATGATATTTGCAATGTCAAGGAGAGAATATTTATGCCCGGTGGAATCATTGTAACACGCCATGAAAAAGATGATGGAATCCTCCGGTAATGTCTTCAGCTCCTCAATGATCTCTGCCATGGTGAGCTTCGCGGCATTAAGCTCTATTACAGAGTAATCCGGGAGGGATTGCACATATTCATTAAATTCATCGATATCCACGAGACCTGCTTCGGATTCGTCATGGAGAGCCACAAGGGTCTTTCTGTCCGGCATGGAATCCATTGCGGTTTTAACGGTATCGACTATATAGTCCGGTTCGAAAACGCCGGTCATATAGGGATTGGTAATTGCTTTCTCGGCCCGCTCTTTATTGTTGATGGCAAAGAACACTATGGGCAGATTCTTGAAGAATTCCTCCTGATGATCCATGGCAAACTGGAGAGCGTTATCATCACTTACCACGATTCCGGTGTACTCTGCAGAGTTGTTGTTGAATCTTTCTTCGAAAAATTTGTAGAAGCTTGAGACATCTGAGTCACCCTTAAAGCTTTTAACATCCATGAAAGAAATGTCAAATTCGATTCCATTGTCCAAAAAGACACTCTCAAGGCCATTCTTCTTCTCATCGTAATTTGCGTGCATGGAATCAAAGGAACTCAGGAAAAGGACATTCTGTGTTATTGGGACGGGGGACTTGGGTTCATCCGGTTTTTTATTAACTGCGTAATAAGTGATTTGGGATAATGCTAAAAAAAGACAAAGTATACCTGTGGTAGCTATAGTGAATCTTAAAAAAATAAAGATGTTCTTTTTTGGCATACAGGTATATCCTTCTAAGCTAGTAAATAATATAGGCGCAAATAACTGTCTCGACAGTATGTATATCGTCAGTTAATGTACATTTATTAATAATTCATACAGAAAATGCAAAGAATGGGTTGACTGTTAACGGTCTCTTGCACATTCTTCCATTTCTATGTTGTGATATGATACAATTTACTGGGTGGACGACGGAAACGTCCCCGGAGGTAGTAATGAATTTATTGAAGAATAAATCTGTCCTGATAGGTGTTCTTCTCCTTTTGGTACTTGGGGGAGCAACACTTTATATCATATATAAGGAATTAAATGGACATGATATAGCAGGTACATTAAGTCATGCGGATCTCCGCTGGGTGGCTGTTGCAGTGGTATTTATGATCCTGTATTCCATAGCTGATGGTTTAAACATCAGAAGATGCCTGAGGCTTACGGGATATGAGGTAAGCGTGTCTCAGATGATGAAATACGCATTCGCAGGATTCTTCTTCAGTTCCATAACCCCTTCCTCATCGGGAGGACAGCCGGGGCAGCTGTACTTTATGTACAGAGATAAGATTAAGTTGTCTCATGGAACATTTTCTCTTCTTTGCGCCTTTCTGAGTTATCAGATAATGGCGGTTGTATGGGGAATAATCGGATTGATATTTACACCTAAGGGGATCCTGAGTCTGGGAGGACAGTTTTCTTATGTATTCCCCATAGGTTTTGCCATAAATCTTGTAACCATAGTCATCCTTATATGCATCCTTTTTTCCAGAAGGATGACTATAATGTTTGCGTATGTAGCGTTACGGCTTAACCGTAAAAAAAATAAACCGGGCAGCAAAAACGAAATAATGCGTTTTTTCGCAACATATCGTAAGGCTGCCGGTTTAATGAACAGTAATAAGCGTGTATTCCTGAAGATACTTCTGACTTCATTTGTTCAGATGTCGCTCTTCCATTCCGTACCGTTTCTCTGTGCCAGGGCTTTGGGCTGTGATAATTTCAGCTGGTTCACGGGAGTCTGTACCCAGGGAGCTCTGTTCCTTTCCGTTTCCTCTCTTCCGCTGCCGGGAGCTGCAGGAGTTACTGAATACGGTTTCGCCCTGTTTTTTGCGGATCTCATACCGAAGCATCTCATGGGCAGTACCATGATCCTGTCACGTTTCTGCAGTTTTCTGTTCCCGCTTATAGTGAGTGGCTCACAGCTTCTGCTTCTTCAGTTAAATACGAAGTGCCGGCGGGCGATCCGATAGGAAATGCGGTAGGTTGGATAGCTTATAAAGCGCGGAAGGATGCGGATTGGACGGATGGGATGTCTGTAAAAGGGCTTCTGCATTATCCAGTCATAAACATTGGGCTTATTGTCTTTTATCTCATCGAGGAACGATTCCATCAGTTCCTCGTTTTCTTTTGTTCCGGAACGAAGAAGTATGGTTATGGTGATCAGTGAGAGGATCTCTACATAATAGTAGAGGTACTCTCTTTTTGATTTATTGCCGATGCTTTCGAGATCCAGATCATAGAGCATGCGGCGGTTTACCTCAAGCTGCATGCCGATCCTTTGCAGCATGACGTTTTCATTAACAGACTGGTCAGCCCGTCCGATGAAGTAACGGTAAAGGTCTACATCCAGATAAAACATGCTTTCCACATGAACCAGAGGATATGAAACGAACAGGTGATCCACATAGAAGGTATGCTTCGGAAGCTCCATGTTACAGCTTACGAGGAGGTCTGTTCGAAAGGTGGTGGCATGCATGAGAAGGTAGGAACCCATCTCGAATTCCTTCACTTCATCCCAGGAGAATCTGCGGTTTATGGGCAGGTTCTTATGGTAGTTGATACTGCAGCTTCGTTTTTCCATGACATTTTCATGGACGTAGTTTGTTATTATGAGATCCACCGGGTTACCGCTGTCTCGCATCTTCTTCAGAGTTCCGAGGAATATGTAAAGAGCGTTTTCATCCAGCCAGTCATCGGAGTCCAGGACTCTGAAATAAAGACCGCTGGCTTCCCTGAGACCTGCCATAACAGCATCTCCGTGACCGCCGTTTTCTTTGGTTACAACCCTGACAGTGCCGGGGTATCTTCCGGCGTACTCTTCCGCTATTTTCTGTGTATCGTCCGTTGAGCCGTCATTAACAACGATTATCTCAATCTGGTCTTTGCCGGGCAGCAGACTTTCTATCGCATGACGGACATATTCCTGAGAATTGTAGCAAGGGATTGCCACTGAAAGAAGTTTTTGCATCGTATAACCTTTTTTATTTATCTGAAATTACCTTAGACGCTAAAAACAATTCTCAAAAGAGGTTTATCCTAAACCGTAAGTGTGCTTTAAGCGTATTGCTATGGCTCGAATGATTGTACCATAAAATCGTGATGTTCGAAACTTTTTCATAAGTTAAAAGTCTTGACTTTGATATTTTCTAAACATAGAATTGAACCGAAGATCATTCTTGATTTTCAATTCTTTTGAAGGGTGGTGGTCATATGTCAAGTGACAGTCGAAGTTCAGATACTGTTCCCCGAAGTACACATAATATGATCACGGCAATCTTCTGCTGCAACACCCGGAATTCCCTGTAAAGAGTATTTTCCTGTGTGCGGCTTATTTTGCCGTATAAAAGGAGATATAAGATGGAAGAAAAGAATAATGTTTTTGACGAGCTTCTCACCATGTTTGAAAACAAGGAATACCTGAAGCTCCGTGAGGCGCTTTCCGAGCATAATGACGCGGATATCGCTGCATGGATAGAGGAACTCGATGAAGAGCGAATGCTTAAGATATTCCGTATTCTGACCAAGAATCAGGCTGCGGACGTTTTTTCGTATCTTGATGTGGATCTGCAGCAAGAGATCATCAGCGCCATGTCCGAAAAGGAAGCGGCAGGAATCATTGATAACCTGATGGCGGATGATGCTGCGGACCTGATGGATGAGATGCCGGCGAACATCGTTACAAGGATACTGGCCAATGCCAATGCCGATACGAGGCGTGAGATCAATCAGCTTCTGCGCTATCCGGATGACAGTGCCGGAAGCATCATGACCGTGGAGTTTGTGGATCTAAAGGAAAGCTCAACTGTCAGGGAAGCCATAGAAAGAATTCGTAAGGTTGGTGTCGACTCCGAGACCATCGATGTTTGCTATGTACTGGACAGCGGCAGGCATCTCCTTGGAACCGTAGCCCTCAGATATCTCCTTCTCTCAAAGGATGATGAGATAATCGGGGACATAATGCATGAAAATGTCATTGCCCTTAATACCATGATGGATCAGGAGGAAGTTGCGAGACAATTCAAGAAGTACGACTTTACCACCATGCCGGTAGTAGACAATGAAAACAGGCTTGTGGGTATCGTTACGGTCGATGATATCGTGGATATCCTGGAAGAAGAGGCTACAGAGGATATGGAAAAGATGGCGGCTATCCTTCCTTCCGATAAAACCTACATGAAGACCAGCGTATTCGAAACCTATAAAAAGAGGATTCCCTGGCTTCTGCTTCTCATGGTGAGTGCTACCTTTACCGGAGCCATCATTAAATCCTTCGAGGATGCCCTAAGCGTGTGCGCGGTGCTTGTGGCTTACATTCCCATGCTCATGGATACAGGCGGTAATGCCGGCGGCCAGGCGTCTGTTACGGTTATCCGTGGATTGTCTCTCGGAGAGATTGAGTATTCCGATGTTCCGGGAGTTATCTGGAAGGAAATCAGAGTTGCTGTTTT
Organism: Oribacterium sp.; assembly: GCA_024689585.1. Classification (GTDB taxonomy): domain Bacteria; phylum Bacillota; class Clostridia; order Lachnospirales; family Lachnospiraceae; genus Oribacterium. The sequence continues at coordinate 11,314 of JAILDF010000038.1, forward strand.
CTGCGGACTGACTCTGGCAGCAGCCAATTTCGTGAAGCTTCTTCTTTTCGATCATGTGGCTGTGCCTGTAGCCATCACGGTTTGTATGACGCTAATTGCAGCGGTTTTGATGGCCATGCTCATCGGTTGTGTGCTTCCGGTTGGGGCAAAGCGCCTGGGTTTCGATCCTGCGGTTATGGCGAGCCCTTTCATAACCACCATCGTGGATGCTCTCTCGCTGCTGGCGTATTTCAGGTTTGCGACTATGATTTTGAAGCTGTGAAAAAAGGCAGACGCCTTCATCGGCGTTAGTTTTTTTACGATTACGTCAGATTTGACAGAGATCTCATAACAAGGTCAATGTCCTGGTTCTCAAGTTCCTGGATAACATGAAGGTATGTCTTCTGTGTTGTTGTCATACTTGCATGCCCAAGTCTTCTCGCAACGCTCGCTATAGATACTCCTGCATAGAGAAGTATGGAGGCATGTGTATGACGAAGACCATGAACAGATATCACAGGAATGTTCAGCTTAGTGCAGTATCTTGTCAGGATCCGGGATATCGAACCCATCTTCAAGGATAAACTTAGTCAGAAGCTCGTCTACACGATTACTTACAAGAAATGGCGGTAGCTTTTTCCCATCAACTCTGGAAAAGTATTCCTGTGCTTTTTCACGAACTACTGTTGCTTTCAGAGCATCAAAACGACCGTATTCATTAAGCTTTGTTTGTGTTACGTGAGCATTCATCATATCTCTCAGTTTAGGTTCAGATACACCCAGATACTTGACCAGTATTCTTATCTGCTCAGTTTTTGTGTTCTGAGCGTATTCAATGATATAGTCACGCAGCGTATAATCTGGATAAAATTTGGCATCTCCGGACTGAACATCATGAAGGAAAAGATTTGCATATTTCTGCTCCTCCTGAGACAGGAAAGCAAATGACTTATGCAGTTCTCCAAGAGTTGCCTCGATGTCTCTTGGATCGGAATTTGGGTCATCAAGTTGCTTCTTCCACTTTTCAAATCGTGAATTCATGTAGTCATTATCGATAACACCGGTATTCTGCTCAGAAAGATACGGGTCAATGGGAAAAGTAATTTCTTCATAATCGCCATTTACACTACCGGGTCTTCGAACAGTAACTAATATTCTATTCATGATGAGAAATGCATAATTTATTTTTTTGAAATAATGCTTTTCTCTGTCTTTTTTACCCTCATATACACAATAGACTCCAAAGTATTGATATACCTATCACGAAATCTTATTATGGATTCCTCATCATATATTTCAGGTATATATTCAATTTCCAAGTCTATTCCATTATCTTCAAATTCATTTTCAAGTAACTCAATCTCAAATCTTTCGCCGGCTGCCAGATAAGGATTATCCAATTCGATCAGCTCAGGCTCAAGCTCATCAATCTCACTGCCATTTATTCCTATCTGAAGATTTACTTCCATGGGATCTGTATTAAAAGCAGAGTCAAATCCGACAAAGTAGTCATAAGAAGAGTGGGCAATGCCTTCCGCCACCTGCCTTTTAACCTCCAACAGGATATCCTGCATGCTGTCAAACTTCGAAACATTCATTCCTACAGGCGAGTTCTTTATGAGCATTCCAACTACATTCTCGGACTCCGGCGACAACCTGTTATTAAAAATCCAGTTAGTCATTACATTGTCGACCTTTTCATAATACGAAAGGGTAATGAGCGCGCTGGCAATTGCCATACAGGAATGTGAAACTCCCCAGTACTCCTCGGCTTTTTCAAGCTGTTGTCTGTTAAAGGAGAATCTTTTAAGATTTTCTCCCTGAGAGTTCTTGTTTGACTTATGATCCTGCTTTGGAATATAGTGATAATTTTCCCCATTCTTTCCATAAACCTTCTCAAAGTATCCCTTATCGTTTTCGCGTCTGCCGTCAACATAAGCCTGATCTGCCTCTTCAAGAAGCGCAAAATAATAATCTTTTTGCAGTTCCCTTCCAAAATAGGCATCCGTCACATCCTTTAACAGCACCCCAAGAGATGCCCCATCCATAAGCAGGTGGTGCACATCCATAAATAGATAACTATTTTTATCTGTCCTGAATACCCTTGCCCTGAAAAGACAGCTGTTTAAAATCCTTTCAAAAGGATGAACCAGACTCTTAGCCAGTTTTTCAACATCATCCTCACTTATATATTCCACATTTAAGGCGGGAATAATGGATGGATCATATCTCTGCTGCAGATTACACTCGTCATTATATTCAAATACAACGCCCAATCCGGGATGATTATTGATTGCTGTTTTAACAGCATCACATAATCTGTCTGCATCTGTTTCCTTTTTGAATCTGGCAAAAAAGTGTGTGTTGCTCCACATGGTTGATCCGGGATTGTACAGCTGGTTATCTATCATCTTTACCTGCATCGGCGATAATCTGTGTGGCACAGTTCTGGCCTGTTTTTCTTTCTCATCCAGGTTTTCACTATCCTTTGCTCCAAGTGAAGCAGCAATTTTCTTCGGTGTCCTCTTTTGGAAAATATCGGCAGCGGTAAGGCCCTCTATCCTGGCATGTGCAAGGACAGTCATAGCCTTAAGGGAATCTCCTCCAAGCTCAGCAAAGTCATCTTCAGTACCGATTGCATCTTCCTCCATACCCAGCGCCTTAGCAAAGGCAATACACAGACTTCTCTCAATATCATTTTCAGGTGCGACATACTCTGCTTTTAATTCGGATATATCTGGAACAGGCAGAGCTTTTCTGTCAATTTTGCCATTTGTCGTAAGAGGCATTTCCTCTACGCGTCTCATTATCTGAGGAATCATGTACTCCGGAAGCTTATCTTTCAAAAATTCCATGTAAGCATCCATATCAGGTTCATTATCACAAGTGTAGTAACCAGCCAGGAACTCTTTTGCCCCGGTCCTGATGACTTTTACAGCACTGGAATTAATACCTTCAAACTCAGACATAACCTTTTCAATTTCGTCCAGTTCAATCCTGAAGCCCCTGAGTTTGATCTGATTGTCTATTCTGCCAAAAATCCGCACCTTTCCGTCAGGATTCCACATGCAGAGATCACCGCTGTGATAGGCTTTCTGAACACCGTGCTTAATAAACGCCTCTTCTGTCTTTTCCGGAAGGTTTACATATCCTCTTCCAACCTGATCGCCTGCGATGATGAGTTCTCCCTTTATACCGACAGGAAGTTCGTTTCCAAACTTGTCGTATATATAGAAACAGGTATTTGCTATAGGATTTCCAATGGTTATACTTTCTGGATCCTCCACAACATCAGCAGAACATCCCATTGTGCACTCTGTAGGTCCGTAAACATTTAAGATAACACTGTCTTTTCTTATGTCCCTGAGCGCCTTGAATAAAGTTGCAGGAAATGCCTCAGCGCCGATATCATAAAATGTTACCTGCTCAAGGGCCTTTCTTGATGAAGGGATTCCAATAAGACTTAAAAGATAAGTCGGAGTACAGGTTATTCCAGTGACATCGTTATCGGTGATAAGTTTTGCGAGACTGTCAGGATCATGTATCTCCTCATCTGTTGCGATCACAACGGTATTGCCGTTACAAAGAGGTACAAACTGTTCAACTACCGATACGTCAAAAGAGAAAGAGGCAAGCGCAAGGCATACTCTGCCCTCACTGGCATAATTCATTATTTCAACGGACTTTTCATTCCTGTGCACATAATTGGCAATATTTCCGTGCTCTATCATAACGCCCTTGGGACGCCCCGTTGATCCTGAAGTATAAATACAGTAAGCAAGATCTGAGGAAGCGGAAGATTCCTTTTTATACTCAGGCTTTGATCCTTGTGCAGATATTTCCTCAAGTGAAGAAACACCAAAAATCTCCTCCAGAGTTACTATATTGTAATCATCTTCACTTAGGCCCTGACGCGTTTTCTTACCTCCTCTGAGGTAACAAGAAGAGGGATCGATGCATCAAGCATACAGAAATTGATACGTTCATCGGGATACTCAGGTATAAACGGAACAAATGCTCCTCCCGCCTTAAGTATTCCGTTTTCTACCACATAGGCATAAACAGATCTTTCAAGCAGAACTCCTACAGGTACGTTCTTACTTATACCCTTTTCCAAGAGCTTTGAAGCGACAATATCAGAGAGCAGATCAAGCTCTTTAAATGTCAGAGTCTTTCCGCGGCAGATAACAGCTTTTTTGTCCGGAGTCGTACTGGCAAAAGCAGCTATCTGATCATGTACCGGCACAAATTTCATTTGATATGAAGTATTGTTAAAGGCATCGATCTGAGTTTTTTCGATATCGCTCATCATCACGATATCACCGATCTTTTTGCACGAAAGGAGCTGATTTGCGATAATAAAGAGATGATCAGCAAAGTTTCTGATCCATTCTTCAGAAAATCTTTCATTTCTGTACTCAATCGTCATGTTATAAAGACCGCCCGTGGCAAAAAGCTGTATGGACATACATCCTGTCACCATTCCGGTATGATACTGCTCCATGAAATAGGAGTCGCTCTTTAACAGCTGCTCCCCGCCTGCTTTACCCATATTATCAGTAAAAAGATCTCCCTGATAAATGAGCTCCACATCCTCATTGACAGGGCACTGTTTTAAAACTTCATCAAAGGAGTAGATATCATTACTCATGTTTGAAAATACCTGCTTACTCATAGCTGTAAGGAAGGTAATAACATCCGTGTTGTCAGAGAGATCTCCGTATACAGGGATTCTTTTTATAAGAGTACCGATTGTATTATTCATTGCAGGAAGTGACCTGCCGTTGTACACCGTTGAAAATGATACACGGTCTGAATACAGGTACTTTCCGAGGAGTATGGCCATTGCCCCCATAAAGAAAGAGCTCTCGGTAATCTGGTATCTGTCACAGAATTCTTTTACAGTTACGGTTTCAAGTGTCCCGGGCTCATATCTGTAATTTTGGCTAACTCCGGGAGTAAGTGGTCTGTTCAGGTCTCCCATAAGGGAATCAAGACTGTCCATCTTTTCGAATAGTTTTTTATAATATTCGGCAGCCTTATCATGTGCTCCGCTGTCAATAAGTGCTTTCTCATACATCCCGATCTGCTGTATCCAGCAATCTTCTCCCACAAGCTCAGTTCCTTTTAGTGCTCTGTTGAGGTCAGAGATCAGAAGGCTTAAGGATGTACCGTCGGTTGCAATAAGATGTGACTTAAGCAGAAGATAACAGCACTTTTCCGTCTTATACACAGCAAAATTAAACAGCAGATTGTCCAGTATATTAACCACCGGCATATAGCTGTTTGCAAAAGTTATCCTGTCATCTGACCTGCCTTCAAATACAGGTACTTCAATTTTTTCATCCGGAACCATGACCATATACGGAAGATTGTCTGTACCACACTGTATCTTATACTTTAAGGCAGGATGAGCTTCAAATAATTTATTTACAGCCTCTACCAGACTGTTCTCATCAACACCTACCTCAGCCTCCATCATGTACTGTGTGGTGTAGGTTTCCTTGCTTCCTCCGGTTATACCTTCAAGATATATTCCAAGCTGGGTCTTGGTCAGCGGATATCTGTCCCTGTTCATAGGCGGGATCTTTACGGCGTTCTCAGAGTTTTCGATAAAGGCTGCAAGCTCTCTTGGAGAAGGATTGTTGTTTACATCGCCGTATGCAACAGTATATCCATCCTCTTCAAGATGCGAGAGAAGTCTTGATACACTCAGAGAGGTTCCACCATACTCAAAGAAATTTCCGGTAACGCTGAATTTTCCTGCTCCAAGTACTTTTGCAAAAGAATCGCAGAGATACTTTTCAAGATCTGTATCAGGTTCCACATAATCGGAGCCATCAAACAAAACTTCCATCTCCATAAGTTTCTTACGGTCAATCTTATTGCTGCTGTTTAGAGGCATTTCATCGAGTTTTTTAAAAACACCCGGGATCATGTACGCCGGCATTTTTTTCCGCAGATTATCCGTAAGCTCTTTTGCTTTAAACTCTCTGGATGAGGTATAAAAAGCAACAAGAAAGTCCTCCTGATCATTGTTTTTCATAAGGACCTTGCACTGCTTCACTCCGTCGATCTTCATGAGCAGGCTCTCAATCTCTCCAAGTTCCACACGCTGGCCATGATATTTGACCATATCGTCTTTTCTGCCTGTTATATGGTAATTTCCGTTCTTATCCTGGAAAACAATATCTCCTGTCTTGAAGTAGCGCTTACCATCCACAAAGGTAAAAGATTTTTTGTTGTTCTCCTCAAGGTTATGATATCCAATGGAAATGCTGGGCGCAGTGAGCCAGAGTTCTCCACTTTCGCCATCATTTATTCGGTTGCTGTTTTCATCTACAACCAGCGCATCAGCAACAAAAGACAGACCACCGACACTGATCTCACGGTCCTCTGCGGTTATGATCTTTCTTAAAATTCCGGAATTCGTCTCTGTGCTTCCATATCCATTAATAATCAGAAGATAACAATGGCCATAACCCAGATTTCATTTGTCGCAGCTGTGATCGATTACATTTCACTTTATAACGGTGGGACTGTTATTTTCCCTGAATGTTGACCTCCTGGTATTCGCAGTTTTTTCTTCCGCAGTTAGAGTGAAAA